>CAIXXC010000280.1 GCA_903923205.1 uncultured Rhodospirillales bacterium | reverse complement strand
GTGCTGGGCGCAATGGTCTGGAAGGTCTCATACCCATTTGCCGAGGAACACCTTTCCGAGTTCATGCAGATAGCCTCGCCAGGAGCAAGAGGCGCACTGGCCGCCAAACGCCTTACATGAGCGCCAATGAGCGCCATCAGATTTTCGGCCACGTCCCCTCAATGTCCGCAAGCCTATCGGCTATTTCTGCCGCGCTCTTGAAGGCGGAACTCGCCTTGGCGAAGTCGCCGGACTGTCCTGCTTCAAGGAACCAACCGAACACGCTACCCGCGTCGGTGGACAGCGTGTCGGCCACGCGTATGCCGTCCGTGCCGGCCTTCGCCCCCTCAATCTTCTTCGCAACTTCTGCGACGGTTACCACAGGTAGGTCAATCTTCGCGACGCCGCCGGGCGACGATGCAATCCCCACTAAAATAACAACGAAGCATTCGCGGTCACAAGAAGGCTCAGGGTGATGAAGCGCCGCCGTAACCTGAGATGGCTTCCACCCCCATGGTTCGAATGGAAGACGTCCGCCGTTGCCATAATGATAGTGGTTGCCGTGGGCGTGGTGAGCTACTGGCACCCCTCGGGAAAATCGGGGGTATGGGCGGTGAATCTTAACATCATGTCCAACATCACCGGTTTAAGGATTGCCATCGACGTAACGGCCCCCATTTTGCAGGCTCAACAGCCAACGAATCCGCATTGCGGTCGGCATCATTCCTCGGTGCCCTGCCAAGAACAATAGAGCGACTGACGACACCATCTAAACGCGAATGGTAAGAGCATTGAGCACCGTGCCCCTCTCCGATCTCATCGCTGAAATCCGCGCCTGCCGCATTTGCGCCGATACACTTCCATTGGGCCCTCGTCCGATCGTTCGTGTCGGCGATCCGGCTGCGCAGATCTTGATCATTGGTCAGGCGCCTGGTCGCAAGGTCCACGACACCGGCACCCCCTGGGACGATGCCTCGGGCGATCGTCTGCGCCGCTGGCTCGGGGTTGATCGGGCGAGTTTCTATGACGAACGCCGCTTCGCGATCATGCCGATGGGATTCTGCTACCCCGGCGCCGGTCCCAGTGGGGACCTTCCGCCCCGCCTTGAATGCGCGCCGGCATGGCATGGGCGCATCCTCGCCCAATTGCCGAATATCAAGCTAACCCTGCTGATCGGCCAATACGCCCAGACCCGCTATCTGGGTTTTAGCCGGGAGGCTTCACTCGGCGCCACGGTTCATGCCTGGCGCAACTATATCGACCGGGGTTTGCTGCCGTTGGTCCATCCCTCACCCCGCAACCACCGCTGGCTGAGCACCCATCCCTGGTTCGAGGCCGAAGTTGTTCCTGCCCTCAAGGAATTGGTGGCGGGGATTTTACGGTGATAGAATAGCCCGTAAGGCCCGAGACCATGGGTGGGCTTAACTTCCCAGCCTTTGCAGGGCCTGCTCCCGCCCGATCAGCGGCAGCAAGGCCGCCAGTTCGGGGCCATGGCCGCGACCGGTGAGGGCGCGGCGCAGCGGCAGGAACAGGTCCTTGCCCTTGCGCCCCGTGGCACCCTTGACCGCGTTGGTCCAGGCCGACCAGGTGGTCGCGTCGAAGGGTCCTGACGGCAGCAGCGCGGCTGCGGCGGCAATGAACTCGGGCTCGTCGATAAGCGGGGTCACTGGCCCGGTCACGACCTGCCACCATTCATCGGCATCGGACACCCGCGTCAGATTGGCCCGCACCGCCAGCCAGAAGTCCTCCCCCGAACCCGGCGGTAGACGCTTGGCGACGTGCTGGTAAGGCAGCGCGTGCATAAGGCGCGCGTTCAGCAGGTCAAGTTCGGCCATGTCGAGCTTGGGTCGGTTGCGACCAAACCTGGAGATATCGAATTCGGCCACGAGGGTCGCAAGATCGGGCCGCAGATCGATCGAATCGGAGGTCCCGAGCTTGGCGAGCAGAGACAGGATCGCCATCGGCTCGACCCCATCCTGCCGCAGGTCTTCGATCGACGAGGCACCGGCGCGCTTCGATAATTTTTCTCCCGACGCGTCGGCGATCAGGGAGAAATGACCAAATACAGGAACAGGACCGCCCAGCGCCTCGAATAATTGGATCTGAACAGCGGTGTTGGCGACATGATCTTCGCCGCGAATGACGTGACTGACGGCAAAGTCGAGATCGTCGACCACGGAGGCCAGCATATAGACCGGCACGCCGTCGGGGCGGACGAGGACGGGGTCACTCAGGTGTTCCGCCTCAAAATGGACGTCGCCCCGGATCAGATCGTGCCATTTGATCGCACCCGGCGCGAGTTTGAAGCGCCATGCGGGCGCGATACCCTGGGCAATCAGTTCATCTATCTCCGCCGCAGAGAGTTTCAGCGCAGTGCGGTCATAGATCGGCGGCCTTCCCCGAGACAGCGCCAGCTTGCGCTTCAGCTCCAGTTCTTCAGGGCTTTCGAAGCAGGGATAGAGCCTGCCGGCGGCGTTCAGGCTCGAAACAATATCGGCGTAGCGCGCCATCCGGTCGGACTGCCGAGCGAATTGATCCCAGGCGAGGCCAAGCCAGGTGAGATCGGCTTCGATTGCGGCGGCATGTTCCGGCTTGGACCGCTCGGCGTCGGTATCATCGATCCGCAGCAGCAATTCGCCGCTGGATTTGCGGGCGAACAACCAGTTGACGAGCGCGGTGCGGATATTGCCGAGATGGAGCCTGCCCGTCGGGCTGGGCGCGAACCTGAGACGAACAGTCACGAATTACCCTGATAGCCATTGGTGATCGGATAGCGACGATCGCGACCGAAGGCCCGCCGGGTGATCTTGACCCCCGGTGGCGCCTGACGCCGCTTGTATTCCGCACGATCGAGCATTTTCCACACGGCCTGGATCGTCGCCGGGTCATAACCCTTGGCCGCGATCTGCGCCGCCGTCAGCTCTTCCTCGATCAAACCGTGAAGGATCGCGTCCAGTACCTCGTAAGGGGGCAGCGAATCCTGATCGGTCTGGTTCTCGCGCAACTCCGCCGTCGGCGGCTTGGTGATGATCCGCTCGGGCATCACCGGACCTTCGGGGCCGAGAGCGCCCGCCGGGCGATGGGCATTGCGCCAGCGCGAAATCTCGAACACCGTCGTCTTGTAGACATCCTTGAGCACCGCGTAGCCGCCACACATATCGCCATAGAGCGTGGCATAGCCGCACGACATTTCGGACTTGTTGCCGGTCGACAGCACCATCCAGCCGAATTTGTTGGAGAGAGCCATCAACGTGATGCCGCGCGCGCGCGATTGCAGATTTTCTTCCGTCAGATCGGGACCGCGACCGGCAAAAGATGGCCCGAGCATTTGATCGAAGGCATCGATCGCCGGGGCAATGCCGATCTCGCGCAGCTCGGCCCCGAGCATGCCGGCAGCAAGCGCGGCATCTTCCAGAGAGTCACGCGACGTATAGCGCGACGGCATCATCACCAGATGGACCTTGTCGGCGCCAATCGCGTCCACCGCGATGGCCGCGCAGATCGCGGAATCGATCCCGCCCGACATGCCGAGAACGATGCCGGGAAAGCGATTCTTGGTGACGTAGTCGCGCAAGCCCAATACCAGCGCCTGATAGATCGCCTCGTCGGCATCGTGGCGCCGCGTGATCGGGCCGGGCTGGATCGCCCAGCGACCATCCTCGCCGCGCCGCCAGTCGGTATTCAGAATCGCCTCGGACCAGGCGGGTGCCTGCAGTTTCAGGACGCATGACCGGTCGAGGGCGAAAGAGGCGCCATCGAACACCAACTCGTCCTGCCCGCAAACCTGGTTGACGTAAAGCAGATCGAGGTCGCTTTCCTTGATCCGGGCGACCGCGCGGCGGATCCTCTCGTCGACCTTGTCGGCTTCAAAGGGTGAGCCGTTGAGCACGATCAAGAGCTGCGCCCCGGTTTCGGCCAGGGTTTCGGTGACGTCGGGAAACCACATATCCTCGCAGATCATGACGCCCAGCCGGACGCCGCGAAAGGGAATCGGCCCAGGACAGGGGCCGGGCTCGAACACCCGGACCTCATCGAACACGCCGTAATTGGGCAGTTCGTGTTTGAAGCGCACGGTTTGAATGGCGCCCTGATCAATCAGCACCACGGCGTTGAAGACTTCGCCATCCTGTTGCCACGGTGCACCCAGCAGGAGCGCGGTATCGCCCTTGCCCTGCTCCTGCGCCAGCACATCGATCGCTGCGCGGGCGGCGGCCAGGAATTGCGGCTTGCGGATCAGATCCTCGGGTGGGTAGCCGGTCAGGAACAGCTCCGACGTCACCAGAAGATCCGCCCCCTGGCTGCGCGCCGTCATGAGCGCGCCGGCGATCTTTGCGACATTGTGAGGAATATCGCCCACAATCGGGTTCAGCTGTGCGATCGCGATGGTGAGGCGGTCGAGACTTGGGGCATTCATAATGGCACGCGGGCTCCAGGCGGACCGAAACAATGACTTGAGTCTTAAGGCTGGATCGCGGCGACGGCAAGGGGCAGGGGAATATCGCCCGCCGACACCCCCATTTACGCGATATTTTCGCCGACGCCGCCGTTTTCGAACCGCAGCGGTCGCAGCATTATCGGTTGATTAACCCCCGGCATCGTCTCCATGTTATGGTTTTATTCGATCAAGCATCCGGCGGGGGCGCAACCCGTTCGGCGGGGACGAGCCTCATCATGTACCAGGAAACCACCCGATCTATTCGGGTCACAGTCGAGCCGACTTACCTTCCCGACCAATCGGCACCAGAGGATGGCCGGTTCGTTTGGGCCTATCAGGTCCGTATCGAAAATCTGGGCAAGGAGACCGTACAGTTGCGCGCGCGTCATTGGCGCATTACCGACGGGATCGGTCGAACCCAGGAAGTGCGCGGCCCCGGCGTGGTCGGCGAGCAGCCGGTACTACGCCCCGGGGATGCGTTCGAGTATCAAAGCGGAACCCCGTTGATGACACCGTCAGGCATCATGATGGGCAGTTATCGGATGGAAACGGACACCGGCGAGGCCTTCGATATCGCCATACCCGCCTTCTCTCTCGACTCGCCTCATCAGTCGGGACAACGCCACTAAAACCGCGCTTCTGGCGAAATGTTCATGAATCTGACATCGCAGCCCTAGCCGTCGGGCTCGACCGCATCTATGTGTGAAAAGGACGGTGTCGAAACCTGTGGGTGGTTTCAGGTTCCCAAGCGTCGGCGCCTATGTCTCAGGAGTTACCGTATAATGCCTTCTTCGTCCCGCGGCCGTTCGGTTGCCAAGACCTATCTCCAGCCGGCAGCGCCACCGGAGCGCCCGACCCGTCAGGAAGCGGAAGCCGCTGTGCGGACCCTGTTGCGTTGGGCTGGTGATGATCCGGACCGCGAAGGCCTGCTTGGGACGCCGGACCGCGTGGTCCGCTCTTACGAGGAATATTTCGCCGGCTACGCGACCGACCCGGTCGAGTTGCTGCAGAGGACCTTCGAGGAAGTCGAGGGCTATGACGAGATGGTCATGCTCAAGGATATTCGCTTCGAAAGCCATTGCGAACATCACCTCGCCCCGATCATCGGCAAGGCCCATATCGCCTATCTCCCTGATAAGCGCGTCGTCGGCATTTCCAAGCTGGCCCGCCTCATCGAAGTCTACGCCAAGCGCCTGACGATCCAGGAGAAGATGACCTCGCAGATCGCCAATACCCTGAATGCCGTGCTGAAGCCCAAGGGATGTGCCGTCGTGATCGACGCGACCCATCAGTGCATGACCACGCGCGGCGTCCATAAGCCCGGCGTCAGCATGATCACCAGCCGGATGCTCGGCGTGTTTCGCGATGACCCGACGACGCGCCGGGAATTCCTGGCCATGCTGAACCAGAACAGCAATTCCGGTCAGGGGGTCTAGAACCCGTTCCCGACCGCGCCGCGCAGCGAGATATCCTTGGAATAGGCATAGCCCAGAACATTGGGTCGGTAGCCCTGGACATAACCCTTCACCAGATGCAGCCACATGCCGTCATAGAGCGGAATCAGCGGCAGGTCCGACAGCAACAGCTTCTCCGCCGCTGCCAGATCCGCCATGCGCCGCGCCGGGTCGGCCTCGGCTGCAGCCTTGGCGACGAAGGAATCGTAGTCGGGATTGTCATACCCGGTATCGTTTAGCCCGGCCTTCGATTCGAGAAGATCGGTGAACGTGCTGGGATCGGCGTAATCGGCCGTCCAGCCGCCGCGATAAACCTGCGTGACTTTGCGGGCTTTCCGATTTTCGAGAAAAACCTTGAATTCCTCGTTGAGGAGATCGGTCTCGACGCCGAGCGTTTCATGCCACATCGACGCAACGGCAATCGCAAGACGCTTGTTGGTGTCATTGGTGTTGAAGCGCAGTTCTATGTGCAGCGGATGGCCCGGCCCATAACCGGCAGCGGCATAAAGCTCTCGGGCAAGCGTGATCCGCCGTGCCATCGACCAATCCGCCCAGGGAACGCTTTGGCGGGTATAGCCGGGGAGGCCGGGAGGGACCCAGCCATAGGCCGCGCGGGCGCTTGATTTCAGGATGCGATTACAGATCGCCTCGCGATCGATCACCAGCGCCAGCGCGAGGCGGAGACCGGCGACGCCGCGAAACGGCGGGCGGGTAAGATTATAACCCAGATAGGATGCCGAAAGCGCCGGTGCGGTCGCCAGTTCCTGGGGGAAGTCCCGCCGGATCACGCCGAGCAGCGCTGCCGGGACGTCTGCCGTGATATCGACCTGACCGGCCCGATACATCCGCAGCTCGGTGCCGCCATCTTCGATGGGCAGATAAACGACCCGCTTCAGGGCGACATGCCCGGCATCGCGATAATACGGATTTCGCTCCAGCACGATCCGCGCCTGGGGGACCCAATCCTTCAGCACGAAAGCGCCGTTCGAGACAAGATGGCCAGGCCGCGTGAAACTCTGCCCCCAGCGCTCAACGCTGGCACGATGCACCGGCAGGAATTTGGAATGGGCCAGCAACGTCAAAAAAAACGGGCTTGGCGCGGCCAGGGTGACATCAAGCGTGCGTGGATCGGGCGCAGTGACCCCAAGCTCGGCCGGGTCCTTGATGGTCCCGGCGATGATCTGTTCTGCATTCGCGATTGGGGCCAGCAAATAGGCGTAGCTGGATCCCACCTTGGGATCGACCACCCGGCGCAGGCTGTAGACGAAATCCGTTGCCGTCAGCGGATCGCCGTTCGACCAGCGCAGGCCCGTGCGCAAAGTGAAACGATAATGCCGCCCGTCGGCGCTTACCGTCCAATGCTCCGCCTGACCAGGCTGGACGGCGCCGTCGGGATCAAGGATCACCAGACCCTCGAACAAATCACCCTGTATATGGCCTTCGCCTAGCGTTTCCGATTTCGCGGGATCAAGCGTGCCCGGCTCGGCACCATTGCCCCGATGCAGGGTCTGGCCGATCGCAGGCCCGGTGACGCAAACAAGCACGCCAAGCAGACACATGATCCGCTTGATGCCGTCTCGGGCAGTCCGATTTACAAACGCCTTCCGGGAACTCATCGGACTCTGTCTCGGATCGCTGGATTTCAGGGAGCCGCACTCTAGCCGACGACGACGCGCAGACGAAGCCCCCCTGTCGAGAACACTGCCACGGCTTGAATTGCGGCACGGGGCCATGGCAATGATGGCAGGCCAGCGCGCCGCCTGGCTCAGGCAATCGGAAATCCGTGTCATGTCCCGTCATCCCGCCCGTCTCGTTGTGATCGCGTTGCTCTTCCTGTCCGGCTGTGCCGCACCGCCGCCGCCGCCGCCGAGCTTTCCGGATATCCGCTTTACCGATTCGCCGCCGCTTCAGCTCGACGTCACCGAAATCGGCCTCTACGGCACCTTTCAGCCGAGCAACAATCTGCCGGAAATCGACAACAGCTTCCCCGTGCCGCCCGTCACCGCGATCCAGAACTGGGTCCATGATCGGCTGGCGGCCGATAATCCGACCAGCAGCGCACAGGCCCGCGTCACAATCCTCGACGCAACTGTGCGACAGGTTGCCCTGAAACCGACGACGACCGGCATCGAGAACGTGTTCACGAAGGAGCAGGCCTATCGCTACGACGGCCACGCCGCCGCCCGGATCGAGATTTACGACAAGGGGATGGCGGTTCGCACCGCGACCGTCGAAACATCGCTGAGCCGCAGCATCGCCGAGGGCAGCACCCTCAACGATCGCGACCAGCTCTGGTACGCGATGTCTCGTGACATGGCGGAAAACCTCGGCAAGGCGATGGAGACGCAGATCCGCGCGAACTTCCCGCCCTACGCCCGGGCGCAGTAGAAGGAGCGCCAACCCCCCGCCCGGAGCGTGATCCGCCTCATCCGTCGCCGCCTTCTGACCGCGATCCCGACCCTGTTCGCGATCGTGACCCTGGCGTTCTTCATGGTGCGGCTTGCGCCGGGCGGCCCGTTCGATGCCGAACGCAATGTCCCGCCGGAAATCCAGGCCAATCTCGATCGCGTCTACCACCTCGACGAACCCCTGCCGCGTCAGTATCTGCGCTATTTGGATCATCTGCTGCACGGCGATTTTGGTCCGTCGTTCACCTACAAGGATTTTACGGTCAGCGAACTGATCGGCTTTGGTTTTCCGGTGTCGTTCTCGCTCGGGATATCGGCGATGCTGATCGCGGTCTGCCTCGGGCTCTCTCTCGGCACGCTTGCAGCCCTGCGTCAGGGCCGCTGGGTGGATCATCTGGTGATGACTCTTGCCATGATCGGGATCGCGATCCCGAGCTTCGTGACAGCGCCGTTATTGGCGCTGGTTTTCGGCGTCTGGCTGGTTTGGCTGCCGGCCGGCGGCTGGGGCGAACAAGGGGGGATTGCCTATGGTATTCTGCCAGTAGCGGCCCTGGCTTTGCCCCAGATCGCGGTAATCGCACGGCTCATGCGCGGTAGTTTGATCGAGGTGATGCGCCAGCCCTATATCCGCACCGCACGCGCCAAGCGCCTGCCTGTGTGGCTGATCCTGCTACGCCACGCCAGCCGACCGGCTTTGCTCCCCGTCATCTCCTATCTGGGTCCGGCCTTCGCCGGCATCATCACCGGCTCGGTCATTGTCGAGCAGATCTTTGCGATCCCCGGGATCGGTCGCTACTTCGTCCAGGGCGCGCTCAATCGCGACTACACGCTCGTCACTGGCGTCGTGGTATTCTACGGCGTGCTGATCATCTTCGCGAACCTTGTCGTCGATATCGCCTATGGCATGCTCGACCCTCGGCAGCGGGAGGCGGAGGCGTGAGCGAAACCCTGGCACTCCTCATCGGAAATCGCCGGGCCGTGATGGGCCTGATCGTCCTCGGCGTGATCGCCGCCCTGGCGGTGCTGGCGCCGGTGCTGAGCGTTCACCGCCTCGATGCGGTGTTCTGGGAACAGATCGACTCACCCCCCAATTTAGCCCGTGGATTTTATTTCGGCACCGACGCCAATGGCCGCGATCTGTTCACCCGCACGCTCTATGGTGCCCGCATCTCGCTGCTGGTCGGCATGGCCGCAACGCTCGTCAGCCTCGTCATCGGCGTGCTCTGGGGGACGATTGCCGGCTATGTCGGGGGCAGGACCGACCAGGTGATGATGCGGCTGGTCGATATCCTCTACGCCCTGCCCTTCATGTTCTTCGTCATCCTGTTGATGGTGTTCTTCGGTCGCGCGCTCTGGCTGATCTTCGTGGCGATCGGGGCGGTCGAATGGCTGGATATGGCGCGGATTGTGCGGGGCCAGACGCTGGCGCTGAAGCATCGCGAATTCATCGAGGCCGCACGCGCCTTCGGCGCATCGCCCGCCCGCATCCTGCTTCGCCACATCATTCCCAACCTTGCCGGGCCTGTCGTCGTCTTTGTGACCCTGACGGTGCCGCGCACCATCCTGCTCGAATCCTTCCTATCCTTCCTCGGCCTCGGCGTGCAGGAGCCCATGACCAGTTGGGGCGTCCTGATCGGCGATGGTGCCCGGACGATGGAGGCGGCGCCATGGGCACTCGCCTTCCCGGCCGGCTTCCTGGCGGCGACCCTGTTCGCCTTCAACGCCGTCGGCGACGGCCTGCGTGATGCGCTCGATCCGGGGGAGCGGCGATGAGCCTGCTGCGGGTGGACAATCTTCGCGTCCGTTTCGATACCCGGCGCGGACCGGTTCAGGCCGTGGACGGCGTGGGCTTTGCACTCGAAAAGGGCGAGATTCTGGGTCTGGTCGGCGAGTCCGGTTCCGGTAAGAGCCAGAAGTTTGAAATCCTCAATTTCATATTTCGACAGCAAGTCGCTTAACCTTTTCCGGAGTACCAGAAATGGCTGACCGTGGCACAGATCGTAGTAGTTTTCCAGGATATTTTTATCCTGATCGATAATTACCGTATTTAAAGAAATGGAACCCAGGTCGAGGCCCAGGTAAAGATTTTTTCGTTGAAGGACGAGTTTATTGTCGATTGGATTCATAGACGGTTTTGTGAAATATTCATAAATAAACGTGAACAAACACTCGCAGATATGATTCAAATAAATTACAGACAACACGTCAAAATATACATGTCTGAAAGGGAAAAATCAGTCCCTTCCCTAAAAATACGTAGAAATTATTTATTGACCAAATAAAAATACAGTTTGAAGAATACCGAAAAGGGCTGAGTATTATCTCTGCCTCGGGATTTTTTAGATTATTTTAATATTTCCAGACCAGGACATCCGCCGTTTTAATTTCTTTGGATCCGATCAATATCGCGGTATTAGCTGGCAGGTTCATTTCATAAACCTTGTCCGAATAATTCACTGCAATACCAAATCCATCACGGTATTCCACCATCACACCTTCCGGATAATTTTCGACTGAAATTCCCTGCTGTTTAAATAATCTGGTCAAAACCTGAGTTTCCAATTCGCCCGATTTGGAATCAACACCAATATAAGTAACAGTTCCTTTTCCCAGTTTGCGCGAAATAACGGCTGATGTTCCGGCATAAAAATCGCCTTCAAAAGTGGCCCAGGTTTCGGTTCCCTGATTTGGTTTCAGCAAATCGCCCCAGCTGGTCCAAGTGAAATCCTGATTATTAAACCGTATTTTTCCGGGCGATTGCGGGATAACCATGTCGTAAGATTGAACTTCAGCACCAATTAATTTCCACATGGGTTGATAGAATTTCGCTTCCCACAGATGTCCTTGTCTGTCTTGAAGTCCGGTGCGGCAACTCATCACCAGGTTTCCTCCATTCTCTGCATAACTGGTCAGCTTGTCAATCATTTTCTGATCAATCATCTGGTATGCCGGAACAACCAAGGTCGGATAATTTGCAAAATTGGTGGTATCGCGGACAAAATCGACCGGAGCGCCAAACGATTTCAGTGCTTTGTAATATTTCCGGAAATGTCCTTCGGTATTCCATTCAGTGGTTTGTTTGTTCAGGTTAATTCCCATCACATTGTCAGCATTGAAAAGAATGCCCGTTTTGCGCAGCAGATAGTCTTTAGGAGACAGTGCTTTCGGATCATAATTCTTTCGTAATGTCTTTATCTCCTGAATAAACCGACTAAATTCCAATCCTCCCGGAGTTGGAGTCACACCGTCGGTTCCGACCATTCCGTAATGATATTGCTCGTATCCGTATAAAGGCGCGCGGAAACGGTACGAACAAGTCAGTTTACTTCCTCCGGCAAACACGTGCCACAACCACATCCTGATTGCACCAGGAAGTGGTTGCGGATTAATACTACCCCAGTTGACCTGCCCGGGCTGAAGTTCCATAACTCCATACGCGCCCTTCATTGGCCGGAAAAAGTCGTTGGCCATGGCAATCCTGGTATATTCTCCAACCCTGAATCCTTTCGCACCAATGCCGGGTTCTCCGCCATACACCATGTAGCGGGTATAAGTCACAAAATCGAGTTCCTTGCTCATTCCAACATATCCGACATCGTACATCGGAATGTAATTGGAGGTAATCCACTGATCAGATGAAGCATATTTACGAATTTCAAGAGCCTGATTGTCGAGGAAAGTAGCCGTTTCAAAATCGGCAAAACGGTAATGATCAAGTTGAGCATGCAGATTCATTCCCCACTGTTTATGAAGTGGAATATTTATTTCCTGAAAATCAGCGTATGTTCCGCTCCAGAAGTTGGTTCCCCATGCCTGATTCAAAGCATCAATGGTTTTGTATTTTTGTTTCAGCCAGTCGCGAAACCGCTGAGGTGCATCCACTCCGTAATCCAAAAACCGACGTGGTTCATTATCGAGCTGCCAACCCATCACCCTTTGGTCGTTTCCATATCTTTTAGCCAGTTGTTCTATCATTTTCATGGAATATTGCCGGTAATAATTGCTCGAAAAAGTGGCATGTTGCCTGGCACCGTGATCCATTTTAGTGCCATCTTCGTCGGTAGCCAATACTTCAGGATGTTTGCGTACGAGCCAAACCGGTGGTGTCGCCGTTGAAGTACAAAGAATAACTTTCAATTTATATTTGGCAGCGAGTTGCAGCGAACGATCCAGCCATTTAAAATCATACTGACCTTCCTGTGGTTCGAGTTGAGCCCATGCAAATTCGGCAAAATGGGTGAATTCGAATCCCATTTTGGCAATGTTCTGAAAGTCGCGATCCCATTGAGTCGAGTCCCAATGTTCAGGATAATAATATACACCGACCTGTGTTAAATCTTTAGGTTGAAAAAAGCGTTCAGGATTTTTGGCGAATAAATTAAGGCTGGCCAGTATTCCGGAAAGTCCAAGAAAGACAAGCTTCTTCATTGATAATGAATTGAAATACTTCATGAAAAGTTTTGTTTTTAAGTTGATAAATTGGCGATACAAGTATAGTTCATTCAGAAGACAATTACGAAATTTCATGAATTTTGTAATCATTTTCAAAATAGCTTACCAATGACTTAGAAATTCAGTACTTAGAAAATGCTAATAATATATTTCATTCTGCTATGAGTAATTTAACCCGATTTATTTTAATTTTTTCGCTGATGGGAAGTATGGCATGTAAACAGGAAGCGCCTAAAACGAAGGTCATTGATCCGGCAGATATGGATACTTCAGTATGTCCGGCAACTGATTTTGATACTTATGCCAATGGTGGCTGGAAAAGACGTTTTCCGATTCCTGACGAAAAAAGCCGTTTCGGGTCATTCGACCTGCTGGCAGATGCAGGTGAGGTTCAGGTTAAAAATCTGATTGCTGAAATTGCAACTAAAAAGCACGATGCCGGAACCGTGGCGCAAAAGATTGCCGATTTTTACAATACCGGAATGGACACTGTGAAAATTGAGGCACAGGGATTAACGCCTGTTCAACCGTTGTTTGAGCAAATCAATTCGATCCAGAATAAAAGCGATGTGATGAAGGTCGTTGCTGATTTTCGCGCAGCGGATACGGCCAGCATTGGTGAGATCAATAGGGCCATTGATGCTGGCGAGTTGGGGGGCGCGAGACTGCTCATTGCC
>CAIXXC010000279.1 GCA_903923205.1 uncultured Rhodospirillales bacterium | reverse complement strand
CCCCGCCATTCCCAGTCGATGGCGATGGCGTCGCGGGTGATACCGGCTTCAGGTCCGGTCAGCAGGCGGTCTTCGCCGATCAGTCGGTTTGCCAGTGTCGACTTGCCGACATTGGGGCGGCCAATGATGGCCAGTTGAAGCGGCTTGAGTTCGTCCGTCGTGATGTTGTCGTCTTCTTCCCCGGCGTCGGCATCATCGGCATCCGCCTCGGCTTCGGCCTTGGCATAGGGCAGCAGGGCATCGAACAGATCGGTCAAGCCTTCGCCATGTTCGGCGGAGATGGCAATCGGATCACCTAATCCCAGTTCAAAGGCTTCATAGGCACCGGCGGTGCCGCTTCGGCCTTCAGCCTTGTTGGCGACGAGAATCACGGGAACCCGCCGGCGGCGCAACAGCGCACCGAAATGGGAATCCATCGGTGTCACCCCGATCCGGGAGTCAATCACCATCAGGACGACATCGGCATCATCGATCGCGCGTTCGGCCTGCTGGCGCATCCGGGCCGAAAGACTGGCGTCGGGGGCATCTTCAAGCCCGGCGGTATCGATCACACGGAATTCAAGATCGCCCAGCCGGGCGTTGCCCTCGCGGCGGTCACGGGTAACGCCGGGCGTGTCGTCGACGAGGGCGACACGCTGACCGACCAGTCGGTTGAACAGGGTCGACTTGCCGACATTGGGGCGACCAATGATCGCCACGGTAAAACTCATAGTCAACGACTCGTCTTCAAGCGGATTTTCCTGATGGAATACCACGCACCATAGCGGAACGTACCGGCACGATAAGCGATATTACTGCAAGGCCGGGTCCGGTTACCGGGTCAAAGACGCCATATCAGTCCTTTGGTTCGCCGCGACCGGGGCGTTGCGCGAACAAATAGCCCGCGATCAGCGCCGCGATGGCGAGGGGCTGCGCCAAGGCACGGAGTTCGGATTCGACTGCCTTACTCAGTGCTGATGTCGAGGCGGACGATCGGGAAGATCGAAAAGCGCCGGATATTGCCAACAAGCTGCCAGCGATCATCAACAGGATCGCGCCGACCAGCAACGCGGCACCGGGGGGGCCGACCCGTGGAATCAACCAGAGATCCCCCGCGATCGAGAGATAGACAAGCGCGATCAGGGCGATGATCGCGGCGACAAGAACAAGCTGAAAGCGCAGCAATGCTTGTCGCAGTGCCGCGTTGAAACCGTCAACCGCAGCGGCGATGATAATTCCGAGCATGTCGAAGCCCTAGCGGCGATCGGTAAGCTTGCCGAGCAGCAAGCCGATACCCAACGCGATCGCGATGGCTGAAAGTGGTCGCTCGACGATCTTTTGTTCAAGTGCTGTGAGGCCCTGTTCGCTCCAGCGCTTCAGTTCCTCGCCCGTGTTCTGGGTGACATCCAGGTCCTGCGGGGTCCGCTGTGACGTTAGGGTCGCGATGGTTTGGGTCAGTACTGCTACATCGTCACGCAGCCGCTTCAGATCGACTTGAAGCGGATCGGCCTTGGTTTCGGCGTCACGTGCGGGCATCTCAGTCTCCTTCGGTAAACCGTACCCGTTGCGGCCCCGCTATGTCGATGCGGCAGGGTTCACCGATAATGGGCGAGGGGTCTGTAAAGTTCCGGACGACGGTCCCGGAGATAGGTATTGGCCGCCCGTGATGGCGCAAGGCGGGCGGGATTAACCTCGGCAAGGATCAGTCCCGCCTCGAGCCCTGCACGGGCCAGATCCTGGCCATCCGGGCCTGAAACGACGCTTTGACCGCAATAGACAAGATCGCCTTCGCTGCCGCTGCGGTTCGCATAGGCGATGAAGACCTGATTCTCGAAGGCACGCACCCCGATCATCCGCTGGGCAACATAGGTGAAATTATCCATCTGCGCGGTTGGCACAATCACGAGGTCTACTCCAGATTCCGCAAGGAGCCGCACAGCTTCCGGAAATTCGACGTCGTAACAGATCAGCAAGCCGATCCGCATGCCCTCGAACTCGGCCGTCACAATGGGGTGTTCGCCCGCCTTGAACATCGCTCTGTCGAGCACGCCGAAGAGATGGCACTTGCGGTAATTGGCCAGCCGCGACCCGTCAGGTCCAAGGAAAAGGGCGGCGTTATAGACGCAGCCGTCGGCGCCCCGTTCCGGGTAGCCATAGATGATGCCGATCCCGGTCTCGCGTGCAATGGCGGCCGTGCGCTGGGCTGCGGGGCCGTCCACCCCCTGTGCCAGCATCGCCGCCGCCGCAGGGCCGATGTTATAGCCGGTCAGGAACATTTCGGAACAGATGAGAAGCCGCGCCCCCGCAGCGGCGGCCTGTCGAGCGCTCCGCTCCAGCAGGGCAAGGTTCCGCTCGCCATCGCCGGATTCGTCCGGGCCTTGAAACATCGCGATGCGCACCGGAATACCCCGTCAATTTGTTGCCTCAGCCTGACGATACCGCGCCGGTCGCCAGGGATCAAAGCGGATTAAGGCGCAGCCGACTGATCTCGGACGGGGAGCCCGAGATCAGGCACCGGCTTGTCGAGAGCGTCGTCGTAGGCGCAGGAATGCTGGCGGCCGACCTGCCTCGATGGCTTTGGCCTCATAACGGGTTTGCGGCCAGTCATCCGGCCTCACCCGCCAGTCGGCAGGACGGGTGGCCAACCACTCGAAATCGGGGTGACCACAGGCAACCGCAAGCATCACACGCAGATAGGGCGCGTCGTCCGTGCCAAGCCGCAACTCGGCGCCATCGACGAGGAGCCGTGACAGCGTATCAAGCGTTTCCGGCGAGATCAGGCGGCGCTTGTGGTGGCGGATCTTGGGCCAGGGATCGGGAAACAGGATGAACGCGCGATCGATCGATTGGTCCGGTAGGGCATCGAGGAGTTCACGGGCATCCTCGGTGTAAAGCCGGACATTGTCGAGCGCGGCCGCTTCGAGTTCCCGCAGGCAGGTGACGATACCGTTGCGGAAGACCTCGCATGCGATGATCCCGACAGAGGGATTGCGCCCGGCCTGCCAGACGACATGCTCTCCGGCGCCGAAACCGATTTCGAGCCAAACCTGTTGTGGCGGCGTCGCGAAGACCGACTTTGGTCCTTGGCCGCGGACCCTATCGAGATCGAGGCTGCGCACCGGCAGGGTCTCATCGAAGAGCTCGCGTTGTCCCGGCCTTAGCTTGCGACCGCTTCGGCGACCGAAAGATGCGATACGTCTGCCCGACTCGATTTCAGCGGGGGCTTCATCGGCTGTCATGGGCGTGGGTTCCTCGGGTATTTTCACAGGCAAACCCAAAAAAACGCTCTCTCCTCCCGGACAGGTGGGAAACGGGCGGGCAGCCTCTCGACTGCCCGCGCAACTCACGCAAAGCGGCGCTTCAACTCGTCGACGAGATCGAGTTTTTCCCAGGAGAAGCCGCCATCGGCATCCGGGGTACGGCCGAAATGGCCGTAGCTCGACGTCCGCGCATAGATCGGCTTGTTGAGACCGAGATGGGTACGGATACCCCGCGGCGTCAGGCTGACCAGTTCCTGAAGGGTCTTGGAGAGAGCCTCCTCGTCAATCTGACCGGTGCCGTGGGTATCAATATAGACGGCCAGCGGGTGCGACACGCCAATGGCGTAGGCAAGCTGGATCGTGCAGCGGTCGGCGAGGCCGGCGCCGACGACGTTCTTGGCGAGGTAACGCGCGGCATACGCGGCCGAGCGATCAACCTTGGTCGGGTCCTTGCCCGAAAAGGCACCACCACCATGGGGCGCCGCACCACCGTAGGTATCGACGATG
This sequence comes from uncultured Rhodospirillales bacterium, assembly GCA_903923205.1. Lineage (GTDB taxonomy): Bacteria > Pseudomonadota > Alphaproteobacteria > ATCC43930 > CGMCC-115725 > CAIXXC01. Next base: position 6,441 of record CAIXXC010000279.1, on the reverse strand, counting down.
ATCTTGCGGCCGGTCAGTCCGGCATCGCCGTCCGGGCCGCCAATGACGAAACGCCCTGTCGGGTTGACGTAGAAATGCGCCTCATCGCACATCCAACCCTCGGGAAGCTGGGCCAGCACATGGGGGCGGACCAGTTCGCGAATTTCCTCAGCGCTCGCCGACTCGGCATGCTGGGTGGAGACAACCACCGAGGTCGCGCCAACGGGCTTGCCATTGACGTATTGAAGGCTGACCTGGCTCTTCGCGTCGGGGCCGAACCGGGTCTCGCCAGCGTGGCGGGCCTCGGCCATCGACTTCAGAATGTTGTGCGAATAATAGATTGGTGCCGGCATCAGCACGTCGGTCTCGCGCACGGCGTAGCCGAACATGATGCCCTGGTCGCCAGCGCCTTCGTCCTTGTTGTCCTTAGAATCGACGCCCTGAGCGATATCGGCGGACTGCTCATGGACGTAGCATTCGATCTCGGCATGCTTCCAGTGGAAGCCTTCCTGCTCATAGCCGATCTCACGGATCGCGCGGCGGGCACCTTCGATCAGGACATCCTTGGTCACCGATGCGGGGCCACGAACCTCACCAGCCAGAACCACGCGGTTCGTCGTCGCCAGCGTCTCGACAGCGATGCGGGAATAAGGGTCAGCGGCGAGATAGATATCGACGATCGTGTCCGAGATCCGGTCGCAAACCTTGTCCGGATGGCCTTCGCCAACGGACTCGCTCGTGAAAATATAATCTGTGTGAGCCAAGGTCAGTCCCTTTTTCGGCTGTTTCAGGAGAACGCGACGCTAGACCCCCTTGGGCGCAGATATCGCGATGGTTATATCACTCACGCTTGTCGGATAGGGTGAGGGCCGTCGTCAAGTGTTCGATTCGGTTGATATGTGGGCACCGTATCTTATTCGCGCTCAAACCCGCCGAAACCCGAGCCGGGCCGCGATCAGCAGGATGACCAGCATCGCGGCGTAGATTGCATCGCCACACCGGGCATAAGGGGTGGCACGCGGCAGGGCCTGCGGCAGAATGCCGTCGAGAATCCCGCGCCGGCCAAGATCAAGGCGAGACAGGACGCGACCGTGCGGATCGATGATCGCAGAGATCCCCGAATTACCTGCGCGCACCAACGGCAGACCCTCCTCGACCGCACGCACGCGCGTGATCGCGAAATGCTGGCGCGGCCCGATTGAGGTGCCGAACCAGGCGTCATTGGTGACATTGACGATCCAGCCGGGCCGATTGGCCTCGTCGACAACAGTATGGGGAAATATCGCCTCGTAGCAGATGATCGGGCTGACAGGGGGCAGGTTCGGCAATACCAGCGTGCCTGGCCCCGGTCCGGTCGCGAAGTCGAGGCGCTGGGTGACAATCTGGCTGAAACGCAGGATCGACCGCAGCGGGATGTATTCGCCAAAGGGGACAAGGTGCACCTTGTCATAGGTGCCGAGAAGACGACCCGTGGCATCAACTGCGGCGACACTGTTCCAGGCCTCGTCACCATGGTCGCCGGCGCGCATTGTCCCGAAGATCGCGACACCGCCGACAGGCGCCGCTCGCCCTACCGCCGCCCGTGCCTCGGCGTCGCGATTGATGAAAAAGTCGATGGCGGCCTCCGGCCAGATCTGTGCCGCGACCTGATGGCCGCCCGGCTGAACGGCCAGGGTCAGCAATCGGGCGGCGTCCTCGGCTGCAACTTGGGGACTCCATTCGGCGAGCTGGGGATTATTCGGCTGGACGATGCGCAGCCTGGCGCCGTCGATCAGGGGATCGGGCCCGGACGACAGCCTCAGCCCGCCCCAGATTCCCAAAGACGCAAGCAAAAGGACGCCGAGGACGGGGCTGCGCAGCAGCTGGTCGCTTGTTCCGGGCTGACCAAGCCGTGCCGGCAGGCAGGCGACAAGCAGCGTTACCAATGTCAGGCCATAAATTCCGAACAGGGCGGTCGATTGCAACACGGCGAGCAATGGGAGGCCGTCTGCCGACCAGGCGTAGCCCATCAAGGCCCAAGGGAAACCACCGAAAGGGGCATGGCCCCGACCCCAATCGAGCGCGCTCATCGCGACGACGAAGACCAGGATGCGGCGACTGCCACCGGCGGGAATACTGCGGGCGATCCCGGCTGCCGCTGCCGGCCCCAGCGCCAGGAACGCGGGCAGGCCGAACAACGCCGCCGGTACCAGCATCCAGAATTGGGCGATATCGACAAAGAGCGATAGGGTCGTCCAATAGAGGACCGGGACGAAGAACCCGAAGGCAAAACGCCACCCATCGCCCGCGGCCTGACGACGCGTCCGCGCGCCGTCGATCAACCACATCAATCCTGGAAAGCCGATCCATAGGATTGGCACGAGATTAAGGGGCGGCATCGCCGCCGCCGTGACAAGGCCGAGAAGAAGACCGGCGAGCCAGCGACGCCACCCGGCAAGGCCACCAAGCCTTGTCGCGATCCAACGGAGCTGGCTGTGCGGATTCGTCACCGTATCGCCCGCAACACCGATGTCAAACGGCATTAGGGTCGGAACCGGCCGGCGCAATATGGCGGATACGGAGGCGCTTGATGCGGCGCTGATCGGCCTCAAGGACCTCGAAAGCAAGACCGAGCGGGTGTTTGATGATTTCTCCACGCGCGGGGACCCTGCCTGCGAGCATGAAGCAAAGGCCGCCTGCGGTATCCACTTCTTCGGCCATCTCTTCGGTCAGGAGTTGCAGGTCGAAATGCGTCTCCAGTTCTTCGATCGGGGTCCGAGCATCAGCGATTACACTGCCGTCAGGCCGCGTGATGATCGAGGGACGGCTGGTCTCGTCGTGCTCGTCCTCGATCTCGCCAACAATCTCCTCGACCAGATCCTCGATCGTGATCAGCCCGTCGATTCCACCGAACTCGTCGACGACAAAGGCCATGTGGACGCGTTCGGTTCGCATCTGTGTCAACAGGTCCAGGACCCGGGCGGTTGGCGCGACGGGAAGGATCGGACGCATCATCTCGGCGAGTGTCGGCGTGCGGTCGGTCGCCATCGCCGCCAGCACGTCCTTTACATGGACCATGCCAATGATGTGGTCGAGATCGTCTCGATAGACGGGCAGTCGGGAATGGCCCTCCTCGACCATCAGGGCGACCAGTTCGGCGAAGCTTGCAGTTGCGTCAATGCCGATGATATCGACCCGCGGCACCATCACATCCCACGCGCTCAACTCGCGAAGACGCAGGACGTTATGCATCAGCGCGCGTTCATGCTTATCCAGCGGCTCCGCGCCTTCCGGGAGGCTAGGTGCGTCGTCCTCATCGCCTTCGGTGAGCCCCCCCCATCGTCGCAGGCGCTCCCAGAAGCTTAGACTTCGCGGTTCGCCATCGCCGGCCGGCGGCCCGGATCTGGTCGCCGAAGTATCGCTCAACCCTCGCTCTCCCGTTCGTTGTTCACGTTATACGGATCTGTGACCCCGATCCCTGACAGGATGGCAATTTCCAACGCTTCCATCGCCGCCGCATCAGTTTCGACGACATGATCATACCCGAGCAGGTGAAGAACACCATGCACGACAAGATGGACGAGATGGTCATTCAGGGATTTTCCCTGCTCTTGCGCCTCCGTCTTCACCGTCTCGAAGGCGATCGAGATGTCGCCAAGGGTAAGTGGAACACCCGGGAATTCCGGCTGTGGCAAGGCACCGGCTACGGTATCGGTCGCGGGAAAAGAAAGCACATTGGTCGGGCGGTCTTTATCGCGCCATGTCTCGTTCAGGATGCGCTGGGTTGCGTCATCGACCAGAACGACGCTGATTTCCACCTCCAAAAGGTCGGGGCAGGCACCGCGCAGGCAGGCCAGAACAGCACCCTCGACCGCGTTCTCGACACCCGGCAGAGCGCCCAGCCAGGCCTGATACGGTATGTCCAGCGCGACGGTCGGACCGGAATGCGGCAATGGGTCTGTCACTGGACCTCCGCATCGGGATGGGCGTCACGACGATCGCGTTCCCGCGCGTCGTAGGCGCGGACGATCCTGGCGACCAGGGAGTGCCGAACGACATCGGCGTCGCCAAAGCGAACGATGCCAATCTCCTCAATGTCGCCGACCGTTTCGAGCGCTTCGCTGAGCCCCGACCGGGTGCCGCGCGGCAGGTCGATCTGACTGAGATCGCCGGTGATGACCATGCGTGAGCCTTCACCGAGGCGCGTCAGGAACATCTTCATCTGGACTGTTGTGGTATTCTGCGCCTCGTCCAGAATGACGAAGGCTCTGGCGAGCGTACGGCCGCGCATGAAGGCGAGCGGGGCTACTTCGATGTCGCCGTTCGCGAGCCTTTTGACGACCTGGTCTCCGGGCAGCATGTCATGAAGCGCGTCATAGAGCGGTCGCAGATAGGGATCGACCTTGTCCTTTAGATCTCCGGGCAGAAAGCCCAGGCGCTCTCCCGCCTCGACAGCGGGGCGCGAGAGGATGATCCGTTGGACCTGGCCACTCATCAGCATGTCGACCGCAGCAGCGACCGCGAGGTAGGTCTTGCCGGTGCCGGCTGGACCAAGTCCGAAAACCATCTCCTTCTCTTTCAGGAGCTGGATATACCGTGCCTGCTGCGGGGTACGTGCCGTGATCTGACGTTTGCGGGTGCGGATCGACGGCGCCTCGCCGAACAGCGCCAGTGTGCCGCCGGCTTCGGCTGCGCGCGCCATTCGAATGGCGGCGTCGATTTCGGCAATGTCGACGTCCTGGCCCCGGCGCAGCTTTTCGTAAAGACCGTTCATCACGGTCCGGGCCAGCTCGATCGCGGAGGGCGGACCGGAGATCGTGACCTGATTGCCGCGAGAGGCCAGCGTGACGCCGAGTTGACGCTCGATCCGCTCAAGATTGATGTCGCGCTCCCCGAACAGCCGCGACAGCAGGGAATTGTCGTCGAACTGCAGGGTGGTGCGCAGGCTGTCGAGTGGCGGCAACTCGCGGGTCTCGATGGCGGGCTCCGGGATCAAGGGCGTCGTCATGCCGCGTGGCTTTCGTCTTCGACCAGCGCGCCGGCAAGTGAATTGAGCGAGGAATCGGTGATCCGCACCGGTACGACCTGACCGATCAAGGCGTCCGGTGCGCTTGCATGGACACCCTGGAGCCATGGACTGCGGCCGATCAACTGACCGGAATGACGGCCCGGCTTCTCGAACAACACCGGCAGGACGCGGCCCACCTGGGCGCGGTTAAACCGGCGTTGCTGTTCTTCCAGCAGCGCCTGCAGACGATAGAGCCTGGCCATTGCCACTTCCTCCGGCACTTGCGTCTCGATCAAGGCGGCGGGGGTACCGGGGCGCGGCGAATACCGGAAGGAAAAGGCCTGCGCGAACTCGACTTCCGAGACAAGATCGAGCGTCGCCTGGAAATCCGCTTCCGTCTCGCCCGGAAAGCCGACGATGAAATCGGACGAGAACGCGATATCGGGGCGTGCCGCGCGGAAGCGCTCGATCAGCGAGAGATAATCCTTGGCGGTATGCTTGCGGTTCATCGCCTCAAGGACGCGGTCGCTGCCAGACTGCACCGGCAGGTGAAGGAACGGCATCAATTGGGGCAGATCGCCATGTGCAGCGATCAGTTCCGCATCGACGTCACGCGGATGAGAGGTGGTGTAGCGAATACGCTGAAGACCGACTTCCTGTGCCAGCGCCCGGGCAAGACGGCCAAGCGACCAGGTACCGCCATCGGGGCTTGTGCCGTGGTAAGCATTGACGTTCTGGCCCAAAAGGGTGAGTTCACGCGCGCCGCCTACAACCAGGCGTCGGGCTTCGGCCAGGATATCCTTGACCGGGCGGGAGTATTCAGCACCTCGGGTATAAGGCACAACGCAGAAGGTGCAGAACTTGTCGCAGCCCTCCTGAATCGACAGGAAGGCCGTGACGCCCTGGCTCGTCGTCTCCGTCGGCAGATGATCGAACTTGGCTTCCGCCGGAAACTCGGTGTCGAGGATACCGGCCCCGGCGCGCGAGCGGCTGGCACGCGCGACCATCTCCGGCAGGCGATGATAGGTCTGGGGGCCGAATACCATGTCGACGAAGGGCATGCGGCGCAGGATTTCAGCACCCTCGGCCTGGGCGACGCAACCGGCCACGGCCACGATCATGTCCGCCCCGGCCGCACCCCGCGCCAGTTTCAGCGGACGGATCCGGCCAAGATCGGAGAAGACCTTGTCCTCGGCCTTCTCGCGGATATGGCAGGTGTTGAGGATGACCATGTCGGCATCGTCGGGCTGATCGACCGGGACAAACCCCAGCGGCGCCAGCACATCCGCCATCCGACCCGAATCGTAGACATTCATCTGGCAGCCATAGGTCTTGATGTAGAGTTTCTTGCTCACGCGATCGATCTTTCGGGGGCGCTCTCGCCCGCTCTCATTTCGGGAGCCCAGGCATGCGGATAAGGGGGCCGCCCGGCATTGGCGGCGGACAGGGTCCGGGCGATCACCCGCTCACAATGG
>CAIXXC010000278.1 GCA_903923205.1 uncultured Rhodospirillales bacterium | reverse complement strand
TCATTCCCGCGCTGCCCGATCTGATTGCCGAATTCGCGGAAGTCGTTCTCGCCGACACTTTCAAGGCGGGTAGCACGATTGCCGGCCTGACCTGCGTTTCCCTCGATGATCCGATCGCAGTTGCCGAGCGATTCGACGCCTGTTTTCTGGGGACCGTTGACCTCCGCCTCGGCCAGATGTTCCGGAACCTGCTGCCGCCGGAACGGACGATCGGGGCGGCGGAACTCGTCTGGTTCGATCCGGTCGGCCGCGCGCGCGGCGTTGCCCCGGGCCTCGAGGATTTCCATCGCCGAATTCAAGCAGCCAAAAGACCGCTCATAGTCCTTACGGCGTATCTCGACGCCACCGTTGGCCCAACCCTGATCGCCCTGCAGCAGCGTGGGATCGACGTCTTCATCGTCACGCGCCAGGTCTTCAATCCCGCGGACTCGGCGAATGCGGGCGACCCCGCGGCAATCGGCGTTGACCGGCTCTACGTTGCCGAATTCGACGAAATGCTTTGGCTTCTGGCCCGGACCGAGGGCTGCCCGGTGCTCGTGAACTATGTCCGGTTCTTCGCGTCGCATTGGGATCTGCGCTATACGGTCCCGCTTTTCGCCTACACGCTTGCGGTCATGACGGCGATCGCCGGACCGCGACTGCTGCATCTCTACGACGCCTTCCAGGTTTCTATCGACGGGCTGGAGGCCGAACGATCCTCGTTTGGCCTCTATCGTGATCTCCTCGATCTCGCCGACGGGATCGTCGTGAACGCCGATGTAGAACCGGTCTTGCGGGACTTCCTCGGTCGGGACAAGCCGATCATCAGCCTTCTGCGCTACGGCCCGGATGCCGAAGTGCAGCCGGAACCGGACTCCGAACCCTTCTCGATCGCTATGATCACCGGCTTCCTCGGCGAAGCAAATGATCCAACCCGGACGACCGCCGGATTGGTGCGCGGCCTCCTGCGCGACGGCTTCCACGTGCATTACTATTCGTCGGGGCCTGTGGCGCGAGGGTTTCGCGATGCGCTCCCGGAGGATGAAGCCGGCCGCTTCCACCTCCATGACCCGATCCGGGACCAACGGCAGCTGGTGCATGAGATCAGCCGCTATCATGCCGGCTGGTTCGTCGCGGACATGACATGCTGCGAGACCTTAGATCGACGCTTCGAGACGGCCTTCGCGCAGAGTCTCGCAGGATGCTTCGTCGCGACGACGGTCGCGACGGCAGGCATCCTTTATGGCTGCGCCGGGCTGCCGACCATCTTCAATGCTGGTCATTATACGGCGAAGCTGTTTCCGCCCGGAACGGTGATCGAGATCGATCCGACGCGGGTGACGTCCGTCAAAAGCGTGATCGAGGCGCGGGATTGGCCAGCCATGCGGCGTGCCGTCATGGCCGAGCGCACATCGTTCACGATGAGCGTTCATATCGGCCGGATGGTGTCGTGGCTCGGACAGTTCTATCCAAGCCACTGATTCAGGCGGCCGTCGACGCATGCCGTCTCAATCGCCGAGACGGCGCCCGACCCCGGGTATTTCCAACAGGGGATGAGGTTTTATCCCGATGCTGCGACGAAGGGCTTCGCTCCGCAGCATCCGCCCGGTCTCATGCGCTTCCTCGACCATGACCGCCAAGGCGTAGAGCCGCATCACCAGCCCCTTGCCGCCGCTCCGGCGCGTAATCAACCGATGAAACCTGAGGGGCACCAAGGCCGCGACCGCTTCAAGCCAGCGGGCGAGTGGGCCGGTGCGGGACAGGATCCTGAAGCGATCTTCGCCGTACCACTCGCGATAGGTGTCGCGGAGAACATAGCGCAGGCGCAGCCGATCGAATGGCGAACATTGGGTCAGGGCGAGATCGGCTCGGCTGACGGGCTTCGTTCCGGTCACGTATTTGCTGCCGCTCTTGAACCAGATGATTTGTCCGTCGCAGGTGGTTTCAAGCAGGCAAGGGTCCCATGCCATGCCAAGCGACGACGCGAGGGCGCGCATCACCGCTTCCGTGCTGTTGTGCATGTCTTCGAAGCGCACGACCGTGACATTCTCGTCGGGTGTGACGCGGTGATCGTTTTCCAGGAGGTAGCGGACGAGATTTCGCGGCACCCGCATCAGCTTCAGCGCGTAAGGTGGTCTGCTGAGATGCGCGTGGAGATACGCATCGAGCGCCTTTTCCGGATACCTCGCGCAAAGAATGAAGTGAATGGGACCGAGGACCTGCCGGAACAGGGTGCGGTGTTGGACCCGCAGATCATGGGTCTGCCAAACGATTACCGGCGTTTCGGTCGAGAGGGCATGCCCGCTGGCTGCCGCATAGGCGACATGGATCGCGCGAAAGATATTGGCGAAGTTGAGCTGTCCGCGGCGATGCAATGAATGCAGGCTGTATCGGAAATTCGTCTCGTAGGCGATCCGATCCACCCCCGGTGCGATCTCTCGGCCGCGACCGCAGCGGATCAGCGTGGCGTAGAACGGCTCCTGGGAATCGGGGAACAGGTTCGGGAAGCACCTGACGAAGTCGCCGACGAAGCCGTCGAGCGTGATCGCTTCGTCAAACTCCTCCCGTTCCGAAAACCACATCACGAGGTAATGCACGGCCCATTGCAGGCAATGCGGCGGCAAGGCCAGCGTCTCGGGATGTCCGTCGAACAGGTTCGACAGCAGGTAGGAACCGCTGCGGCCCCAATACCCGATCGCGACGATCTCCCGCGCTTGCTCGGGTCGTTCGAGCAGGGATAGAATCGCCGCGCGCGACACCGTGTTCTCGGCGTGGCCAACCAGATGGGGTTGCGGACACGGCGTGTCGACGGCAACGAAGGCTTGGAAAATCGCCTCGAGACGTTCCGGCGGCGGTGGGACATGGGCATCCGGCAGCCGGAACATGACGCTTTCGACCTTCAGCTGGATCAGCGTCACCGCGTTCCAGACATTCTCGAAGCCCTTCTCCGCCAGGAGCGTGCCGATCTCATCCCAGTAACTGCTGGCGACGATGATCAGCGCGTCACGATCGACCGTCAGTGATTCGAGATTGCAGATGGGCACACCGCGCAGGGTGCCGGATCGCGTCGCGTCGATAAACCCGAGGATGGTGATATCCGCCCGCGGCCATAGCGCATCGGCGACCAAGCGGCCGCCGCGACCGGCGCCGTAGATGTAAACCTCGGCGCCCTGGGGCAACTCCATGATGTCGATGAACTCGCGCATCAGCCGCCCGGAGCGCGCTCCCCTCGCGTGCCGTCGTAGAAGGATGGCGGCGCCGGCAGCACGATCGTTCCCTCCGCGATCATGCGCTCATAAAGGGCAAGGTCGGTCGCGCTGTCGACTTCGCCCCAAGAGGACCGGATTGCAGCGGCGTAGATGCCCGCGCCGGCCTTGATCAGGCGGCTGAGCAGGGAGGTCATGTCGAGGCGGTCACGTGTCCCGCCGTCGAGAGCCGCGAGGCTTTGCCGGATCGTCGTCCACCCCCGTGGTGTTATCTTGAGCAGGCCCATATATTGGCCGCCAATTTGCTCGATCGTGGCGACGCGTCCGCCGATCTCGATGACCCGCCCGTCGGCGTCGAGGCGGAAGCTCTCAGCGTCGCTGAGGACATCCGCGAACCGTCGTTTCCAGAGATCCAGCCAGTTGGGATCATAGGCAATCGCGATATCGCCCGGGCAGGCGATCAGACTTCGGACCGCCTCGGGATGATAAAAGATGTCCGAATAGCTGACGATGCAGGGCTCCGCTTCCAGCCAGACCGAGGCACAGCCAAGGGAAGCCACCATGTTCGTGCCCGCCCAGCGGGGGTTCTCGATCAAGTCGACCCCGTGATTGGCCAGTCGATGGCCCTGCCAACCCGTGACCGCGCCGAGCTGTTCGACGCCGGCCGCGCGAATTGAGGAAATTTGCCAGTCGAAGAGCGCGTGTCCCGCCAATTTGACGAGGCATTTGGGCCCGTCGTCGGTCAGTCGTCCCATTCGACTGCCGCGCCCTGCCGCTAGGATAATCCCCCTCATGGCGGGCTCGCGCCGAACAGCCGTTGCACGAACAGGATGTCGGACGAGTCAAACGGCGCGCAGCGTTCCGGATGCCACATGATGCCGGCACGAGGCTCCGTCTCGTCGACGAACGCCTCGATCACGCCGTCATCTGCCCGCGCCGTCACCCGCATCTGGATGCCCGCGTCGAAGGCGGCCATATGATGGTAGCTATTGACCTTGCGGGAAGTGCCATCGACGCGCAAGGCATGCATCGTCGCGACATGCCCTTCGACCCTGGACAGCGCCATGCCGGCTTGATCGAGCAAGAGCAGCATGCCCCTGCAAACGCCCAAGACCGGGATTCCCCGCTTCCGCGCAATATCGAGCAGATGGCGTTCCGTCGCGTCGCGTTCGGGTGCGTCGCCGCCATAGTTTTCGAGATCATTGCCGCCTGTCAGGATGAGACCGCCGATGCTGTCGTCGAATAGTCGAGAGGCATGCTCGGGATGATTGGGGACGGGAACAGCGATCAGACCGCAGCGGAATAGGAACGCCGGCCAGCGCTGATCGAGCGCATCGCGGCGTTCTCCGCGATCCGGGAAGACATCGACTCGCTGCGTCACGATTACTTTTTTCACCGCAGGATTCGGACGAGTTGGTTGGCCGCGTCGATTTCGAGCGATTTAGCGGCCGACCAGCGGCGGAACAGGACATCGCCGGCGCCGATGACCGCTGGAATACCCAACTCGCTCGCCCGGATCGCCATATGCGAATTGACGCCGCCATACGCCGTCACGAAGCCTTTGATCTGGCGATGAAAAATCCAGTCGAAGCCTGGATCGGCACTGGCGATCAGGGCGATCCCGCCTGCCATCTCGTCGCGCTGCTCGACCGTCACGACGGGACCGACGCACCGCTTTTGGGTGACGAAATTCGGCTCGCCGGGGGACAGCTCAAAGCTCCAGACGTCACTGCCGTCGACGATCAGGGGGGGCAGCGAAATCTGTCGCGTTCTGGCGTGGCGCTCCTTGCCGGTTGCGATCGATGCGGCAAGGACATCACCGATATTCTGGTTGGTTATGTAGGCATCGTAGATCGTCTGGATATCCATGTAGGAGAGGTCGTCTACCGAGTGTCCGAGGCGCTCGCCGAGGCGACGGAGCAGCAGGAGGGCATCGCTGAGACTGTGGCTGAATACGAATTTTGCGTATTCGCGGCCTCGAATTCCGGTTTCGAAGAAATCGAATAGGCCGACGACGTCGTTGGTCAGCCCGTGCTCGACCAGGAGATCGCTGATCGCGCGCAATTGGCCGAGAGAAAGCCGAAACGTCGGGACGGGCCGGAACCCGTCGGGCGCGGGATTGCAATCCGGCGCGCTCGGGAAGTAGAGTTCGGGGGCTTCATCGTAGCGCGGCGACAGGATGTCATAGGTCCCGGGCCGTAGATGGCCGTAGCGCTCGAAGAAACTCGGTCGGTCCAAGGTTCGAAGATCGCGGCCCATGCGGGCGCTGACCGTGTCGATGCCGCTCATGAACATGGCCAGATCGGTTTCGTCAAAAATTCCGACCGCAACGAGGGATCTCAGCATCTGCATGGCGATGAACCCGCCCCGGGCGAGGCCGGCGAAAGGCAGGGTGCCGTAACGTTTGCAGTCTTCGAGCAGCCAATAGATTTTCGACACCTCGTCCAGATCGGACGCGAGGATCGTCTCGCGCCGAGTCCTCAGTGTCTCGATCCGTTCGAGATCGAGTCTGCATAGGCCGCGGTCGCGGTCGATGATCCGGTTGGTCAGCGCTTTCAGACTGATCGTCAGCGTTTCGATTTCGGCGTTGGCGAACCCCGCCTCCGTGAGCGCGCGAACCCTCTCCGGCAGGTCGAAGGTGTAACAGGAATGGACGATCTCGAACTCGACCTTGTCGTGGAGGTGGGGTGCCTTGACGAGACTGTCGATGTAGTGATCGACGAGGCGGTCCGCGAGCGATCCCTCGATATCCGCGGGAATGAAGGAGTTGAAGCTCACCCGAACGTCGATATAGGGCAGTCCCTCGAAGCTCACGAGAAGGGGGAAGCTCCTCAGGTTCTTGTAGCCGTAATTGTGTCTCTGGTACGCCCAGATCGAGTCCGTGATGATCTGGCGATACAATGACGGCGCGAGCGGGCGAGGGCGGGTACCGATAATTTCGGCCGGATTCCAGTCCGGCATCACGCCAAAAACGGTGCGCCGGCCGTGGAGATACGGGTGCGGTCGATTTGCCCGGTGGACCTTGTCGACGATTGCCCTGAGGCGATGCTCCTGCTGTTGTACCGGTTCTGCGGCGAGCGCTTTGACGATCAGCGGCCGCGCCTGAAACAGATACAAGCGCCCCGCGCCATCGACCGCGAACTCGATGTCGATAGGACACCCGCCGGCAAGCGTCGTGATCTCGTTGACGAGTGCGACGACGCCGTCGAGCGGTGCTTGCGGTGGCGTGTCGGTGGCCGATCGCCAGAAATAATGGGTTCGCAGGTTGGCGCCGTAGCCGCTGGTGACCGCGGTCGTATCACCCTCCAATTCGTAGTTGACGACGATATACGGGGCGCCCGTATTCGGGTCGTGACTGAAAGCGACGCCGCTCATCGTCACGTCCTCTAGCATCGGCTGGATCAGGACCTCATCAGTGGGCGCCGCTTCGCCATAGGAGGCGATCACCTTTTCCACGGCAGTATCCAGCGTCGCGGCGGTGACGCCGAGGATCGAAAGGTACTTCCCCGCGAGCGACGCCGTATCGCCGTCTTCCGCAGCGGCGCTGCTGCGGACGATCAGAACCTGCCTCGACCAAGATTCTAGCGCCAGCTTTGCGGAAATCCGCGACGGGTCCCGGCGCCAATCGGTTACTCTGAATCTCAAGCGTGGCAGCACGATCGCGGAAGCCAGAATCGGCGCCAGAAATTCGAGCGTTTTGGCCTTGCTCGAGAATATCGAGATCGCCGGGGCGACCTCCGATGTTGGGATGGTCGGGCTCAACGCTTGCGCGCCAACCAGATACGGGTTGTGTACGGAATGGCGATAACCTCGGTTCCCGTGCTTGCGAGAATGCGATCGATGGTTGACATCACGTCTGGAAAGCGGTTCCCGGCCTGACGATGCAATGTCCCGTGCGAGCGCCAGGCATCCGCGCAGTCAGCGACCGAGACCTGATGAACGACCGAGGCTTCGATGCGATGGACATCGCCGAAAAGTTCGCTGGCGTCGATGACCGCGGTCTGGTCGTCACGTCGTGTCCCGTAATTGTAATCCGCAACCAGCGCACCGATCGCGGCCGCGATCTCGGCCTGCAGCGGGTCACTCAGGTCGCGATGATTCCACATGCAGGCAAACCAGCCCTCGGGCTTCAGAATCCGGCTCGTCTCGGCCAGCGCGCGCGGGCGATCCGTTACATTGAACGACGAGCCGAACGTTACGAGCGCGAAGGTGCCGGCTGCCATTCCGGTATCCTCTCCGGCCCCGGTGCTCCAGGTCACTGCTGGACAAGCGCGGGTCCGCTCGATGCCGATCGTGCGCATCGCGTCGTTGGGCTCGACGGCATTCACGACCAGACCATGGCGCGATAATGCCAGGGTGAGGTGCCCTGTGCCGGCGCCGACATCACAGACCTTGGCGCCCGACGTCACCCCAGCATGGGTCAGCATCGCCTGGAGCCCGGGCTCGGCATATTCCGGGCGCTTCGAATAGGAAGGTGCAAGTTCCGTGTAGTTCCAATTCGTCTTCATGGCGTGAGGGTCCGGGGCAAAGATTCAGAGGGTAGCCGGCATGGTGCCGCCGCAAGTATCTGGTCGACAGCCT
>CAIXXC010000277.1 GCA_903923205.1 uncultured Rhodospirillales bacterium | reverse complement strand
GCCTTCCGCGTCGTGGCCGATATTGATCGAGTAGATGAGTTCTTCGAGCCGCGCCTTGGTGGCCAGGAACTCGTCGGAGATGATTTGCGAGAGGTGACGCGGTCTTGGGACCGGAACCTCAATCAATTCCTGGACCTCGCCCGGGTGCGCCTTGAGCACCAGGATGCGGTCGGCGAGGAAAATTGCCTCGTCGAGATCATGCGTGATGAAGACGATGGTGATGTCGATCTTGCGCCAGATCTCCAGCAGATGCGCCTGCATCTTCGCCCGTGTTTGCGCGTCGAGGGCGGCGAAGGGCTCGTCCATCAGCAGAATTCGCGGCTGATTCGCGAGCGCCCGGGCGATTGCGACACGCTGCTTCATGCCACCCGACAGTTGGTGCGGGTAGAGATCGGCGAATTTCTCCAACCCGATCAGATCCAGCCACTGAAGAGCTTCGCGCTCTGCAGAGGCCTTGTTCATGTTGTTGACCTCCAGGCCGAACATCACATTCTTTTTGACCGTCAGCCAGGGGAACAAGGTGTAGCCCTGGAATACCATGCCGCGGTCACGCCCAGGACCGGCGACGGGATTGCCTTCCAGCAGAACCTCGCCGCTGGTCTGTTCCTCAAGGCCGGCGAGGATGCGGATCAGGGTGGACTTGCCACAGCCGGACGGGCCGACGATGCAGAGGAATTCGCGCCGATGGGTCTCAAGGTTGATGTTGCGCAGAGCAACGGTTTCGGCCTGTCGCGATGAGAAGGTCTTGCCGAGGTTCTTGACCTGGAGAATGACCTTGCGCGCCTTGAGGCGGGCAAAGCGGTCGCGAACCTCGGGTGATTGTTCGAGATAGGACGGCAGGACGTGCTGACTGGCCAAGATCGGATCCTCGAAGACGGGGGAGGCGATAAATCAGTTTTTCGCGCTGGGGCGATCCCAGGGGAAAAGCCGCCGCCCGAGAAGGGCGAGCAGAATATCCGTGCCCAGACCGATGATCCCGATGATCATGATCGCGGCGAAGACGTTGGCGAAATGCTGATAACGGGCTTGCTGGGTGATGAACCAGGTTATGCCCGTGGTCGTGCCGATCAGTTCGGCGACAATCAGGTAGGTCCATGCCCAGCCAAGGAGGATGCGTTGATCGCGGTACAGGTCCGGCAGGATGCCGGGGATGACAACACGGGATAACAGTCGGAAATTCTTCGTCCCCAGGGTCAGTGCCGCCTCGACCAGGGCGAAGTCGAGTTTTCGGGTCGTATTGGCGATGATCAGGACCTGCTGAAAGAAGGTGCCAATGACGATCACCGCGATCTTGGGCCCGTCATAGATACCAAGGATCGCGACCGCGAGGGCACCGAATGCCGGTGCCGGCAGGTAACGGAAAAACTCGATGAAGGGCTCGATAAGCCGCGCGATGGCGTTGTAGGTGCCGCAAAGGATGCCCAATGGCACGCCCAGGACCGACGAGATAACAAAGCCCCAGAAAATAACCTGAATACTGTGCCACAGGCTCTGATGCAGCCAGGGTTCGTCCTGCGCGGCCGGTGGTGTCGTAAAGTCGGTATAAAATGCTTCCAAGACTTCGTGCGGGGCCGGCAGGTATATCGGATTGGTGGGATATCCCGCCGGGACAGCCCGCTTCTCTGCGATTGCCGCAGCGGTCTCGCTGGCGAAAGTGGCCTTGTCGATCCGCATATCGGGCTGGAAATAATCAACGGAGCCTGGATCGGTAATCATGATCTGGGGATGCCAGACAAAGGGAACGTAGCTGACAATCGACCAGATCAGGACCGGAAGAACGAACGATAAAACACCGAGCCATGTTTTGGCGCGCGGGGAAAGCGGGGTTTGGACGGCGAACATCTTCATCCGTTTCATAGAGCAACCTCGGCAGACGGCGTCGTCACGCTTGGGGGTGACCGGATCGACGGAAATTAAATCCCTTCGATCCGGAGGTGTCGGGTGTGGGCAGGCTATTGCGCGTCGGTGAACGACGGATCGATCAGGCTGTCGAACGGCATGCTGGTCTTGTAGATCGCGTTCTTGACATTAAAATCGTCCGAGACCGCGGTGGAGCCATAGAGCGAACTTAGCCCTGGGCCCTTCGTGAAAGTCTTCTTGCCCTCGGCGATGTCGATCAGATGGGTGCCCTTGACCAGCGGTTTGTAGGCCTCGGGCGTCAAGCCATCGCGTGCGGCCATGATCTTGATGGCATCGGCTTGAGTCTTGGGGTCGTTGATGTAGTGCACCACCCGATCCCAGACCTTGATCAGTTTCAACCAATCATCCTTGCGTGGCCCCAATGTCGCCGGGTTGACCGTCAACACGTCATAGATAAGCCCGGGCGCCTTGGCCGAGGTGTAGATCGGGCGGGAGCCGGGGACCAGCTTCATCGCCTGGCCGGAATTGGGTTGCCAGGCACCAATCGCAGCGACCTGTCCCGAGGCCAACACCTGGGGCGTATCGTTGGTCTTCGAATTGACCAGCGTGATGTCCGATTCTTTCATCCCCGCGGCCTTGAGACCATGAAGCAGCAAAAGATGCTCGACGAGGCCGATCTCGATGCCGACCTTCTTGCCCTTGAGTTGCTTGAGGCTCTTGATGCCCGGCGCGCCGACGATGATGTCGTTGCCGTTCGAATAATCGGTCAGCATGATCATGACGCCCTTGGTTCCGCCGCCATCGGTCACAAGGGTGTCGCCATTGGTCGCGAACACGCCGTCAATCTTGCCGGCGGCAAAGGCGTCGAGAGAGGCCGAATAATCGAACCACTGGAACTGGACATTGACGCCGGCTTCCTTGAGCCAGCCCTTGTTGATGGCCACGTCCCAGGCAACCCAGCCAGGCCAATCACTGTAGCCGACTTTCAACGGCGGCTGATCGGCGAGCGCCGGCTTGGCGCCGAAGGAGACAGCGGCGAGCGCCAGCCCGCACACCAACGCTAACTTACCCTTAATGGACATCGCTCGATCCTCGCTGTTATGAGTAATACGAATTACTGATTTCGTATTACTCATCAGCAAGGAACATGCCAGTTGCTGCAATCGCTTGATCGCGTTGCAACATGAACGCGCGTGGATTAATTCTGAGCGTTTATCCGCAGCATTCAAGCCCAAAAAACAGGCTTGGGCGGAGGTGCGCCGCTAGACAATGCCTAGAATCGCGGCAAATTAAATGATTGCCTTTTTCCGCGCCATCAACGCGAGATCCGACAAACAAAAAACCATTCAATTGAGCATGTGGAAGACGGTTGGTCGGGCCTCTCGGCCTGACCAACCCTACTTCTATTGTCCGAGCGCGCGCGCGATTGACCGGATTGGCCCGCGTGGCTTGCCGGACATCACCTCGATCTTTCGATCTTCGGCTTCGATGATGCCTAGGGCGGGTTCGTCGCCCTCTGGTCCAAGAAGCTCTGGGCTGCGGACCTTCCGATTGGAAGTCCGCGTCCCATCTTCGTACTCGACGTCGAACAACACGTAGGTGTTGTCCGTCGCCTTTTTGCGAGCCACCTTAGTGGCTCAGGTTGATCGAAACGGCTTCACGACCCTTGGGAGTGTCCACCACACGCATCGTCACCTGCTCACCTTCGCCCAGACCGTTCAGGCCGGCGGCACTGACGATCGAGGTGTGGACGAACACATCCTTGCCGCCGTCTTCGCAGGTCACGAAGCCGAAGCCCTTTTCCGTGTTGAACCACTTGACGGTACCGGACACTTCGACCGCACGAGACGGATCGATCGCGACGCGTGGCGGCCGTGAAGCGCCACCGGGGCGTGGGCCCGACGGTGCGCCGCCGGCAACAGCGGTGCTGGTGTCGACCTCGATCACGTTGGTGACCTGGGCGCCCTTCTGGCCCTGGCCGACCTGAACCCGCAACTTCGTGCCCGGAGCGACGGCATCATGGCCGGCGGTCTGCAGCGCGTTGATGTGGAGGAACGCGTCACCCGAGCCGTCGCCGACTTCGACGAAGCCGAAGCCCTTTTCCGGGTTGAACCACTTGACAGTGGCATCAACGATCGGACCCGTGGGAGCGGCGTTGTAGGATGACCCTCCACCCGCGCGCGGCGGCGCCGAATCGCGCCGGTTGCTGCTGTAGGAAGGCGGCGCGTAATCGTCGTCGTAGCCACGCTTTCTGGGTGCGCGGAAATCGTTACCTCTGCTCATTGAGCTCCCTCGTCGTCGTTGGTCGTAAGAGGGGCATCGCCCCCCATCCTGCGCTGAGCCACTGATTCCTGTTGCAGCCGCAGCTTGTCTTGTTTTTTCGCTTGCTTCGCCCGATCACGATCGGCCCGTTGCTGGTTGTAGTTCGGCTTGAACGCCATATAGTCTCCTGTCGCTGCTCCCTTGTAGCACGGGAATGCAACGAGTCGGTGCGTGATTTTTCAGCCTAGCCAACTACGCCGCCTGTCGATGATCGGTATAGGCGCGGGCGCTGCAATTTCTGCGCGCGATATCGCTTCGGCGCGAACCCGAGGGCTCAGCGTCTCGTCCGGTCTGGCGAAGGTCTGAAATCGAGTTTCCAAGACTTTCGGCGGGGAAATTTGTGAGGAACTGCTCGTAGACGATGATTGGCATAGGGATGGTCGTATGAAAACGCACTGATCTCGTGTTACGAGCAGAGTAAACCGGTCCAATACCGGAAAATCCTTTGTCAAGCATCGGCTCGGTTCTGTCCAGAAAATTCACGCGCTGCCGGCGCAAACTTTTGCATCCGGGTGATTCGAGCGCTAAGGGAACGTGATGGATCCATTCAAGCCTTACGAGCCCAAGCCCAAACTTGGGGCGCCGCCGAAGCTGTCTCTGGCTGATGCGGAAATCATCGCGATCCGCGCCCTCGGTTTTATCTCCGGGGACGACGCCCTGCTGTCGCGTTTTGTCACCCTGACGGGATGCGGTGTCGATGACGTCCGTGCGCGCGTTCGCGATCCTGGGTTCCTGGGTGCCGTCCTCGATTTTCTGCTGGGCGACGAAGCCGCTGTCGTCGCGTTTGCCGAAGCGACTGCTTTGCATCCCGAGGCCGCCATGCTTGCGCGGCTTAAGCTTCCCTAAGCCGCGTCGATCCCGGTTACGATCGAGAGCGCCTCCCCTGCAGCGCTGCCGGCATCGAAGGCATCCGGCGAGACCATCCGCCGTCCGCCACTTGCGCGCCGCAGGGTGAGGCCAAGCCTGATGAGTTCGGTATCGACGGTCGTCGACTTAAGAACCACGATTTCTCGCCCTCCGCCTCGGTTCGCAACATCGCGCGCGTCCTTCATCGCTGTCAACTTGCCGGCAATCGACGCGATCATGCCAAGGGCAAAAGATGAATTGGCGAGCGCCCGCTCGTTGTGGCGAAACTTCAAATACGCAGGCGAGGTCTTATAACGGCCGAGTTCGGTCCTGACAGTATTGTCGATCATGTAAGCGAGGTAATGCGCGACCGTCACATCGGGGCGTAGGCCAAAGAAAACATAGCCGATCTCGCCCCCTGGCAGCGCCTCGCGCCAGACCCGGCAGTCACAAAAATGGGCGATCGCGCCGACGCATGATTCGAGGGGAATCCGCTTCTTGCGCCCCGTCTGGAAGACGATGCGTTCGCATAATGCCGCGCGCAGTTCAACGTCACTGAGCGATAGATCGTGGCGATCGAGCAATTCGGCGACCTTTGCGGCAGCGGCAATAGCCTCCTGCTCGGTGCAGCCATTATCGATCGTTTTGGCTCGAAGCGCTTGAATGCGACCTTTGAGCTTGTCAAAATCCACTGCACTCACGATTTCGGCTTGATGAATTTCAGGGTGAAGCGGTCGCTCTCGCCGATTGCCAGATACTTGGCGCGATCCTTGTCGCCTAGTTTCAGCACCGGCGGGAGCGTCCACACGCCTGCCGGATAGTCCTTGGTATCTTTCGGATTGGCACCGATCTCGGATTTGGCGACAAGCTTGAAGCCGGCCTTCTCGATCAAGGCGATCGCGTAATCCTCGCGGACATAGCCATCATTGGCTTGCGGATCCTGGGGTTTGTCTGTCCGGCCGCGATGGTCTTCGATCCCCAGAATGCCACCGGGCTTCAGGCTGCGATAAAAATTGGCGAGGATCGTATCCTGGGTTCCGCGCTTCATCCAGTTGTGGAGGTTGCGGAAGGTAAGGATGACATCGACTGACCCCGGTTTGACCAGGACGTAAGGCGATGAAAAATCGACGACTTTGATCTTGCCATATCGGGTCGGGTCCGCTGCCTGAAACTGCTGAAACGAAACGCGCTCATGGATCTGTTCGGGGAAATCGCCGGTCTCGGGGATCGCGGCAATGTAGTGACCGTGAGCCTTTAGGTAAGGCACCAGGATTTCGCTCCAGTAACCACCGCTCGGCAAAATTTCGAGTACGGTCTGGTGTGGCTTCAGGCCGACGAAGTGCAGAATTCCGTAGGGGTGGCGCGCTTGATCCCTGGCGACGTTCTTGGCGACCCGATTGGGGCCGGCAATCGCGGCCTCCAGTTTCTTGTCGGCGGCCTGCGCCCCGGCCAGCGTGAAACAGGCGAGGCCGGCAGCGAGTGTGAGGCGCGAAAGCATCGCGGCGAGGGCCATTCCAAGTCTCCGTATCGGTGTGCGGGAAAGCAGCAGTCGCCGCTTGACCGGCATTATAAAAGAATAAATGATAATTTAATGGTTTATTTTTCTTTTGAGGGGCGACACCCCTCCTGCTTAACTCTCAACGCTGCCCTGTCTCGATCTGAATAGCGGATTTCTCTTCGGGGTTCGACCGAATCCGCTCATGGTTTTGATCTGGCAGGTCCGGTCCGACGTACAGCGGATGGCAACGCGCCGCTGTTCGCGTTCTACCATTGTCTGGCTTCATCAAGGAATTTTGAATGCGTCCCGTACTTGCCCATACCGTGATGGTTTTGAGCTTTATTTCCGGTGATGCCATCTGGCTCACTCTGTCCGGACCCTATTATCGCAGCGTGTTGAAACCCTTGCTTGGCGATACTGTCGTCGTCGCGCCGGCGATCCTGTTCTACGTCATCTATCTCTTCGGGGTTGGCGTATTCTGCGTCGTGCCGGCCCTTGGGCGTGGCTGGCGGACGGCGCTGTGGCGCGGGGCTCTATTCGGCTTCGTCGCCTATGCCACCTACGACATGACCAATTATGCGACGCTGAAGGGCTGGACCTCCCAAATCACTGCGATGGACCTTGCCTGGGGCAGTTTTCTGACTGCAGCCGCGACCAGTTTTGCTGTGCTCGCTGGTGGCGGCAACGATCAGGGCGTTGCGACGCGGCGATAGGCTCGCGTGAGCAAGATAGCCAGGAACAGGGTCAGACAGCCAACACTGAAGCCGTGAACCCTCTGCAATGACTGTATTTCTTCCTGGCTGAAAGCGCCAAGCCACGGGGAAATATGCCCTAATGCCAGCGTAATTGTCACGGTCGTCGCGATGAGACTGGTCTGCACCAGCCGTTCGCCTCGACCAAACAGGGCCAGACACAGAATCAGGCACGGCAAATAAAAGAGCGGTATGCCTGAAGCCCCGCCCAGCGACACATTGCTGATGGCGGTATTGCCCAGCCCGGCAAGACACAGCAATGCACGGCCTGCGAGGCTGTTTCGCCTCCCGACTGCGGGAACGGCCAGGAACAATGGCGTCGAAAACCAGGTCAAGAGGCTGGGCCAGCCTTTTTCACCGGCGATCGCGAAGAGGTAGATCGGATAGAAAGGCTGGTTCCCGGCAATCACCAAGGCCACGGTATTTGCGGCGTCAGTGATTGGATCGGCGCCCTGGGCGTAGCGGGCCAGTCGCGCTAAGATCGACGCGCCGGGGGCTTGTTTTGTCAAGGTATCGGTCGCAGTCGATAATGGCTGACGCCCCAGGGCTCGCCGTTGTCATGCCCGAACAGCCCGGCCGTTGCGAGGAAGAACAACCGCCAGCGGCGACGCCACAACGCCGCATCGGCGCCATAAACACCCTGCAGGATGCGATCGACCTCGGCGCGGTTGCGATCGAAGTTTTCAAGCCACGCATAGGCCGTGCGAGCGTAATGGCGGCCATTCCAACGCCATTCATCGACGAGTTTGAACAGGTCGGGGAATTGCCGGATAAGTCCATGGCTTGGCATGATGCCGCCGGTGAAAAAATGCTGGGCGATCCAGTCGGCCTCATCGGCTGGGTCAAACCGATAGGGTGCCGTGCGATGGGTGAAGACGTGCAGGAACAGTAAGCCCTCCGGCTTCAGCCAGTTGCGTACCCGCGCCAAGAGCGCGCGCCAATTTGCCATATGTTCGAACATCTCGACCGAAACCACGCGATCGAATTGGCCATCGGGCGTGAACGTGTTCATGTCTGCGGTGATGATCGTGACATTCCCGAGCCCGCGTGCCCGCGCGGCTTCCTCGATATACGCGCGCTGAGATGCGGAATTCGAAACGGCGGTTATGCGCGAATTCTGGTATTGGGACGCCATCCAGAGGGTCAACGATCCCCACCCGCATCCGAGTTCGAGGATATGCTGACCATCGCCAAGCGCGGCATGCTCGGCGGTCGCCGCGAGGGCGGCGGTCTCGGCTTCTGCCAGGGTGCTGTGCTCGTCGAGAAACAGGCAGGAAGAATATTTGCGCTGCGGTCCTAAAGCCAGCGCGAAGAACTCCGCCGGGAGTTCATAGTGCTGCTCGTTTGCTTCGTTCGTATATTGCGCTATCGGGAAGTTGACCATGTCCTCCGCGAACGCGCGGTCGGCGGTTGTGCCTTCCTTCTCCAGTCGGGTGCCGGTGCGGCCGACAAGGTAGTCTATCCCGGCGAGGGTTAGCGAGTCGGGGAGCGGAAGGCGTTCAACCGCGCGGATCGCAGTGTTGATAAGGCTCATGGCGCGATCCTTTTCGGGGGAAGGGGAAAGAACGGGCTAGTCCGCCGTTGATAGGCGCGGAACAAGTCGCCCCGCGATGCCAGCATATGTTCTTCGAGCGGAGGAATGCCCGATACATAGACCAGCAGGAAATAGATCAGAGCCGGCCCCAGCAGCGACGCCCAGCCCCATGCATATCCTCCGGACAATGCGATCACGGGGTAGGCAAGCCACCCGAACCATTCAAAGAAATAATTCGGGTGACGAGACCATCCCCACAGCCCGACATCGCAGACCTTCCCATGATTGGCATTATCCTGCTTGAACCGGCGTAACTGGTCGTCCGCGATACCTTCACCCAGAATGGCGATAGCGAGGGCGAGAGCGCCAAAACCATCGGCGAGACGCAGCCCCGGGGTTGGTTGATGCGCCGCAACGCCCATCGTCAAAATCAACGGAAAAGCCGCGATCGCCTGTATCTGAAGAAAGCGGAACAGCTGGGTTTGAAAATTTTCGCCCCAGGTTTCGCGAAGTTTGGCGTAGCGGGCGTCTTCGGGTCCGCCCTTGGTCCGATGATGGATGTAAACGCCGAGCCTGATCGACCAGATCGCTACCAGGGTAGCTACCAGAACCTGCCGACTACTGATGCCACCCTCGCCGTTAAGCGGACACAGCGCCAACAGGAAACCGGTCAGACCCGTACCGAATGACCAGGAGACATCAGCCCAACCTGAATTCTGGGTACGGTATTGCAACCACCAGGCAAGAGCCATAATCGCGCAAAGGCCGGCGCTGAGGATCAACCAAGCAATGAGAAAGCTCATGAATTGCCTTCCAACGCGAGCGGCTCAATCGCAGCCTGCGTCTGTCGTTGTGTGAGGCCGGTCGGGCCAAGGACGACGAAGCGGGTCACGTCGTTCAGCACCGGGGCGATAAAGCGCAATGGCCGCGCAAACGCGCCGATCAGCAGGCGGTGGCCGACCCGCGGATACATGATGGTCTCGACCTTGCCGCCGACTTCCCGGATACGCGCCGCAAGACGTATCGAGTTCCGCGGATAGACGGTGTCATCGCGCCGTCCGGAGATCAGCAGAATTGGCGGCGCCTTGTCGGTGACAAAATTGATTGGTTGGGTTTGAGCCAGTGCTTCGCCCGAACCAAAGATGGCGCGCAACTCGTCGGTGCCGAGCGGCAGAAAGTCGTAAGGCCCGGCAAGGCCGACGCAACCGGCCAGATCATGTTCGGGGTCAAGACCGACCGAGCCGAGATAATGCGGGTCGAGGGCCAACATCGTGGCCATGTACGCACCAGCGGAATGACCGACAAGGAAGAGCCGGCGGGGATTGCCACCATAATTGCGGGCATGATCGTGTGCCCAGCGCGTCGCGGCAGCGGCATCGTCGATAAAGGCAGGAAAGCGTACCTCGGGGTAGACCCGGTAATCCGGGACCACGGTCACGATCCCGCGTGACGCCAATGCCCTCGCGACGAAGCCGTATTGCTTTTTCGTCCCCTCGGTCCAGCCACCGCCATAAAGGAACACCACGACAGGCGCATCAGCAGCGCCAATCGCAGCGGCCTTGGTCGCATAAACGTCAAGCCGCTGGCGCGGATTGTCGCCATAGGCGAGGTCTCGACTTATAGCGATCCCGGAGCGGGGCGCGGTCGCGTTCAACACGCCGATCGGAGAGCACGCGGTTGCCACCATCATCATCGTCGCGGCAAGGACCGGTTGACCAATTCCGATATCAAATAGTCTTGAGCAGATCATGCTCTGGATTACGCCATCGTCAGGCGATTGGATCACCCTTAGATTCATGGGCAGCTTCCTTAATTCTTTGATCCAATCTATTTGGCAGCACGTATAGACTACGAAAAAAAATGTATGAGATCAGTCAAAACAAGCTTCCGAATGCTGATGATGGGCAAGCCCCGAGCGCGATGATCCCGACCGATACCCCTCCTCTTCGCATTGCTGTGATCGGAAGTGGCATCAGCGGCATGTCCGCTGCGTGGCT
>CAIXXC010000276.1 GCA_903923205.1 uncultured Rhodospirillales bacterium | reverse complement strand
CTCGGCAGGGGCCTTGGCAGGCGATTTTTTCAAGGAGTGTTGGGACTTCATCTTCGTTCCTTCGTCACTACGACGAAGCCCCAACACTCCTTAAATCACAACCTCAAATCTGTGCCATTGGTGCTGACGGGGAACAGCCACGAGATGCAGTGCCATTTGTTTGGCGAGTAAAAGGTCAGGCATCCTCATCATAGTAGAGCGTGTCGAGCATAGCGACGCGATAGTCCCACAACTCGCCGTCGCCCCCGCTGGGGCGCGGTGCGTTATACCAGGGAGACGACTGGATCGGCACGATGATGCGATCCCAATAATTCGCCAGGGAAAGCGTGGTCGGGGCAAAGCTCAGCGCCTCGGCCAGATTGCGTTTATTCTTCCCGTTCGCGCAAACAAACGTGTCGGGGCGCTTCATGGCAAGCAGCCGCGTCGCAGTCGGAAACTCACCAACATGATGGGCGTCGGCATCCGTGAACGCCTTGCGGAAGCGCCGACAATATTGCTCGAAATCCTCGCGGCTGACCGGGTCCTTTCGGGGGATGTAGTCCACCGCATCGCTGAGCTGACGATTCTGCCGTGAGATCAGGCCCGCGAAGTCGCCATTACCGCCCATCGATCCGAACCATCCCCAGTCATGGGTGTCGAGACCTGCTGCGGCTCTCTCGGATTTACGGAGCGTGCCGGCGATCCCCTTCCACTCTGTCGCCGTGAGATCTGAGAACCGCTCCACGCTCGCAAAAAGGCGCTGAATTTCTCGAAGCAGCTTCATCCGGCGCTTGAAGTTATGATGCGGGTCGATCTTCGCCGCGGCCGCGAACTCTTTCCAGCTCTTCATCGCCAGCGGCGAGGTAAGGCCCTTCCCGCCGTTCTTGTCGTCAGGCAGAATCGGGTCTCGCTGGCCACGCTGCTTTCGCGCCGCGTCGTATTGCCGACGATAGCTATCCGCCAGCGGCTTAGTGACACGCTGCTTGAGCACGTCATAGCCAGACATCTCGCGCTGGATCTGCTCGAAGATGTCACTGTCGCCGGGGCCCTCGATATGGACGCACGCCTCATAATTACGATCGAGCCCACCATTTGTGAAATTAGCGCTTCCGACAACCGCCTCCGCCTTGCCGCCTGCCCGAAACAGATAGAGCTTGGGATGGAAGATGCCGGTGTCCGCTTTGGCTATGAAAGCATTTCTGGTGCCGATTAATCGATCTACCAGATCGGGAGACGTCGCAAAACCGTTGAGGCCAAAGGTGACCGAGCGGAACTTGCCTCTGTTCTCCATCAGGAGATCTGCCAGCTTCCCATTATACCCCCATGCCACCGCGATCTGAATATCGTCGTAGTCTTCGATCAGGCGTTTCAGCACCGATCGCGTTTTTCCCGCATTAAGCAGCGCAATTTTCATCGTTCCCCGCAACGCTTGACCGCTTCCTAGTTCGACATGTAGCGCGACAGTCTAGGTGAAAGGCCGTGTCAATCAGGTGAGATTTGATTGTCGCGACCTTGGGATGATGCCAGCGTTGATTGGCGCTGGCAATGGTCAGGGGTTGGTTTGATTGTCGCTGGGCGACCATTTCTCAATCGACTTGATTGTCGCGTAGTTATCAGAGGCAGACCAAGTCAGCCAAGCGGAGGTGCCGATACCGCCGCCCCCTAACCGTGGCGCCCAGAGCGCCAGCTCCTGTTGCAAAACCGCACGGAAGCGGCAAATCGGCGGTGCCTATTGGTAATGGTTGGTCAGGTCTGTCTCCGGCGTGATCAACACCGCGTCGTCGACAGTCACGATCACCGCGCCGCGGCCGACCAGTCGCTCGTAGAAGTTCGGCACCAGGCCCGTCGCGAACAAGCTGTAGCCATCGGCGCCCGCCGCCGCCTGGTTCGCGTCGATGACCGCCTTGCCGATGCCCCCCCCCCGCCGTAAGGTCTGCGGCAGAAAGATGTTGTTCAAGCAGACGTGGCGCCTCGCATGGCTAAACCGCAACGCTAGCATCAACGCTTCGCCCGCGGCCTCCGCTTCCTTCGACCGAAGCTCGATTTCACCGCGCCCGAAAGCCTTTACCTTGATCCATAGGGCAGTGCTTAGGTGCTCTTAGGCCTAAGCGCGCGCAACGCCGGCGATCGCCTGCTCGACGTCAGTTGCAGTCATCGCCATCGCCTTCTCCGACCTAGTTGGCGCTAACGTCGTTCATGCTCAAGGCAGAACGTCAGCTTTGATCGCCACAGGCACAGCGGTGGCCGCATGCGGATTCCGACGATGCCGGTCGGCTATTCCGATCTGATCCCGGCCACCATTCCGATATGATGCCGGCCGGCCTGAGCCTGATCGCAAGTATGTAATGGCACTGGGTTTCGGCTGTGGTCAAGCCGCTATGGCGGTGGT
>CAIXXC010000275.1 GCA_903923205.1 uncultured Rhodospirillales bacterium | reverse complement strand
TACAACAAGTACCTGACGGCGCAGGCGATCAACCGTCTTGGTACCTGATCCTCTCTGCGAATCCTGCTCCGGAGCCTGATTGAAGATATCGGGCTCCGGGGTAGGGTACAAAAAAACCGGTTCGACAGCGATGTCGAACCGGTTTTCTTTTGGCGCTGCCCCTTAAGGGGCAGGTGGCATCAATGCTTGTGCTTGCGGCACTCCTCCAACTCGGCGCGGGTGGCCAGAAGTTCGGCCTCGAGCTGACTGATCTTTACGTCCTTCGGATTCGGCATGAACATGCTCTGAATTTCCGTAGCTTTCATCTTGATCCGCTTGCCGGAGCTCGTTCCATAGATAATGGTCGGATCGTCCCAGCTGCCGTAATAAGGCAGGTTTTCCGGGGGCTCCGGTGTTACGAATTCCGCCACGAATTCATCGAACGGCTTGCCACGCGATAGCCGCGACTTGCGCTCGGCGGCGCGAGCTGCCTTGGTCGCTTCCTCATCGACGATCAAGGTTCTTGAGTCGAAGACAACATGAAAGATCTCGCGTGCGGTATCATGCGAGATCAGGTCCTCTTCAATATCCTTGATGACAAGGGCTGGGTCGCGAAGCAGCACGTCGCCGTAGCCGGCACCCGTGCCCTGGCACATCATATAGACTTCGCCCTGCTGGCAGATTTCAAAGGTCATCGCCATTTCGTGGGTCGAGTAGCGACCGTCCTCGATCGGCTGATTGTTCATCAGATCAAGGATATCGAACTTGATTTTGCCTGGATTGGTGGCGAGTTCGTTGAAGATGTTGATGTCGCGGATTTTGCTCAGGGCATAGACGGGCGGGCCATAACCACCGAACAAGGCCTGCGAGGGCGTGAACAGTGATCCGGTACAACCGGTCATGAAACCCCAGAAACCGGTGCCTCGAACCGAGGAGATCATCTCGTAGCCGAGGCCGCCGCGATATTTGCCGAAGCCTACGCGATCCTTGGCGAGTGTGAAGGCCCCCAGTCGGACGATCGGCAGTTCTTCCTCGATGACTTCCATTTCGCCGATGTCGCAGACCGCAGCGAACGGGGGCGATACGGAGTGTTCGCCATCGCGATGCGAGCGGCCACCCTGGCCATTGCCGTTGATGTCGGCGCAGAAGTTGCCGACATTTTCGCCGTTCTGCGTCAGTCCACCATAGATGAAGGTCGCCGGCTGATCATACTGGGGTGCCACGACAGCGGTATAGCGATGCGGCAGGCTGTAGCTGAACTTGGTCATCGGGATGACCGGGATCGTCATCGCCTTGAAGATCGGGATCAGGCTCATCGCCTGTGGGGTGTCGTCCGAGGCGTTGAGCAGTGATTTCTCGTCGAACAGCATCTCAATCGGCGAGAAGACCGACATTGTCTGCGGCAAATCCGGCCAGATGTTCTGGAGAAAGGCCGTCAGGAACATCGTCTTGAGCGATGCCTGATTGGTGTTGATCGAGCGGTTGAGGAATTCCGGCGATGAGCCGCGGAAATCGCAGGTCATCTTGTCGCCCTTGACGGTGATGGCCAGGCTGAATTTCAGCAGGGCATTCTCGCGAAGGGTCGAGTCCGGGAATGTCAGCACGCGGGTCGTGCCGTCCGGCAGTTCCTCAATGCGCCGCCGCACCTCGATCAGCACGTCTTCGAGGTTTTTACGCAAGGTGCCGATGAGGAGTTCCTCACCATGCTCTTCGAGAATCTTTAGAACCCGCTGGCGCAGACGCAGCACCGCGTGAAGCTTGACCTTCATGTCTTCGAACTGAAGCTTCGGATCGCGGACGGAATTCTGCAGGAAGGTGACAAGGTCGCGTTTCAGCTCGAAATTCTCGACGACGCGGAACGGTGACATCTTGAGGCCTTCGTCGAACCTGCTCTCCGCCGAGGGCGGCATACCGCCCGGCTCGGTGGCACCATTCTCACCTTCATGGATCGTCGTCGAGACCCAGCAGATCAGCTTCTCCTTCCAGTACACCGGCATCATCATCGACTGATCGGTGTTGTGGATGCCGCCATAGCGGGCATCATTATGGATAAAGCCGTCGCCTTCCTTGATGCCGACCGTACGGTCCTTCTCCCAATATTTCAGGATGAACTTGATGGGATAGTGGCAGCAGGCGGCAAAGCCGACGACGCCATGGGGCGCGATCATGGAAAGATCGCCGTTCGCGGTGTAGATCGAGGCGACGATATCGCCCCATTTTGCGCCCGGAGCCGCGCCCATCTGCTCGACCATCGTATTGCCCTCGTCGAGGGCCGCCAGGATAAGGCCGCGAACCTGATTGACGTGATGCGGATCGAGACCGCCGTTCAGGATTTTGTCCTCGATCTCGCTGCGCGGGCCAATGCAATGGTCGCGCATGATTTCCGGATCGGGTCCGTAGAATAGCTGGTTGTCCTTGAGGAACTTATTCAGAAGTTCCTTGTCGTCCCCTGCGGGGCTGATGTGGTTCATGGCGCTTTCCTCCAGAATGAGATCACGGTCTGGCCGTTGGCTCAGCCTTCGATCCGTGTAAACCAAACTGCTTTTTGTTCGGCGGCGCGGAAGCGCCAACCGGGCTCGACCAGATAGGTGGTCGCTTTGGTCGCAACGACCGCCGGGCCATCGATTTCGGTCTGTGGTGTCAAGGCGTTGTCGTCAAAGATCGGCGTATCGAGTGCCGTATCGAAGCCGACGAAATGGCAGGGACGATATCCTACCGGGGCAGGAGGCGGTACCGCTGCACCGGCTGGACGGATGCCCTTGAAGGTGACGCCGGGTTGGGTCACGAAGGAGCACACGCGGATTGTGTTGATGCGGACGCCGGCT
>CAIXXC010000274.1 GCA_903923205.1 uncultured Rhodospirillales bacterium | reverse complement strand
GAGATATATTCGAAATTTAATATTAAATTTTATTGATTTTTACTGAAATTTTCGTATGGCCTCCATCTTGCTCCCTCCTTCCCAAGGCACCCGTGTGTCTGACGACAGTGAAGGAGTAGGTTCATGTCCAACATCACGCTATCGGCATCACAGACGTCGACGCTTCTGAATTTGCAGAACGTCACGCAGCTGTTCAACACGACGACCAACATCCTAAACAGCGGCAAGAAAGTGAATTCAGCCGCTGACGATCCGTTGGCGTATTTCCAATCGCAGTCACTCTACAATCGATCGACCAGCTTCCAGGCTTACAAGAGCAGTATCGACCAGTCGGTTCAATCGGTGCAGGGCGCCCTGAATGCGACAAGCTCGGTCGGCACGCTGCTCAAGCAGATGCTGGGCACATTGCAAGGCGCTCGTGGTCAGCCGGCCAATGCCCTCCGCTCGGTGACGACGCAGCTCAAGACCTTGGGCCAGCAGATCTCCCAGTTGGTTCAGGACGCGTCCTATCAGGGTCTTAATATCCTGACGAGTTCGGCGACATCGCTGTCCACCCAGTTCTCGAACCGGACGGCGGCAACGCTCGTCATCAACGGTTTCAGCCTGGCGGCGACCGGTGCCGGCACCACCCGCAGCATCTTCACGAACTCCACGTCACAGCACCATCTTTTCAACTCTGATGGCTCGATCAATTTCAATGCGTTGATCTACTCGAGCCAGACTTTTGCGGTATCCACCGGTGGCGTTGGCGTTCTGAGCGGCCTTAGCCAAGTACTGATCTCAGGCACGACCGGCATCGCGGCGACAGTTGCCCAGGCGGTCTTCACCGACTCGATCAACCGCCTCTCGCAGGCGATCTCGCAGCTGAACGCGATCTCGGGCATTCTTGGCACGAACGTCGCGATCCTGCAGGCTCGCTCTAGCTTCTCCGCGAATTACGCGGCGACGCTGTCGAGCGGCGGCGATAAGTTGACGCTCGCGGACCTCAATACGGAGGCGGCCAATAGCCAGGCGCTGCAGCTCCGGCAGTCGATCGGCATTTCGACTCTTGGTGTTGCCGCCAGTCAGCAGCAGTCGATCCTGAACCTGCTGAAGTAATCAGCGGGTTCAGCGCGACCAATCGACTATGTGATCTGGCAAATCCTCCTCCTCCACGTCGTCTTCGGAGACGACGCGACGCCGCACCGACATCCGTGCACGGTGTACGCTATCGCGTCGTCCCGAGACGAGGGGGTGCCACTCCGGCAAATCCTGGCCGTCGGCCAGCAGCCGGTAGGCACAGGTTCGAGGCATGAAATTCAAAGCGCCGGCAGTGTCAGGGGTGACCTTGACGCAATCGGGCACCAATTGCTGACGCTTGGCGTAGTTGCCACAGCGGCAGGTTTCTGCGTTCAACAGACGGCACGCGACATTGGTGAAAAGCAGCGCGCCCGTATCTTCGTCCTGAAGCTTGACGAGGCAGCATTTACCGCACCCGTCGCAAAGGGACTCCCATTCCTGCGGCGTCATCTCGGCCAGGGTCTTGCGGCGCCAGAATGGCAGCGGCGAGCGTTGTAGATCCGTCACAGCAGAATTGTCCCCTGTCGCTTTGCGCTTGCGTGCGGGGCCAGCCCCTGCGATGTCACGCGCCGATGACGAGTCTTACCCCCCTCCCGATCGAAGCGATCGAGCCGACCCTTGCGCAATATGACGCTGCCCTGGCACTCGCGCCACCGGTAGCACGTCAGGTCTGGCATCGAATCGCGGCGAGCCGCAGGCACATTGGCGGCGACGAGACATCGTGGCACGCCGATGCCGTCGATCTCTGCGCAGTCTTTGGCATGAACCCGATCGCTCGATCGCCACAGGATTCGTTGTCCTGGGACGGGCATAGCGTCGCGACTCGAACGGAAGCCTCGGTGCTGATTCACGAAGTTGCCCATTTCCAGCTCGCGAGCCCGGCACGGCGCTTCATGCCAGATTTCTGCCTCGGCGCCGGCCCGGAGACCGGCAAAATCGACTACGCCAACGGCTTCCTTGGCCTCGATACCGATCGGCGGGAGATCGAGGAGCAGCGGACCTCCTTGCTTGGTGTCATTTGGGAGGCAGAACTTGGCCAGCCTGCGATCCTCGCATTCCAGGAACAGAACTGGCTCGAAGGCGCCGGGCGCGCAAGCACGGCCGCATTTTTCGTCGACGTCTTGACCACCGTGATCGAGATGGGATTGGTCGATGCCGAGGGGCGGCCTCTCCTTGCCCTGCGCTGCACTGCCGACTGAGGTGATCTATGCGCATTGAGGCCTTTGACTTCGCGTTACCGACCGAACGGATCGCCCAGCGCCCGGTCAGCCCTCGGGACTCCGCGCGGCTGTTGCGCATCCAATCCGACGTGATGAAAGACCATACTGTCCGCGATCTTCCCAATCTGCTCTGCCCGGGCGATCTTCTCGTTTTCAACGACACCAAGGTTCTGCCGGCGCGGCTTGCTGGTATCCGCGGTGCCGCACGGGTTTCGATTACCCTGCACCTCCGCGTCGATGAGTCGTCCTGGTGGGTCTTCGCCAAACCGGGCAAGCGCCTTCGTATCGGCGACGTGGTCAGCTTTGGACCCGACTTTACTGCGACTGTCATCGAAAAACGTCCCGCGGGCGATATCGCCCTACGCTTCTCCGCGGTCGGCGAGGCCCTGTTCGAGGCGTTGCGCCACTTTGGTACGATGCCCCTGCCGCCCTATATTCGCGGCGGCATCGCCGATGAAACCGATCACAAGGATTACCAGACCGTCTTCGCTCGGGCCGAAGGGGCTGTCGCCGCCCCGACGGCAGCGCTGCATTTCACCCCTGATCTCCTTGCCGTGCTCGCCCAGCGGGGGGTCAGCACAGCGGCGGTGACCCTGCATGTCGGTGCGGGAACTTTCCTGCCCGTCAAGGTCGACGACACGGATGACCATATCATGCACGCCGAATATGGAGCCCTGTCCCAAACTACAGCCGACGCGATCAACACCACCCGTCGCGCCGGCGGCAGGATCGTCGCCGTTGGTACGACCAGCCTTCGCTTGATCGAAAGCGCCGCAGAGCCAGACGGCACCGTTCATCCCTTCCTGGGAACTACGGCGCTCTTTATCGCGCCGGGATACCGCTTTAAGACTGTGGACATGCTTCTCAGCAATTTTCATCTGCCACGCTCCACGCTCTTCATGCTGGTCTCTGCCTTCGCCGGGCTCGACCGGATGCAGGCGGCCTACGCCCATGCCATTACGGCCGGCTACCGGTTCTATTCCTATGGCGATTGCTGCCTGATCGATCGCGTGGAGACCCCTCAGTGACCGTCACTTCCTTTGGCTTTTCTGTGCTGGCAACCGAAGGGGCCGCTCGACGCGGCCAGGTTAGGACCGCCCACGGGACGATTGAGACGCCAGCCTTCATGCCGGTTGGCACCGCTGCGACCGTGAAGGGCCTGACACCCGAGGCCGTTACCGAGACAGGCGCCGAGATCCTTCTGGGCAACACCTATCACCTGATGCTGCGTCCGGGAGCAGAGCGCGTTGAGCGGCTTGGCGGCCTGCATCGCTTCATGAACTGGAATAAACCGATCCTGACGGATTCCGGCGGATTCCAGGTCATGTCCCTGGCCGGCCTGCGAGAGATGAGCGAGCATGGCGTTGTTTTTCGCTCCCACCTCGACGGAACCAAATTCGACCTGACGCCGGAGCGTTCGATCGAGATCCAGCGCTGCCTGGATTCCGATATCTCGATGGTCCTTGACGAATGCCCGCCCTACCCGTCGAGCCGCGAGGCGATCGAGACGTCGCTGGCGCTGAGCATGCGCTGGGCGGCGCGCTCGAAAGCGGCATTCACGCAGAGACCGGGTTACGGGCTTTTCGGCATCGTTCAGGGCGGTGTTCATGCCGACCTCAGGGCGCAATCTGCAGCTGCGCTTATCGATATCGGCTTCGACGGCTATGCGGTAGGCGGCCTTGCTGTCGGCGAAGGCCAGGAAATCATGTTTGAGGTGCTGGACGGCGTGGTGCCGCATCTGCCCCAGGACAAACCGCGCTACCTGATGGGCGTGGGGACGCCGGCGGATCTTGTGGGCGGTGTGGCCCGTGGCATCGACATGTTCGACTGCGTCATGCCGACCCGCTCCGGCAGAACGGCGCAGGGTTTTACCCGGCGCGGCAAGGTCAATCTGCGCAACGCACGCCACCAGGATGATCCGCGCCCACTGGACGAGGTCTGTCGTTGTCCCGCCTGCCAGGGTTATTCACGGGCTTATCTGCATCATCTCTTCCGGTGTGAGGAGATGCTGGGCCCAATCCTCCTCACCTGGCACAACCTGACCTATTATCAAGATCTCATGAACGGCATGCGATCCGCCATAGTGGCTGGCGCCTTCACCGCTTTCCGGGCAGATTTTCAGACCCAGCAGGCGTTGGGCGATATCCCGCCCCTAGCGAAAGGCCAAGTATGAACGAGACGATCTATTCGAACCTGACGCAATTGGGACAGGCGACCACGGCGCCGACAGATCCCGATGCGGCGATCATCGAGAAAGTCCCCAACCCCGAGCCAGGGACGAATTATCTGGTCCGTTTCGTCTGCCCGGAATTCACATCGCTGTGTCCGATGACGGGGCAGCCTGATTTTGCCCATCTCGTCATCGATTATGTGCCCGGCCCCTTTCTGGTAGAGAGCAAATCGCTGAAACTCTATCTTGGCAGTTTCCGCAACCACGGAGATTTCCACGAGGCCTGCACGGTCGGCATTGCCAAGCGTCTTGTCGCCGAAATAGCGCCGCTTTGGCTTCGCATCGGCGGTTACTGGTATCCAAGGGGCGGCATCCCGATCGACGTCTTCTACCAGACAGGTGCGCCACCCGACGGCCTTTGGCTGCCTGATCAGGATGTTGCCCCCTATCGTGGACGGGGCTGAGCTCAAGGCGGAAATCCGCCGCCGCGCCCTGGAACTCGGCTTCGACACCGTCGGCTTCGCCCCTGCCGTCGTCGATTCTCGGCAGCGCCAGCGCCTTGAGCTCTTTTTGAGCGATGATCATCATGGCGAGATGGCT
This sequence comes from uncultured Rhodospirillales bacterium, assembly GCA_903923205.1. GTDB lineage: Bacteria > Pseudomonadota > Alphaproteobacteria > ATCC43930 > CGMCC-115725 > CAIXXC01. Next base: position 7,475 of record CAIXXC010000274.1, on the reverse strand, counting down.
TGGCTCGCCCGCGATCCAGAGAAGCGCGCAAGCCCGCGGGGGCTATGGCCAGACGCAAAAAGCGTGATCGTCCTGGGTATGAATTACGGCCCCGAGGAATCACCTTTTGCCGCGCTTGAGCGCAAGACCGAGGGCGCGATCTCGGTTTACGCCCTTGGCGGCGACTATCACGACCTCATCAAGAAGCGGTTGAAAGCACTCGGCCGCTGGTTGCACGCGACGACGGGGGCGGCGCTTAAGGTATTCGTCGATACCGCCCCGGTCATGGAAAAGCCACTCGGCCAGAATGCCGGCCTCGGCTGGCAGGGCAAGCATACCAATCTGGTCTCGCGTGAATTCGGGTCGTGGTTGCTGCTTGGCGAAATCTATCTGGCCCTGGAAGTGCCAGCGGACCCGCCTGAGACTGATCATTGCGGCAATTGCGAGCGTTGCCTCTCGATCTGCCCTACCGGCGCCTTTTTGCAACCCTACCGGCTGGACGCTCGGCGCTGTATTTCCTACCTGACGATCGAACATCGTGGCCAGATTGACCGCGAATTCCGGGAGCCTATCGGAAACCGCATCTATGGCTGCGACGACTGCCTTGCAGTTTGTCCGTGGAACAAATTCGCGAAAGCAACCGCGGAACCCAGTTTCTTGCCACGTGCGGCGCTCACGCCTGCTCGCCTTGGTGATCTTGTCGGTCTCGATGACCAGGACTTTCGTGCCCTGTTCGCGGGCTCGCCGATCAAACGCATCGGACGCGATCGGTTTGTGCGCAACGTCCTGATCGCGATTGGCAACTCCAATGATCCCGGGCTCGTCGCAGCCGCCAGCGCCAGGCTCGACGACCCGGCCGCGATCGTTCGCGGCATGGCGGTCTGGGCAATATCGAAGCTTGATCCCGATGCGTTGACCAGAATGTCACCAGCATTGGGAGAGAGTGACGAGGATGTGCTGCTCGAGTGGACGACCGGACGCCGTGCGGTCGAATAGACCCCACGGCGTCCCTGTTTCATTTTTGACACAAGCCCAAGACCGAATAGCCTTGGGAACTGATCGACCTGGCCAAACTGTCGCAGTATCGGTCCAAGATTGACATAGATCAGGGCTACTTACCGTCCGCTCCTCGAAAGTCCCGCCACGTCCATTGCAAAGTTGTTCAGACGTGGCGGGCAACCAATAAGCCCCGCCTTCAGGAGTGAGTGTGATGAAATTAGCCCCGTTTTTCTCGAAGACTTCCTATCTTGCTATCGCGGCAGCCCTCGCCTTCGCCCCGATCTCGGCAGCATTTGCCCAAGACACGGGTCTCAAGACCGCTCCAGGCACGATCGAACTGCGCGCGCGCTTCCTTGGCGTCTTCCCATCAGGCAATATCAGCTCGAGCAACGTACCCGGCGGGATCAAGGGCGATCTCAGCAACACGCAGGTTCCCGAGTTCGATATCAGCTACTTCCTGCCGTATCACCTCGCGGTCGAGTTGATCGCTGCGGTCAGCCAGCACGACGTCAGTGTCCATCCGACGGCAGGCGGAACGCTCAATCTTGGCCAGATCACCCTGCTGCCACCAACCTTGCTGCTGCAGTATCATTTCCAGCCGACGACGAAGATCGATGCCTATCTTGGCGCCGGTATCAACTACACGTTCTTCTTCGATCAGAGCTCGCCATCGGGCACGGCGGTTCGCTATGACAACACCTTCGGCGAAGCGATCCAGGCTGGCTTCGATTACGACCTTGGCAACAACTGGGTCGCGAACCTCGACGTGAAGCATATCTTCCTAAACACCAATGTCTATGTGAACCACGCGGTGACCGCGAGCGTTGATATCGACCCGACCATCGTCGGTGCCGGTATCGGTTATCGCTTCTAGCTGAAAGCCTCGGCGGGCGGCGGTGTTCAATGCCGTCGCCCATCGCGATAGCCCGCCCACGCGAGGGCTGGAAAATTCCGAACAGACGTCCTAGATCCTGTCCGTCGCGGACGGGAGCAGTCTTCGTCCGCTGGTTCTACCGACGAATAGGGACCTGTCTCAGTGCTGTCGCCATCCGCCCAACCGGCAATCCTGTCCCCTTTGCCCCCGTGCGGGCGATCCCTGGTCTTTCAGCGCAGATCGGGTGTCGATAGCCGTACCGCCGTCTCCCAACTGGCGCGCAGCTTCGACGTCGCATGGGGTGCGCTCGGAATCGGCGCGGCTCTGGCGGTAAGCCTTGACCGCCCGATCAAGGGTCTGCGGCCCTTCTTAGCTGTAGACACCCCGGCCGGGCTGATCCCCTCCAACCAGGGCGATCTGTGGATTTTTCTCCGAGGCCCCGATCGCGCCACCATCTTCGATCGATCGGCGCAACTCGGCGCCATCCTTGAGCATGCCTTCTTTCTGGCGGACTCGATCGATACCTTTTCTTATCGCGGCCGCGACCTCACGGGTTACATCGACGGCACCGAAAATCCAAAAGGCAAGAAGCGCAACGCCGCCGCCCTTGTCGGCCCAGGCGCCCTGGCCGCCTCCAGCTTCGTGGTGGTCCAGCGCTGGGCCCATGACTTCGCCGCGTTCAATCGTCATACACCCGCCGAACGGGACGACATGATCGGGCGCAGGAAAGAGACCAACGAAGAATTATCCGAAGCGCCGGCCTCTGCCCATGTCAAACGCAGCGCACAGGAGAGTTTCGATCCTGAAGCCTTCATGTATCGACGCTCGATGCCCTGGTCGGAGGGCGGTGCCCACGGTCTCGAATTCATCGCTTACGGTCGCTCGCTCGATGCCTTTGACCAGATCATGAGGCGGATGTCTGGGCAGGAAGACGGTATCGTCGATGCGCTGTTCACCTTCTCAAAGCCGATAACGGGTGGATATTACTGGTGCCCGCCGGTGAATGGCGGGCGTCTCGACCTCGCGGCCTTAGGGCTCTGACGCTCAACGGGGTGCCAGTGCCGGCCCGGTGACAAGGTCACCAACCTGGATGCCGAGACGGGCGACCGTGCCGCCATTGACTTCCAGGACATCCTGCGCATCTGGCCCCGAAGCGATCGTCTCCTCGGAGAACGGGACCGCCCGCTCATGAATGCTGACGATCCGACCGTTACCGCCGATAAACAGCATGTCGAGCGGAATGACGGTATTTTTCATCCAGAATGCGACCTGTTGCGGGCGGTCGTAGAGAAATACCATCCCTGCATCCGCCGCCATCATCGGCCGGTACATAAGACCCTGTTCGCGCTGCGCCTCGGTGGCCGCAATCTCGACATGGAACGCCTTAGGTCCCGTCGCCGTCGCGATCGTCAGATCGGCCCTGTCGAAACGCAGCAGGTCCGCGCGCGCCGCGCCAATCGCCATGACCGCGACAACGAACAGAAACAAAAAAGAGGCGAGGCGTGCGACCATGGACGGAGTCTCTCCCGACGGGGTGATAAATTTTCTATCCCTAACATACGGCAGGGAGGACACAATCCGTGCCCGGCAATTCTTGCCTTATGGCCATACAAAATATCGAACACGAACCTGCCTTGGTAACGGCTATTCCGGCATATCCATATTGAAATCAATATCTTAAATTAACGCCCCCGATAGTATCCTGACAGCCGAAGCGACGCGAATGCCTGGCCCGGCGCTTGCACACCTCCCCTCCAGAAACCCGATGAGGAACACGCGTCATTCATGTCCAGCCTCGCTAACCCCAGCAGTGTCCCAGCCTACGACGCCAGCCGGAGCACGCGCGGGATCGACCCCAACATTGTGGGCGCGATCGCGCGGGCAAGCCAGACCGCACATGTCGATTTCGGCTACATGATGGCACAGGCGAAGCAGGAGAGCGATTTCCAGCCGAACGCCAAAGCATCGACGAGCTCCGCATCGGGACTTTTCCAATTCATCGAATCGACCTGGCTGTCTGCTGTCAAACAGTTCGGGGCTAAATATGGGCTTAGCCAATACGCTGACCAGATCACGACCAGCGGTGGCAACCTTCATGTCAGCAGTCCGGCACTGCGGCAGCAAATCCTGAAGCTCCGCGACGATCCGACCATCAGCGCCGATCTGGCCGCCGAGATGGCCCATGCCAACACCCAGACTCTCGCCCAGAATCTGGGCCACGCCCCCAGCACGACAGCGCTTTACCTTGCCCATTTTCTAGGTGCCAGCGGCGCATCGGAGCTCGTGAAGACGGCAGAGACCGCGGGTGGCACCAAAGCAGCCGATCTGCTGCCCCAGGCCGCTGCCGCCAACCATGCGGTGTTCTATGACAAGGTAACCGGGGCGGCGAAGACGGTCGCTCAGATTTACAGCGGTTTCGCCGAAAAGCTCGATACCCAAATCGCCAATTTCGGCGGCAGCGTCGGAGAAACCGACCCGCTCACCCTGGTCGCAGCGTCACAGACCGAACCGGCGACACAGGTCGCGGCAGTTGGCCTGACCGACCTGCCCAATCGGGTTAGCCAGCCGATGATGTCGATGATGAACGCGATCGCCCTGACGGCGCTCAAACTCGTCGGCGATCACCAGGGCGGTGATCAAACCGACACGACTGATCGCAACCGCAAGAAAACCGAACCGGATCCGATCGCCGCGTAAGGTCTCTCTAGTCCCGACCGTTGCTGCGCATGATCCGCGCCTTGTCACGATTCCAGTCGCGCTGCTTGTCACTTTCGCGCTTATCGGCCTTGTTCTTGCCCTTGGCGAGACCAAGTTCAAGTTTGGCCCTGCCCTTGTCGTTGAAATAGACCGAGAGCGGGACCAAGGTGACGCCGTCGCGCTTCACCTGCCCCATCAGCTTGTTCACTTGCCGCTTGTGCAGCAGCAGCTTGCGCGCTCGCTTGGGCTCGTGATTGAAGCGGTTGGCGCCGGCGTATTCAGGGATGAAGGCATTGACGAGAAAGATCTCGCCGTTGACCTCGCGCGCGAACGCCTCCTGAATGCTGGCAAGGCCCTGGCGCAAGGACTTGACCTCTGAGCCAACCAGGGTCAACCCCGCCTCGAGCGTATCGAGGATATGGAAGTCATGACGCGCCCGCCGATTTTGGGCGACGAAGCGGTCGGTTGCGCGCGGGCGCGGTGCCATGGTTCTGGTACTCCGACGCCCCCTATCTCAGCAGGCCGGCGCGCTGCATGGCCGCCGTCACGAGTGCCTTGGTTGCATCCCCCGGCCCAACCAGCGGCAGCCGCAGATCAGACGTGCCGAGCCCGAGCAGCGATGCCGCATACTTCACAGGACCGGGGCTGGTCTCAGCAAACAAGGCATCATGCAACGGTGCCAGCAAATCGTTGATCCGTTCCGCCGTGGCGAATTCGCCGGCGCGCCAGGCGTCATGCATTTCGGCGCAGAGCCGTGGAGCAATGTTTGACGTCACCGAAATGCAGCCATGACCGCCTTGAGCCAGAAAAGGGATTGCCGTGATGTCTTCGCCGGACAACTGCGCGAAGGCTGGACCAATCGCCAGCTTGGTCCGCAAGGGGCGGGCGAGATCAGCCGTCGCGTCCTTCACTCCGGCGATCCGGGGCAGTTCGGCCAACCTTTTCATCGTCTCGATGCTCATATCGACCACCGACCGCGCCGGAATGTTGTAAATGATGATCGGCAGGTCGCTGGCATCGTGGATGGCCCGATAATGGGCATAGAGCCCGGCTTGTGTCGGCTTGTTGTAATAGGGCGTCACGATCAGAACGGCATCCGCCCCGGCCTTTTGCGCATGTTGGGTCAGCGAGATCGCCTCGGCGGTCGAGTTCGACCCCGCGCCCGCCACAACGACGGCCCTCCCCTTGGCAACCTCGATGCAAAGCTCGACGACACGGCGATGCTCGTCATGGCTCAACGTCGGCGATTCGCCGGTGGTACCGCACGGAACCAAGCCATTTGTGCCTTCATTGATCTGCCAGTCGACCAGCTTCTGAAAAGCTTGCTCATCCACCTTGCCATCGCGGAAGGGCGTAATCAGGGCGGTGTAGGAGCCGATAAAGCGCATTTCTTCTGTCCTTGAAACGGGCCGCTCCGGCCTTGCGCCCGCGCAGCCGTTGCAAACCCTTGTCATTTTGGCCCGACCATAGTCCTCCCGTCGCCGAACGGCAACAACCGCAGGCCGCTTGCGTCATGTCGTGCACGACAGGTAGATAGTCTCCCCATGTCAAAGCTTACCCTGTTGCGAAGCGTCTTCCTGTTCGGAATCGTTTTCCTCGCATTCGCCTTTCCGCTCCATCCCGGTGATGCGAGCGAGCCCCATGGCGTCAACGCTGCCGAAGCACGCCTCGCCAGCAAGGTTTTTTCCAGTATCGACGAACAACGCTGGACCGCGGCCCTGAAACTGAGCGCGCACGCACATGACCGCGTACTCAGTAAGCTTGTCCTCTGGCTCGATCTGATGCGGCCGCAATCGGGGCGAAGCTTCGCCGAGATATCGCGCTTCATTGATGACAACCCCGACTGGCCGCGACAGAAGGTCCTCGTCCTACGTGCCGAAGACATTATGGAGGGCGTTCCAGACACCGTGCTCAAGCAGTGGTTCGCCCGGCATGACCCGATCAGCCCACTGGCGCAGCTCCGGGACGCGGACCTTATCGCGGCGTCCGGCAACGCGGAAGACGCGAAGAGACGGATCGAGGAGGCATGGATCAGCGGTAATTTCAGCGATGAGGATCTCCGCAAAGTCCTGGCGAAATACCGAACTTTTCTCACCACCAGCGACCATATCCGCCGTACCGACCGCCTGCTGTGGTCCGGCGAGATCACACAGGCGAGCCGGATGCTGCCGCTGCTTCCCGCCGATTGGCGTGCGCTTGCCGTGGCGCGGATGAAACTCGCGGCCAATGCCGCCGGAGCGGCCGGCCCTGTCGCGCAAGTCCCGGAAGCGCTGCGGTCAAACAACGGCCTTCTGTTCGACCGGATGCGCTGGCACCTTTCTCGCGACGATAAGGATACGGCTATCGCTTTGATGGAGAGTGTTCGCAACGACCCCGAGCGTCCTGATCGTTGGTGGCCCTATCGCCAGATTTTGGCCCGTGATCTCTTGAATCGGGGCCAAGCCGCGCATGCGTTCAAACTGGCAGCAGACAACGCTCTGGTCGCAGGTTCCGATGCGGCAGAGGCTGAATTCCTGACCGGCTGGATCGCCCTCAGATTCATGAATCGGCCAGATCTTGCCTTCCCGCATTTCGTGAGGCTGCACAAGTTGTCTCAACGCCCTTTGAGCGTCTCGCGTGGTGCCTACTGGGCGGCTCGAGCGGCCGCAGGCAACGGTGACAAAGCCGCTGCAAAGACCTGGTTCGGTATCGCCGCGAGCTACCCCACGACATTCTACGGCCAACTCGCCGCAGCGGAGCCGGGGATCTCGTCGACAGAGCACCCGGAACCTGAAGGCATCACGGCTCCCAGCGATACTGCCAAGTTTGAAGCACTCGAGATGGTGCGGGCGATTTTGATCCTGAACGCAGCCGGCGAGGATGACCTCGTGAAGACCTTCTTCGTCACCCGTGCCAATCGTGCGACGACCCTGCGCAATTATGTCTT
>CAIXXC010000273.1 GCA_903923205.1 uncultured Rhodospirillales bacterium | reverse complement strand
CTCATCGCCGAGCCCCTGCGATATTGCCGAAAGGTCTTCGCCGAGCGGCCCAAGGAAGGCGTCGAGAGTCGTTGCCGGCTGTTCGGCGACGAAGATCATGTCGCCACAGCACCCGACCGACCATTGCCGCAGCGAGAGTGCTGAGGTCTGGCAAGTCTTGAGCGCGACGCCGGCACGCAAGGGAACGTGGGCCGGCAACCCTTCGCCATCGAATGACCAAAGATGATAACCGCAACGCAGGCGTCCCCGGCCACTGGTTGTGGAGACAAGGGCGTTGAAGCGGTGGGGGCAGACATTGACGAACGCCCGCAGGGCGCCGTCACCGAGGTGCTGGACAATAATTTCCGTGCCTGCAACCTGGGTCAGAAACCAGGCTTCCGGCTCCGCAAGATCGCGGCGTAGGCCAACAAAATGCCAATGCTTTCGGAAGATGCGTTCGTGTTCCTGAACAAGTATCGCCGAATCCCTGTAATCAATCGGGCTAAGCTTGTTGGTCACCGGTTCGGGCGCCTTATTGGGCTGTATATCCGCCATCGACCACGACCGTTGTTCCTGTGATCCATCGTGCCATATCGCTCAGGAGGAAGATGATGGCGTTTGCGACATCTTCCGCCGTGCCAAACCCCATGGGATGGATCGCGAGCACTGCTTGGAGTTGTTCCGGCGACCAGATTTTCATCGACTTCTCGGACATCGGCGTGCGCACCAGGGCAGGGGCGACGGCGTTGACGCGGATATCGTCGCGGACCAGCTCCAGCGCCATACCCTTCACTGCGGCGATAATGGCACCCTTGGTTGCATTGTAGACGACATTGCCCGGCTGGCCCGTCATGCCTGCCGTGGAGGAAATAAGCACAAGGCTCGCGGGTTTTGCCGCAACGTTGCGCTGACGGATTGCGCGCCCCATCGCCAGGGAGGCGCCGATATTGACGCGCAGCATTTCCTCCACAAACGCGGCCCCTGCGCTTTTCAATGGTCTCAATGTCTGCAACCCCGCGCAATGGGCGACGCCGTGAAACGGGCCATCCGCCGCGAGCTTCGCGACCCAACCAGGGATCGCATCGGTATCGCCAAGATCGAACGACGAAACACTATGACCGCCTCCGGGGACGGCGGCAATCGCATGATTCAGCCGGTTGAGATCGCGACCAGCGAGAACGACCTGACCGCCCAGGCGCCCAAGCAGGACAGCGGTCGCCTCGCCTATTCCTGAGGATGCGCCGGTCACGAGAAAGCGGCGTCCAGTGAAATCGAGCGGGTTGAACATGTCTAGCCTGAGGCCATCGCGGGCGTATCGTCCGGCACGATAACAAGCGCAGGAACGATCGGCCTGTCTAGGGTCAGCGATGCCGCAGCCCAGCTGAGGCCGACACCGAAACCGGCGAGCAGCAGCTCTCGCGGCTTTTCTTCAAGGGATTCGCGCAAGGCCATCGTGATGGCGAGCGGGATAGACGCACTGCTGGTGTTACCAACAGTTTCCATCGCCAGGACGAATTTTTCCGGCGGAATTTTGAGGCGCTTGGCGAGGTGCTGCAGCATGAAGGCGTTCGCTTGATGAAAAACGAAATGGTCATATTGGTCGCGGGATTTGCCCGCCGTCGTCATGAGTGCCTCAACCAGTGGCGGGATGCGTTTAATGGTGAAGTTAAAGACTTCGGCGCCATTGATATAGATATTCTCGGCGCTGCGTTCGATGCCATCAGCGCCCGCAACCTGCTTTTTGGTATCGGCACTGCGTGGTTGGCGAAATCCGCTAGCGGGGATGATGATGCTGCTATACCCGGTGCCATCGGTGCCCAGCTCGAACGCCATCGGAGCGGCACCCGGCGAGAACTCGAGCGCGGTCGCCGTGCCGGCATCGCCGAAAAGCGGACGAACAGACCTGTCGTGCGGTGCGAGACGACGGGTGCTGACGTCGCCTGCGAGCAGAAGCAAGCGCTTGATCCCGCCGCCGCCCACGATCTGGCTGCCGAGCCAAAGCCCGTAAACAAAGCCGGAGCAGCCCAGATTGACATCAAATGCCGCGCATCGATCCGGCAGCCCAAGCCGCGCCTGAAGTGTGCACGCCGTGGCCGGCAGTTCATAATCTGGAGATTGGCTGACGAAGATAAGTCCGTCGATGCCGTCGCGAGACCAGCCGAGTTCCTCCAGGAGGCGCACCGCCGCGGAATGACATAAATCCGAGGTGCAGAGCTGAGGTGGCGCGATATGGCGGGAGCGCACACCAATTGCCCTGGCGGTCTTCTCCATCTCGTCCGCTCCAAAGAGCGCGGCTTCATCGGTGATGTCCCGTGTCCCCTCCGGCACGGCGGCAGCGATGCCTGCAATGCGAACGCCTTGGATTTGGATTGTTGCCACCTTGTCTCCTCAACCAGTCGGGTGCGCGCGCCCTCCACGACGGTACTCTCATCTCAGCAAGCCATTGTTCCGGCAGACATCGTTTTTATTCGGTTAATACGGCATTGTCGCGACGTTTATGTCTCGCCAAGGGAGATTGCGGCCAAGAGTGCGGCGGCTGCGCGATCGGCACCACCGGGATCGACAGCCTCACGGGCCCTTGCCGCCCAGGCCGCGCGTTTGTCACGATCGTGCCATAACTGAACCGTCGCGAGAACGAGTTCGTCCACCGCTGTCGGGTTGCCGCGAGCATCCACGACTGCGCACCATCCGTCATTGGCGCAAGCCTGCGCACCGGCGACCTGGTTATCGGCGATAATCGTCAGGATGGTTGGAACACCAAGGGCCGCCAGTTCGCCCGCCGTGCTGCCTGCTGCGGACACCGCGAGGCCGGCTTCGCGCATCAACGGCCCCATCATCGGGGGCGCAATTTCAACCCGGACCCTGTCGCCAAGCGCCCGGAGTTTGGAAATGATGTCGCCGGCCCCCGCGATGGCGGGCCCAATCACGACGACCAACGGGGTATCCGGTAGGGCGGCGATCAGACCCAGCGCCGTCCGATACGTCAGTTTCATGGGATCGGAGCCGCCAAACGTCACCAGGACCACCGGGCGATCTTCAATCGGCAGTAACGGCAGCCGCGCCACTTCGACCAGTTCGCGGCGCAAGAGCACATACTCAGGGCCAAACAGGTTGCCCTGAACCGGTGATGCAGGGCTTGCGGCATCAATGACAAGATCAGCATGAGCGGGACGAAATAGGCCATCAGCAAAGGTCAAAATCGGCCTGCCAACGCTGCGGGCTTTCAGACGCCATGTCTCGTCAAAATGATAGCCATCGATCACCAGCGCCGCCGCCCCGAGCTTCGAGAAACCGGCCAAAGTCTCGAAAGCGTAGCGATCGCCCTCCGGATCGACAGCAAGGATCTCGATTCCCGCCGCCTCCAGCGGGTCGGTAACGTCCCGTCTTGGGCTTGCCACGAAAAACACACACGAATAGCCGCCCCCGATAAGCGCTTCAGCCAAGGCGCGACACCGCATCAGGTGGCCAAGGCCCATGGCGTGATTGCCATCGACACGAAAAACGATGGTACGAGGCGTTCGCTCTGTCACCCCTGGCTTTGCCCTTCGCTTGCCATCAATGATTACCCTGATCCGTCAGCTGTCATCTTGCCCGACAGCGCACGTTAGGGGAACCACGCTCACGACGCATCGGGTGACGCATTGTCACGAAAACACGGTATGTCCCTTGGTCAGGCCTATGATAGGAGAAGCGAGAAATCTTCCTCAGGGTTAAGGGCGCCTCATGCACTATCGTCTACTTGGGAATACCGGATTCAAGATCAGCGCGTGCTGCCTCGGGACAATGACCTGGGGCGAACAGAACACCGAGGCGGAAGCTCATCAGCAGCTCTCCTACGCGCTCGATCGCGGCGTCAATTTCATCGATACCGCCGAGATGTATCCGGTACCGCCGACCGCCAAAACCTATACCCTGACCGAGAGCTATATCGGCTCCTGGTTCGCCACCGCCGGAACCCGTGACAAGGTCGTCCTTGCAACGAAGATCGCAGGCCCGAGCCGGGGCGGCATGGATTATCTGCGCGACGGAAAAAACCACTTCGACCGGACCAATTTAAGGGCTGCTGTCGAGGGCAGTCTTAAGCGGTTGCGGACCGACCGCATCGATCTCTATCAGCTGCACTGGCCGGATCGGCAAACCAATACATTCGGCAAGCTCGGCTTTGACACTCCGGACGACGAGTATTCGACACCTATCGCCGAGACTGTCGAGGCGCTTGGCGAGTTGATCCGCGAAGGTAAAATTCTGTCCTACGGCCTCAGCAATGAAACGCCGTGGGGGGTCTCGCAGTTTCTTGGCCTTGCCGAACATCGCGGTACACCAAAGCCGGTCTCTATACAGAATGCCTATCACCTGATGAACCGGATATTCGAGATCGGGCTATCAGAATTCTCCCGTCGTGATGGCCTTGGATTGCTCGCCTATTCGCCCCTGGCGATGGGCCTGCTGACGGGAAAATACTATGCGGGGAAGCGCCCACCGGGTGCCAGGATCACGGTCTTTACCCGCTTCAGCCGCTACGCCGGCGAGTTGGTTCAAACCGCTGCGGACGCCTATGTCGATCTCGCCCGCAAGCATGGCGTCGATCCGGCGCAGATGGCGCTGGCGTTTGTGGCGGGACAGCCTTTCGTCACGTCGACGATCATCGGGGCGACATCGCTGGCCCAGTTGAAGGCCGATATCGACGCCTTTGATTTAACGCTATCTCCTGAACTCGTCCGGGAGATCAACGCGATCCACTATCGGATCCCAAACCCCGCACCCTGAGTCTTCGCGATGCTGCGGCTGTTTCTTGGTATCCCGTTGCCACCGCAGCACGCGCTCGCCCTATCTGCCATCTGCGTCGGCTTGCGCGGCGTGCGCTGGGTGGATCCCGGTAATTTTCATGTCACGATCCGCTTCATCGGAGAGATCGACGAGGGCATGGCCGCTGATCTTGACGCCGAGGTGGCAAGATTGCGTATGCCCAGTTTCTCCCTGACTTTGGCAGGGGTGAATTATTTTGGGCCCGCAGAAAAGCCGCGCGCCGTGATCGCAACCCTCGACCAGGAGCCTGGTCTCATCCATCTGTTCGAAAAGATCGGCACGATCATGTGGCGGATAGGTTTACCGCCGGATCATCGCCGGTTTATACCCCACGTGACTTTGGCCTATTGCGCAGTTCCTAATCCTGCGGAAGTTCTGGGCTTCCTCGCGTCAAATAACCTATTTCGGCTTCAACCATTTATCGTCGATCGATTTCATCTCATCCGCAGCTACCTGACGAAGGCGGGTTCATTCTACGAGGATGTCGCAAGCTATCCATTGATCTGAGCCGTGTTCACGGCCCAGTTCCGGCGGCCAAAGGGGACAATCACAAGCCAGAAAAGGAAGGCTACACCTTGGAGCCCGAGCCAATTTATGCGCCGACAGCGGAAAAGATAGAGGCGCTCGGTATCGCGACGCTTTCAACGATCCCGCCGGAATTGCGCGTGCACATCGCCGCCGTCCCGATCCTGGTTGTGGATTTTCCTGATGACGAGACCTGTGCCGAGATGGGCTTGGAAAGCCCGTTTGATCTGCTGGGGCTCTACCGGGGCGTCACGCTGAAAAATCGCGATGCCGGTGGCCCGCCTTCGATCGATTCAATCTATCTCTATCGCAGACCGCTGCTCGATTACTGGTGTGAAACAGGAGAGGACCTGGCAGATTTGATCCGCCATGTCCTGATCCACGAGATCGGCCATCATTTCGGCCTCAGCGACGCCGATATGGCCCGCATCGAGGCGGAGGGCTAACGCCGCAATCTTCTGTGCGGGATCACTCTTGTCTGTATCGTGACGACGAAGGATCGTATTGTCCGCGCCGGGAACCGCTCAACAAGGATCGGGATAGAATGCGTCAGCAGAATTTTTATGCGTCGACTTATCTGGATCGTGCTCACGACCGCCGCAAGGATCACGATTGGCTTTCTGGCCGTCTCGGGGAAGAGAGCACCCGCTTTCTGGTTATTTGGCGTGACCAGCAGCTTCTGGTTCGCGGTCCTCAGGGTGCCCGGCCTGCGCTCCTCAGCCCTGATGCGTTCGGAGATGTCAGTGAGCGTCTTGCCGATACCGTCTTTCTCGGGCTCGATTCCGCCGGTGCTGCCACGTTTTCACTCGATCTCTCGAGTGTTGCCGAACCACTGAGTGGGATTGCGATTCCCAGCGATATCGCGGACGATCTGTTGATGGAGCCTTTGCGGGCGATAGGATCCAGGCTTGCCGCAGCGGATGCCGGCCTGTTGGCCTACGCCCGGGGAATGGCGAATTGGCACAGCCGACATCGTTTCTGTGGTGTCTGTGGCGCGCCGGCAAAATCGACCGATGGCGGTCACGTGCGCCTGTGCACGAACCCAGACTGTCGCGCGCAGCATTTCCCTAGGACCGATCCAGCGGTGATCATGCTGGTGACGGACGGTGATCGGTGCCTGCTTGGCCGCCAGAAGGTGTGGCCGCCAGGCATGCATTCGACCCTTGCGGGCTTTGTGGAGCCGGGCGAGAGCCTCGAGCACGCGGTCGCGCGCGAGGTCCGGGAAGAAAGCGGCATCGAGGTTGGCGAGGTGATCTACCAGTCATCCCAGCCTTGGCCGTTTCCGGCATCCGTCATGCTCGGTTTCCGGGCGAAAGCCGTATCAACCGAAATCAAGGTCGATACGGCGGAACTCGAATCGGCCGGCTGGTATTCGCGCGATTTCCTGAAATCGCACCCAGGCGATTCGTCGTTTTGTATCCCGCCGCGCGACTCCATCGCCTGGCGATTAATCACCGACTGGCTGGAGTCAGAGTAGAGTTCTCGATCGCAGCGTCAGGAACTCTGGCGCTGCGCCGTATCGATCGCGTGGAGTGCGTGCTTGATAGAGATCGACGCAAGTTGTTCATCCGACAACTCGATGAATATCTTGATGCGTGTCTCGAGCGCCCGGAAGACCTCACGAAAGGCGAATGCGCGGTCGATTTCGTCGCCGGTTGTCACGACCGGGTCGGGAATGCTCCAATGCACCGTGACGGGGGCGCCGGGCCAAATTGGGCAAACTTCCCCGGCAGCTTCGTCGCAGACGGTGAAGACAAAGTCCATCTCCGGCGCACCGGGCTTGGATAATTCCTCCCAGCTTTTTGAACGGAGCTGCGCAGTCTCAAAACCAAGCGTCGTCAAGAGCGTCATCGCGTGGGAGTCAATGGTTCCGCGCGGGCGAGACCCGGCAGAGTAGGCAACGAAGCGTCCCGCTCCCTCGCGGTTCAAAATGGCTTCGGCAAAAATCGAGCGCGCCGAATTGGCGGCGCATAGAAACAATACGTTGTAGGTCTTGTTCATCGAGGCACCCTCCGAGCCGATCGAGCGAAACTTAGTCGCAGATTATGACGATCTTATTTCATAGACGAGTAGCCCGTGGTGTCATTATTAGAATGGGAGGGAGACTTCTTGATCTCGGCTCCCAAGTGATTTGACAGCTTGAAAAAGCAAGACGATTCTTCTTAGGCAATCCGGCAAACCGCTTTAAGGGGTTCCATTCTTGAATCGATAAGGGTGAGCAGGGTAAGTGCCGAGGACGGAGATCGACTCGCTGAAGAAGGACAATTCTTCGAGCGCGAGTTGGAGGCGACGTTCGCCTTCGTGGGCCTCGACATCGAGATAGAACTCGGTCGCGGAGAACGTGCCCCCTGCCATGTAGCTTTCGAGCTTGGTCATGTTGATGCCGTTCGTAGCAAAGCCGCCGAGGGCTTTGTAAAGCGCTGCTGGAACATTGCGGACGCGGAAGATCAGGCTGGTCACCGCGGCGCCGGCGTCGACAGCGGGGACAAGCGCCTCTCGTGCCAGAATGACGAAGCGCGTCGTGTTGTGCGCAGCGTCTTCCATGCCGGCCTTCAGTGAAACAAGCCCGTAGACCTCGCCTGCCAGTGCCGAGGCGATTGCCGCAGTGCTCCGGTCGCCCGAGGTCGCCAATTCCTGCGCCGCCCCTGCGGTATCGAAGGCGACAATCGGGGTCAGCCCAAGCGCCCTAATCGAGTCGCGGCATTGGGATAGTGCATGGACATGGCTGTGGACGGTCTTCAGTTCAGAAAGCGCCACGCCGGGCAGGGCCAGCAGATGATGATGGACCGGTTCGAAATGCTCGCCGATGATGTGAAGCCCCAGTTTCGGCAATAAATGATGGACGTCGGCAACCCGACCGGCAAGCGAGTTGTCGATCGGGATGACGGCATAGGCTGCCTCGCCGCCGCGAACGGCTGCAAGTGCGTCCTCGAAGCTTCGGCAGGGTAACGTCGCCCTCCCTGGGAACACGGCGCGGCAGGCCAGGTCTGAGTAGGCACCGGGGAAGCCCTGGAAGGCAATCGGGCCGGCTGTCTGCGCTTCAATCATTTTTTGCATTCCCTGTGTTCTTCTCGGCCAGCATATCTCGCGCGCGTTCGAGATCGTCCGGAGTATCGACGCCTAAAGGGATCGTCGACACCCGGGCCACATCGATCCGCATGCCGGCTTCAAGTGCGCGAAGTTGCTCCAGACTCTCTCGTTGTTCAAGTCTGCCGCAAGGTAGTCCCACGAATTGCCTGAGGGCATCTCGTCGATACGCATAGAGACCAATGTGATGAAGTACCTCGCCTTCTCCCCAGGGAATTGTGGCGCGACTGAAATAGAGCGCCCGCCCGATCCGCTCTCCCGGCTGCCAGGCCACGGCGGCCTTTACCACGCTTGGTCGGGTTCTCTCGTCGGGTTCGCTAATCGGGCAAACCAGCGTGGCAATATCAACCATTGGGTCGGCGAGGGGGGTGAGGGCGTGAATGATTAGGCTTGGGTCGATTGTCGGCAAATCGCCTTGCACGTTGACGACGATGGCAATCTTTCCTTCGGGGTCAACAGCGTGCAAAGCCGCGTAAACACGGTCTGAGCCCGAGGGCAGGCTTGGATCTGTCAGTACGCTGGTTCCTCCTACCGCAGTCACGGCCTGCGCGATCTCGCGGTCGGCGGCTGCCACGATGACCGGCCCGATTCCCGCTGCGACGGCCCGCCGCCAGACGTGAATGATCATCGGCACGCCTTGGATCAGCGCCAAAGGCTTGTTCGGAAGACGGGTGGAGGCCAGGCGAGCGGGGATAATGATGGCACAGGGGCCAACGATCTCCGCCGAATTCATCGAAACCATTTCAGGGTACCTTCGGGTTTGCAACGGAACGGCGTGTCAGGAGACCGTGCGTTTGGGAACGCCCGTCAGCCTGATCGCGCCTGACTGTAACCTTGGGCGTGCGGCGGATGGTCCTATATTTAACCGAGACCTCTCGACATTTCTTGCGTGACATGATGAAACCCTCGAAGTGCAGGGGGATCG
The DNA here is from genome assembly GCA_903923205.1 of uncultured Rhodospirillales bacterium. Classification (GTDB taxonomy): domain Bacteria; phylum Pseudomonadota; class Alphaproteobacteria; order ATCC43930; family CGMCC-115725; genus CAIXXC01. The sequence goes on along the minus strand of CAIXXC010000273.1, from coordinate 601 downwards.
TTTCCGATTGAAGCGGCTTCCTGGTGGTTGCTTTTCTCCCGCGGATTTCGAGGGAGGGCCCGGTATTCGCCGGCGTCCTGTCCCACCCTCCGCCTCGTCAAGGGCTGTATCATGTCTGTGTCCGGTCTCACTATTAAGGCCTCGGCTTCCTTCATCATTGCTTTGGCTGTTGTCGCCGTAACGTTTGAGCTCTCGACCGCACTGGTCAAGCCCGTGGCCGTTGGCGATGCAGCTTATCCGCTTTCAGATATGCCGGTCGCCGCCGCGCCAGCGACCGCAGCTGCTGCTCCAACGGCAGGCAAGCCAGCAGCACCTGCGGCCGACGCTGCGCCCGCTGACCTGACCTCTGACCAGTTGACCAAGGCCGATGCAGTTGCCGGTCAGAAGATCGCCGCAAAGTGCATGGTTTGCCACAATTTCCCGAAGGGTACCCCGGCCAAGGTCGGGCCCAACCTCTGGGGTATTATCAACAACAAGCGTGCCCATATGGATGGCTTCGCCTATTCCGATGCGGTAGCCCATCTCGGCGGGACCTGGACGGTTCAGAATATCGCGCGCTTCATCTACAAGCCGAAGGCTTATATCTCCGGGACCAAGATGG
>CAIXXC010000272.1 GCA_903923205.1 uncultured Rhodospirillales bacterium | reverse complement strand
TCCAGGCAGGCGAGCAGCTCCACACCGACCGCTCCGGTGGCACCGACGATCGCGACGACGGGCGACGACATCGAAAATTCCTCGAATTCAGATCAAAACTGCCGCCTTACCTAAGGATTTCGGCGCTCAAGTCAATCGATCTGTGGGGATACGGGACATGCGCCGGTCTTGGGGGCTTAAGCGTAATGCGCCGCCGCCGCCGTCACCAGCCCGCACGCATCGAACTGGCACACTTCGACCGCGAGTCGGCCGCGGTTGTTGCGGTAATACAGCGCCACGATATCGACGCCGACGAGGGTCGTGAGCAGCTCGAAGCGCAGGTCCGGTATCAGGCTAAGCGCCCTGGCCCAATAGGCGGCAACCGCCGGTTTGCCATGGAGGCGGCCGCTCGGCTCGCCAGCGATATCGACGATCCGGGGAGAACTCATGGTGAAGTCATCGCGATAATGCGACAACGCGCGGGGCTGGTCATGGCCGTTCCAAGCCGCGATCCACTCCGTGGCGAACTGCCGTGCAAAGACGTCGTCGATCTTGCTCATCGTCAATCCCCGATCACGTTCGATCCTGGAATCGACAGTGCCGGAGCAGGGCGCACTCGAGGATTGCTAATTCGCCTTGCGCGGCTTGCCCTTGTAGGGGGGCTTGTCCTTGTTGTAGGACGGCTTGCCGCCGGGCGCATAAGCCGGCTTGCCCTCGGGACGATATGCAGGCTTGCCCTCGGCGCGATAAGCCGGCTTGCGATCGGCTTGGAGCGCGGGACGATCGGCGCCCGCCGGCTCGATCTTGATTTCCTCCGGCGGCAATTGTGCGAGCGCCGCCTTGAAGCGGGTCGCAGCCTCCTGAGTGACCTCGAATTTGGTTTCCCGATCGAAAATCCGGATCGATCCGATATCCTTCTTGGTGATGTGCCCAAGCCGGCAGATCAGCGGGATCAACCATTTCGGATCAGCATTCTTCTGCCGCCCGACGCCCATGCGGAACCAAGCCATCGGCCCGCCGGGGGAGACAAATTTCTCACCTGTCGGCGCAGGTGCTCCATCACGCGGCTTGAATGATTTGCGCTCCGGCGCCTGATGCCGGACCGGCGGCGCGGCAACACCGTCAAACAGTTCCTCTGGCGCCGGCAAGCGTGCCCGATGAACCCGGATCAGCGCGGCCGCGATCTCTTCGGCGGTCCGACCGGCAAGCAGCGCTTTGGCGAGCGCCAAATCTTCCTCGGCAACCGGTTCTGTCAGTATCGGATCGTTCAGAAGGCGTTCCTGGTCGCGCGCACGGATAGCCTCCGACGTCGGTGGGGCGCTCCAGGTGGCGACAATATTGGCTGATGACAACAGGCGCTCGGCCACCCGTCGCTTGGTATAGGGTGCCAATAACACGCAGATACCCTTGCGACCGGCGCGACCCGTGCGACCGCTTCGGTGCAGCAGGGCCGCCCGATTTATCGGCAGATCGGCGTGAATGACCAGTCCCAAATCCGGCAGGTCGAGACCGCGAGCGGCTACGTCGGTCGCCACGCAGACCCTGGCGCGGCCGTCCCGCAACGCCTGGAGCGCGGTGGTTCGATCATGCTGGCTCAATTCACCAGACAGGGCGACGACGGCGAAGCCGCGTTCAAGCAGGCTGCTGTGAAGATGACGGACGCCCTCACGGGTTGAGCAGAAGACTAGGGTCGCACGAACTTCGAAGAAACGAAGCACGTTGACGACCGCGTGTTCGATCTCGTTCGGGGCAATATTATAGGCACGGTATTCGATATCACCGTGCGGCTCGTTACGATCGATGGTGTCGATCCGTACGGCATCCCGCTGAAAGGAGCGAGCCAGCTGCGCGATTTCCTTGGCGATCGTCGCCGAGAAGAGCAGGGTTCGACGTTCGCCTGGTGTGGTTTCCAGAATGAATTCAAGATCTTCCCGAAAGCCGAGATCAAGCATCTCGTCCGCTTCGTCCAGCACCACGACCTGGAGCTTGGCGGTTTCAAGGTGACCGCGTTCGAGATGATCTCGCAACCGACCAGGTGTGCCGACAACGATGTGACAGCCGGCTGCAAGCGCACGCTGCTCACGGCGCGCATCCATACCGCCGACGCAGGACACAACCTGGGCACCTGCCTCGGCATAGAGCCATTCCAACTCGCGATGCACCTGGAGCGCCAGTTCGCGTGTTGGCGCGATGATCAAAGCCTTAGGCTCGGCGCCACGCTCGAAACGTGCGGCGTCGCCGAGCAGGGTCTTCGCCATCGCCAGCCCATAGGCAACGGTCTTGCCTGAGCCTGTCTGTGCCGAGACAAGGAGATCGCGTTCGCCAGTCGTTTCTTGCAGCACCGCCGCCTGAACCGGTGTCGGTTCGAGATACGCACGGGCGGTCAGGGCGCGTTCGAGCGCGGGGTGGGTCGCGGGGAAGGGCATTGTTCTCAATCTATCAGGGCCGGTAATCGGACCAACACGGTTATAGGCTTCGCAAATGCGAAGCGCAAATCCGCAAAGGCACTCCAGACTGCTCTAAAACCGGGCTCAGGGATGGCTAGGGCGCGGGTCTCGCGGCTGTGTCGCGAACCACCAGGCAATCAAGCTGGTATTTTTCCAACTGGGCACACAGGGCGGAAGCAGTCGTCCGATCGGCGACCGGACCGACCTTCAGTCGATACATCGTGCCGCGTTGTCCTAGATCGGCGGCAGTGACGACGGGAGAGAGGCTATCCAGAAGGTCGCCATGGGCGAGGTGCTGCTTTGCCCAATAATCGCGCGCCGCAGCCTCGGTGGTGCGCGACGCGAGTTGGATATAAAATGTTGAGGGATGGCCTGGTTTTATCTGTGCCGGGAGCGCTTTTGTTTCCGGTTTTTCGTCATGCTGCCCACCCTGTGCCAAGCTCGCGGCAATGCGTTGCTTCTCGACACGTTTGCTCTCGACAGGCCGAGGTGTCTCGGCTCGGGGGAGGTCTGTGGCCTCCGTATCCGTCGAGCCGGCTGCCGCGATGGCAGTGACGGGATTGCGCACGACCATGCAATTGATACGGCGTTCCGTAAGCGCGGCGCAAAGACGGGAGGCCGCAGCCTGATCGGGCAGGGGGCCTGCCTTGAGCCGAAACCGTATTCCTTTAGCGCCAAGGTCAGCTTGCGTCACACTGGGCTTAAGGGCGCCCAGGAGATCTTCATTTGCTGCTTTCTTGCGCTTCCAAATCGAAAGCGCTGCTGCTTCGTCGAATTCGGAAGCGAGTTGGATCGAATAGTCGTGGCGAAGGGCTGTTGAGGGGGCGGAGCGGATGATCCGATCGGCCGTCTCGTCCTCGGCGCGGCGATCGATTGCGCGCGGAGTTTTGTGAATCTTCGTGAGTGCTCGTGGTAACGCCGCAACTGCCTCGGGTGGCGGTATTGTCGGTGCGGTTTCGGGGGGGTTATTGGATGCAACCAAACTCGCCGGTGCCTGCTGAACTGCGAGATGGGCAACGACGGCATGCACGCCGGGTAGGGCCATCACCGAGGACTGGACCATATCGTTCATGTTTGAATCCGACACCGAACCAAGCAGATAAACGATTCCGTCGTATGCGTGACCGCGCGCGACAACAGCAGATGTCGACTCAGTAGCATATCGCGCGAGTGTCATATCCAGTGCATTTTGAATGCCAGCATCACGTTGTGCGTCGGCGGCAGTACGATCCGCGTTCTGGTTGAGTTCGTCGATAATCCGTGTGACCCCGGGAATCTGGTGCACGGTTTGCTCGACTGTGTCGCGGAGCTGGAAATTGGACACAATTCCGGTGAGCATCACGGTGCCAGAGTAGCAGTCCACCGTGATCGAACTGCCGGAAAGTGCGCGATTGTTCTGGATCGCTGCCAAAATCGCCCCTGAGGTCGCGTCATCCCATGGCGACGTTTCCGCGCGCGCGATCGGGTTGGCCGCGAAAAATGCGGCCAATGCAACGATAATTCCTGAGAGGCGGATGGGGCACATCATTGCCGAACTAAGAGCAGGTCCATAGAAATTCAAATTTAATTAAACATAAACAACAAAAGATGCCTACGAAATAAATGCCTGTCACACGGTACTCGTAAGTACTTAGAACCCCTTACAACGACAGCGGATTTTCATCATTTCTATATTTTTCACCATAGGAATTATAAACGCCCGGGCGGCATAAAAAAGTGCTGCCCGGGCATTGGGACGGAAATACTATTCCGGGACGATCTCGCCGGAGCCGCCCAATTCAGCGGGGAAGTCCTTAAGCTTGGGCAGACCATCGCGAATACGCAGAACCGTCTCGCCATAATTCACGTGGACGCCAGGCGCGAAGGCAAGGGTTGGGATTGTCGCCGAAAAGACGTCGATCAACCCCATGCCTGGATGGGTGGTCATGACATGACCACCGCAGGTCTTGCAGAATTGGCGATGGCTGTTGTCGGTCTTGGCAAAGGTTGCCATTTGGTCCGAGCCTTTTGTGACCTTAACGGCGCTCGGCTTCCAGAGTGTGAACGCGTTAACCGGTGAGGCGGACCACGAACGGCACGATTCACAATGGCAATAGCCCATGCCCTCGGGTGCACCTGTGACTTCGATGGTGATGGCGCCACAGAAGCAGGCACCGTGATAAATCTGGCTCATTGTTTGTTTCCTTCTTTCGCGGGGATAATTTTTGGAAATGGCGTCATCAAGGGGCGAGGTAGTTCTTGATCGTACGGCCCATTGAATAGGTGAATGTGGTATCGGCACGCAATACTGAGGGGGTTTCCAGAGGGGTCAGTGGTCGCAGCCGGGCTGCGGGATGTCCTTCGGGGAAGTTGAATGTGATATCGTGGATTGTTGATTCGTAGACATCGGCAACGAAGGGCAGGGGTAGTTCGATCAACTCACTGACGACAGGAGCGCCCCCATCCGGCCTCAGCACCTCGCGGTGGGCATAATAATTGAGGTGCCCACCCAGTGTCGCGACAACCTTGTCCCCAACGGTCGCCGTGACGCTGATGACATCACGACCATCCAGGGTGAGCGTTGAGATCAGCGTGCCGTCCTTTTGTTCCTTCCGTGTGTCACCGTGCTGGGCCTTTGCGCCGACGTTGTCGCGAACATAATTGCGGACACGGGACGAACTGTTCCAGTAATAGGCAAAATAACGGCCTGGGATCGTCCCGGCGCCTTCGGCAAGGTCGCTGTCGTAGCCATCAACCTCGATCGTTATGTACGTCAGGGTAAAAGGCCCAAATCCGCTCGTTTGGTCCGGGCCGACCTGATAGAGGTTCATCTGCACTAGCCCGTTCGGATGAGGCTTGAGGCCTGGCGGCAGATGATCGGCCAGCGCGACAGGATCCGCCTTGTAGCCGACGATGAAAATCTTGGCGCCTCGAATCAATTGCGGTGTTGGCGGCTCCCATAGCTTTGGCTTTGTGCGGGCCGGCAAACTGCTGATATCGGTCATGCGTCTTCTCCAAGTTAGGGGATCAATAATTATCGCATAATATATATTATGATAAATAACCCATCACAACCAGGCCTGCCATCTTGCATCAATGGACGATCCCTAGATGGCGCGCCGTCGTTACCGCCTGCAGCCGGTTGGATACCGCGAGTTTCGAGTAGATGTTCTTGAGATGAAATTTCACGGTATTCTCCGAGATGAAGATGCGGTCGGCCATTTGTCGATTCGAAACGCCATTGGCAAGAAACAAAAGAATCTCACGTTCGCGATCCGTTAATTCCTCCAGCGGTTCTGGTGCTGCACCCGTTCGTGACAGATCAGTGCCCGAGGCCTGAAGGATCGCTTCGATGAAGCTGCGATCGGTGCCGAATTCGCCAGGCCGACCGGATTGATTATCGAGGATAGCCTGGTACTCTTCACGCAGGAGCCGCAAAATGCCCTCCCCTTCGTCTAGGATACTTCTGATCATCTGACCTGGCTGTGCCAATTGGAGGGCCTTGCGAAGTATACGGTGCGCTGCGTTCTGCTGACCGCGCGCCTGATGGAGAAGCGCATCGAGCAGATACAATTTGATGCGCATGCTCACACGGTCACGGTGCATATTTGCTTCTTGCGAAAGCATGCTCGAAGCCGCTCCATGCTCGCCGGTATGGATGAGCAGCCGAATCCTGGCGAGGGTTTCACCCCCAATCTCCTCTGAAAAATGACGCCATCCGGCATCAGCGCCCCGGGAAACAATGGGGAGTCGAGCCGCGATTCCTACGGCTCTATCATGATCGCCGGCAAGCAGCCATCGGCGTACGCGCTCCCATTGTACGATACGAGATAGCCTTTCCCAGCCGTTCGACAGCGCAATCTGCTCCATCTCGTCGAGCAGTTCGCCGCCTTTTTCGCGGCGACCACGGGCATCATGCGTGCGAGCCATCGACAGAAAGGCGACCGTCAGGAAATCGGGCAAGACGGACTTGGCGATTCTGTCGTGGTAATGGCTGAACAAAGACTCGACGATATCAAGCTCATTGGCTTCATAGCGCACCCAGATATTGCAGGCCATCAGTGCAGCGGAAGCCACCGAGCCTTCGAGCTGCATGTTCCCCTGCGCAAGGCCTACCCGGAAACGTTCCAATGCGATGGACAATTGGCCTTCGAGTGCCGAGATCACCCCTGCAAGCCCGCATGCATAGCCATCGCTGAAACTTGCCGCGCCCTGGTCACTGATGCTATGCGCGAGGGCTAGGTAATCATGAGCGCGCGCAAAGTTGCCCTTGGCAATTTCGCATAACGCCCAAAGATTAGCGCCAGAAGCGTTGCCCAGCGCCGCGAAGGCGTTCTGATTACGATGATCGAAGGAGACTCTCTGGATCCTCTCATAGCCCGCTTCGATATCATCGAGACAGCAGGATGCGATCGCCAGCATGATATCGCGACTGGTCGCCCGATCGCCTTCGCAGGGTAACGCTTTCAGAAACGCCAGGAGTGGTTCCACCTTCCTGAAGCGTCGCAAAAACACCAGAGCATAGGCAATCTTGATCGCCAGATCGGGATGTCGCGTGATCGTGTCGAATGGAATTTGATCCGCCCAACGCTCGACCGTTACCAGATGCGCGCACGCAACCAGGTGTCCAGCCCAGGAATCCATGGTTTGCGCAGCGTCTTCGAAGTCGCCTGCCGCGATAAAGTGGACAACCGCGTCTTCCGCCATGTCAGCCTCGCGGTACCATTGCGCGGCCCGTCGATGGACAGCGGGAGCCGCCGCGGGACCACTGGCATCGCGGAGCGAGGACGCGAACAAACCATGATAGCTAAACCAGCGCCGATCGGAATCCTGGCTTCGAAGGAATAGGCCAGAGCGTTCAAGATCGCGTAGCACAAGGCTCGAGTCTGCGCGTCCGGTCACCGCATCGCATAGAGGTCCGGTCAACCTGTTGAGGAAGGCTGTCTGCAGCAGGAATGACTGTATTTCCGGTGATTGGAGACTGAGAACATTCTCGACAAGATATTCCGCCAGTTCTCGCGGTTGGTAATTGTCGAGCGTGCACAGAGATTGCCTCACGTGAGGACTGCCAAGGGACAAGCGGTAAAGCTGGAGCGCCGCCGGCCAGCCCTCGGTCCGGGTATAGATTGCCCTCACCTCCTCCTCGCTGATTTCGAGATCGGCGCGAACGGAGAAGAACTGGGCAACTTCCTCGGGCGTGAAGCGAAGATCGTCGGCGCGCAGGAGGATTGCTTTATTGTTGACGATTAAACGCGATAATCCGAGCGGCGGCAGGGCGCGAGATCCAATAAAAATACGTATATTATCAGGTATATGGTTGAGGAGTTTATAAAAGAACTTGAACAACGTGGGCTCTTCGAGCGTCTGGAACTCGTCGAAAAACAACGCTGCGGGGCGCCTTAATTGCGTCAGTCTTTCTGCCACCCAGTCGGCCCGGCTGTGCGGGCCGGTATCGGGCGGAATAACCTCACCAAAAGCCGCTTTTCCGTCATTGAGACAGGCAACCGCCGCGTAGATATGGCTGAAGCCTCGACGCACGTCATTATCAGAGCTGTCGAAGCCCAACCAGCTCGTGACATAGCCCTCATTTTCACATTCGCCCGCGAATTGCTGCAAGAGTGTGGTTTTCCCGTGGCCCGCCGGCGCCTGCAGAACGACGATCCGGCGATCTTGGTCGCGGAGCACGCGTTCGAGCAAGGCTCCACGCCGAATAGCGCCACTCTGCCCCCGGGGGACAAAGAGTTTGTGCGCGTAGACTTCTGCCGTGCCGGTTCCAGCGATACGGTCGCCGTTACTCATAGACGCACTCCCCAGCCCACTTTCTTCTTGGTGATTGCGTCATCACATTGAGGCGCTGTGACGCGTTATGGACACGCCATCTTTCACCAAACGCTCTCCTCATTCCAGAGTCATGATCTGCGTTGGGTTACCAATCGCCTCCCCTGCCCTAAGGTTTTCCTGCCTTGATAAAATCGCGCCGCGCGGGAGCCGCGGGCGTCCTTGGGTTATTGCAGCGACGACAGTCGTTCCAGAACTGATTCCGGCTGCGCGTCCGCTGGAATAGCCGCGTAACGAAAACCCCCTTCCGGGCGCGCCGGTGGCGACCCGCCGGACCAGAAACCATCGCTGACAATGATGCCGCAAGTCTTGGCGGAGACTGGTTCAGTGGTAATCCAGAAATCGGGAGCTCCGGCCGAGGCGGCGGCGATCGTGCCGGCCGTGTCGGCTTGCGGTGCCAGAATGCCGACCTGCCAACGATAATGGTTGGCGATATTGAATATGGGTTGATACAGGCTGGTCACCTCAGTCGAAAGCGGCGTTGCCAGAGCGCTCTCGTCGAGCAGTATGCCAGCGACAATGGTCTGGGGTAACTCACGAAGAAAGTCGGCGATGTAAGACGCTGCGGAATCGATGGCGTCCTCGTCGATTTCAGCCTCGGTGCCCGGGAAGGCTTGGTCATAGGCGAGCCCGACCCAGGCGCGGGGTGACGGGATAACCGCCACAAGCGGCAGGGCGGAGAGACTGGCGCCCGTGGCTTCGAACAGGCCTCGCAGATGGGTACGAAGGCCTGGATCGGCAAGCAGAGTCCGCAAGGGGAATATCGTACGTGACTTGGCGGCCATCGCGGACCGCAGCGTGGGGTTCTGATCAAGCCAAGCTGCCGCGATGGTCGCAATCGGCACCGCGACGACACTGGAGCGAAGCAGACCCTGTGCCTGACGTAGCCAAGCCAACGCGCCGTCCACGGCGGTCCAAGGCACCTTCCCGCCCGCCAGCAGCTTTCCAGCGTAACCGATATAGTCAAGCCAGGGGCCATTATCCGGACCCGTCAGCCGCTCACTCAACCCCGCCATAGACATAACTCCCTGCGGCATCGCCGCTGCTTCTGTTCGCTTGATGACCGGGCGGTCACGCAATCAAACCGCCCCATACTTCTCTTTATAGCGCTCCAGCTGTGCTTCCAGTTCGGCAATCTTCAGATCCTTCGGATTGGGCATGAAAGAGCCCTGAAGTTTATCGGCGTCCATCTTAATGCGTTGACCGCCTCGGGTGCCATAGATCGCTTCCGGGTCGTCCCAGCAGCCATAATAAGGCACGTTCTCGGGCGGCTCCGCCGTGACCCAACTGGCGCAGAATTCGTCATAGGGCCTTCCGCGCTTCAGTCGCTCCATCCGGTAGGCGTTGCGGTTTGCGTGCGTAGCCTCCTCATCGACGATCAGTGTCCGCTCATCAAACACCACCTGATAGATTTCTCTGGCAATGTCGGCGGTCATGAGATCTTCGGCAAGGTCCTTCATGACCAGTTGCGGGTCGCGTTCAAGGACATCACCATATCCACCGCCTCCGCCCTGGCAGATCATGTAGATCTCGCCCTCTTGGCACATCTCGAACGTCATACCCATGTCGTGCGTGCTGTATTTCGCGCCGGGAATAGGCCGTTCATTCATCAGGTAGACGATATCGAATTCCTTGATTCCTTTCGGCGTTTTATCAAGAAAATCAAAGACATTGATATTTTTGATCTTACACAGCTGGTAGGCGGGGCTGGAATAGCCGCCGAACAGACCCTGGGTCGAGGGAAACAGCGATCCCTCGCAGCCCGTCATAAACCCCCAGGTGTCGGAATCCCGCACCGTGGCAATCTGTTCGTAGCCAAGGCCGCCGCGATACTTGCCAAACCCGATCCGATTGCGGGCAAAGCGCTGCGCGCCAAGCCGGATGATCGGGGTATCTTCCTCACAGATTTCCTGTTCACCAGCATCGGCCATGAAACCGAATACCGGGGATATCGAATGCTCGCCATCAGCATTGGACCGAGCGCCCTGCCCACACCCGTTGATATCAGAGCAGAAGTTTCCAGTAACATCGCCATGCTGGGTCAAGCCGCCATAGATGAAGGTTGCCGCCTGGTCGTATTGTTGCGCGATCACGGCCGAATAGCGTCTTGGCACTGAATAGTTCAGCTTGTTCATCGGTAATGTTGGGATGGTAATTGCCTTGAACAGCGGCATTAGGCTCATCGCCTGAGGCATCTCGCCTTCGGCATCGATGATCGAATTTCGATCCGAAAGGATCTCGATTGGCGACAACACCGCCATAGTATGAGGCAGGTCCGGCCAGATGTTCTGTAGCATTCCCGTGGCCAGTGCGGCCTTCATCGAGGCGATATTGGTATTGACCGAACGGTTCATGAATTGCGGCGCGGTTCCACGGAAATCCATGATCATTCGATCACCTTTAACCGTGATCGCCAGACGAACCTTCTGCAGGCAGTTCTCCCGCAAGGTTGAATCCATGAAGGCGTTCACTCGGGTCGTGCCATCCGGCAACTCGCGGATACGACGGCGGACTTCGACCTCGACATCTTCAAGATGGGCGCGCAGCGTGCCGACAACCGCATCGCGGCCGAACTGGTCGAGGATCGACAACATACGCTCCCGCAGCCGCATCACGGCATGGAGCTTCACTTTCATGTCTTCAAGCTGAAGCTTGGGGTCGCGCACCGAGTTCTGAAGGAAGGTGACGAGGTCGCGCTTCAATTCGAAATTCTCGACCACCTTGAAGGGCGACATCTTCAGCCCTTCATCATATTTGCTCTCCGCCGCCGCCGGCAGGCCGCCGGGTTCACAAGACCCGTTTTCGCCTTCGTGAATCGTCGATGACAGCCAGAACAGCAATTCGCCCTTGTAGTAGAGCGGCATCATCATCGATTGGTCGGTATT
>CAIXXC010000271.1 GCA_903923205.1 uncultured Rhodospirillales bacterium | reverse complement strand
CATGGACGGTCATTTGTCAAAGCCGATCGAAAAGTCGACGCTGCTTCAAACCATCGACCTCTGGAGCGCCGTCGAATGCGAGGGTGAAGCCAGCCTGTTTATTCCGGACCGCAAGGCATCGTGATCGATATCGGGCTGGGAAGCTCGACCTGACCTCAGGTCAGAACAGAAGGGCGCTCTTAAGGATCGGGGACAAGATGTGCGCGCGGCGGCAAATCCTTCGCAGCGAGGCAGACATCGACCGCGCGATCGCGATTTTGCAGCGATGCCAGATCATGATCCGGGAATACCTTGATCGATTTGGCAACGCAGGCATCTTCCTCGTTCCAGACATCCACGGATCGGAGGCCCAGATACTGCTGTGGCGCCGCCCGGGCCGATCCGATGCCAAGACCGACAACCAACGCCACCAATGCCGGGACGACAATCCAGGGGGTGAACACCGACGCCCGCCCGCCCGCTACCTCCGCGGCATTATCCTTTGATGCCCTGTGCCGTCCCATCCCATCCATCCGTCACGATTGCCGCAGTCGTCGCGGCCACGTCATATCAATAACAACAAATACAGGATTTTAGCGAGAGACAGCGCGTGACACGGAACGCGCGATAGAAATTTGATTGGCAACTTTAAGATTATTTCATGCTATAGATGAAGAAAGTTCAACTATAAGATTAGGCAGCCGCGCCGCAAGATGGAACCAAACCCGTTAGGCGCCACCGGCGCCATGGAGCGATATTTCTATGGGCTTGCGGTCGCCGTGGCGCTCTTCGTGGTCGCACTCGGCTTCGTCGCAGGCTTGCGGCTGGTCTCGCTCGACACGCAAGAAAGCACCATCCGAAACCAGGGGCAGGTTGCTCTGACCTCGCTGTTCCGGACTGCCGAAATTCTGAATCATCTCGGGGATACCGTCACGGAGCAAAAGAATGGGACCGTGATGACAGCGCTGCGCTCGCAGCTTGATATTCTCGCGGCGGAGTTCAAAGGCAACGAGGTACAGACCTACGATCTCAGACAACTCGGCCAGACTGTAACCACACTCTCAAAACTGGATCGATCGACCGAGCCTGTCGCCCTTGCGAACGCAACCAGCCAGCTTAAAAGCTCTGCCTTCAATATTCTGGCCGATCTGGAAGCGCAGCAAACGGCGATGCTGCGCCTGCAGTCCCAGGACATATCGACGAATAAGCAACAAACAATGGCGGTCGTGGTCGTCATTGGACTGCTTGCCGCCGTGTTGGCTTTGTTGGCGGTGCGGATAACCTACATCCAGACACACGCCCGCCATCGTATAGAAACCTCGCTGCAGGAGAGCGAGGCCCGGTATCGCCTTATCACCGGATACGCACTGGACGTGATCTTCCAGTTGAAAACCGATTTGACACGGGAATACGTCTCACCCGCCTCCTTGAGGATCATGGGCTACAGCCCCGAGGACTTGATCGGCAAAAAGGCGGCAGCCGATCTTCATCCAGACGACCTGCATGCGATCACTGCCGTTCAGAAAGGGTTGCTCGCGGGAAGCAATGGCGAAATCCTGATCGCCCGCACCCGTCATCGCGACGGTCGATGGATCTGGATCGAAGCGCGCCTCAGCCCAATTCGTAATGAGGAGGGCCGTATTACCAAGATCATTGGCGTCATGAGCGACGTAACCGCACGCCGCAACGCGGAGATCGCATTGCAGAACAGCGAAGCGAAATATCGCGCGCTCTACAATCGTGCGCCTGTGATGATGTATTCGCTCGATCCGGAGAGCCGCATCATGACGGTCACCGACGAGATGGTGCGGATATTTGGCTATAGCCGCGACGAGCTGATCGGCAGACCATCCGCCGATTTCATGACACCGGAATCACGACGCGTGATTGCCCGGACCACCCGCCCCGACTTCATCACTACCGGCTTCGTCCACGATGCCCCGGCCCAATTCGTGACGAAGGCTGGCACGGTCCGGGATGTTCTGCTCTCAGCGATCGCCGAACACGATCCCGAAGGCACGATCATCAGCGCCGTCGTCGCGATTGTCGACATCACCGAACGTCTGGTGATGGAGAAGGCCCTCCGGGAGAGCGAAGCGCAATATCGGCTTGTTGCCGACAACGCCAGCGACCTGATCTTCCGCCTCGATCCCAGCGGTCGTCGAACCTATGCTTCACCGTCATTCAACCGAATCCTCGGCCTTGACCCCAATGATTTGGTCAATCTGCCGGTCGCCAGCTTCATCATTCCGGAAGATCGAAGACGCCTCGTCGCTGCCTTTCATGAGATGATGCGCACGGGCGTGGGCGGTCGCGTCATGGGCCGTGCGCGCCATCGCGATGGGCGAGGCCTGTGGCTGGAAACAAACTGCACTGTCGTTTGCGACCCGAGTACCGGCGTGGCGACGGAAATGATCAGCTTCGCCCGCGATGTGACGGAGCGGCAAAACGCGATCGAGGAGGCGGAACAAGCCCGTCGTGGGGCCGAACTCGCCAACCGGGCCAAGTCGGAATTTCTCGCAACCATGAGCCACGAAATCCGAACACCGATGAACGGGGTTCTGGGCTTCGCCGGCATCCTGCTCGAAACGGACCTGACCGAAGAGCAACAACACCTCGTCTCGCTGGTGAGAGCATCGGGCGACGCCCTGCTTGCAATCATCAACGATGTCCTCGATCTCTCCAAGATCGAGGCGGGATCGCTGGAACTTGAGCGCATCGGCCTGTCGCTGCGCGATACTGTCGATAGTGCGCTCGATGTGGTTCGCCCCGGCAGCGTCGAGAAATCGTTGGAACTGCAGCTTCAAATCGCTGCGGACGTGCCCGATATCGTGATTGGCGACCCCCATAGACTGCGTCAGGTGCTGCTGAATCTGCTGTCGAACGCGATCAAATTCACCCAATCCGGAAGCGTGACCCTGAAAATCCGTTTTGCGTCGCAGAGCGATAGGCGATTGCTGTTCGAGGTGATCGATACCGGCATTGGAATTCCAGACGATCGCATGCATCTCCTGTTTCAGGTGTTTTCCCAGGTCGACAGTTCGACCACCCGCCAATTCGGCGGCACCGGATTGGGCCTGGCAATCAGCCGTCGTCTCGTCGAGGCAATGCCGGGCGGGGTTATCGGGGTCGAGAGCGGTGCGGGCTTGGGGAGTCGATTCTGGTTCATGCTCGAACTGCCACACGCCGATAATATCGAGGCGTTTGAAAAGCCCCGCGCGCTGGCCGATTGCGTCCGCCCGGCAAATGTCCTGGTCGCGGAAGACGTCGCGATGAACCAGATGGTGGTCGAGGGTATATTGGCGCAAGCCGGCCATAAGGTCGAACTCGTCAATGATGGCGCTGCGGCGGTCGCGGCGGTCGCGACGGGCGATTTCGATGTTGTCCTGATGGATATGCATATGCCGGTCATGGATGGGCTCGATGCGACGCGGGCGATCCGGGCGCTGTCTGGGCCGGCGCGAAACATTCCGATCATCGCGCTTTCGGCCAGCGCGATGCGCTGGGAAATAGAGCTCTGCCAGGCGGCAGGCATGAACGGCCATCTTGCCAAACCCATCCAACAGGAAGACCTGCTCGAAAGCGTGGCGCTTTGGAGCAGCCTATCGGAACGGCGTGGGCCGCACGGTTCCATCCCGACATAGACTGAATTTGCGTATTGCAGATGGTTCGGTTTGCTCTCTAGATGGCAGCTCAAAATCGTAAAAGAAGGCTGGGGACGATGTTGGGACGAGCCGTGTATGGTAACGCTTTACGCAGCCTGGTGGTTGCGCTCTTGATCCTGATGGCATGTGCCGGGACCGCCTGGGCGGAAGCCCGCGCGCTTGATGCGCCGCGCGCGGCCGGTGCTGTGGGGGAGCGCTTTGATGGCTATGCCGAGTTGCGCGATCAGACCCAGGCCGACACGCTGGGTGCCCTCGTGGCGCAGGCCAACGCCGCCCGGCGCAAAGTCTATGCGGAACAGGCGGCACAAAACAAGATGACGGTCGATCAGGTTGGCCGCATCTTCGCGCCGCAGATCCTCCAAGGCGCACCAGCCGGAACCTGGTACCATCAGGAATCGGGCGCCTGGGTCCAGAAATAGGATAATCGATGCGGCCTGACAGAAGCATCAGGCCGCACGCCACCAAGCGATTTCAATAAACTAGAGCAGCCCCTGCCGGATAAGCTCGGCCCGGGTGAGGTCCAGGATCCGCGCGACCTTTTCGATGATCTCATCGATCTGGGCATGGGTGACGACCAGCGGCGGGGCGAGGATCATGGTGTCGCGCACGGCACGCATGACCAGCCCCTGACCAAACGCGATATCGCGGCAGATCGTGCCGGCCTTGCCGTCGCCAGGGAAGGGCACACGGGCGTGTTTGTCGGGTGTCAGCTCGATGGCGCCGATCAGGCCGACCATACGCGCCTCGCCAACCAGAGGATGATCGTTGAAGCGATGCCATCCTGCCTGGAGATAGGGACCGGCATCGATCCGGACATGCTCCACCACGTTCTCGCGCTTCAGGATCGCGAGATTGGCAAGCGCCGCGGCACAGGCGCCGGGGTGGCCGGAATAGGTATAGCCATGGGCGAATTCGCCGCCCTGCTCGGTGATGACATCGGCAACGCGCGCGCCGACGAGGACACCGCCAAGCGGGAAATATCCCGAAGTGATGCCCTTGGCCACGGCCATCAGGTCCGGCTGCACGCCAAAATGCTGACAACCAAACCAGTGGCCGGTGCGACCAAAGCCGCAGATAACCTCATCCGAAACAATCAGGACATCGCGATCACGACAGATCTTCTGCACCGCAGGCCAATAGGTGGCGGGCGGGATAATCACCCCACCGGCCCCCTGGATCGGCTCGCCGATAAAGGCCGCCACGTTTTCTGGCCCGGCGCGATCGATCGCCAACGCAACCTGATTGGCGGCCCATAGCCCGAATTCATCGGGGCTCATGTCGCCGCCCTCGGCCCACCAATAGGGCTGATCGACATGGATGATGCCGGGGATCGGCAGGCCGCCCTGCTTGTGCATCCAGGCCATGCCGCCCAGGCTTGCGCCACCGATCGTCGAGCCGTGATAGGCATTCTTGCGCGAGATGAAGATCGACTTTTCCGGCTTGCCCTGGACGGCCCAGAAATGCCGGACCATCCGGATGATCGTGTCGTTGGATTCAGAGCCGGAGCCGGTAAAGAAGGCGCGCGTTATGCCCGGTGGCGTTACGGTCGCGAGTTCGGCACCAAGCTCGATCACGGCCGGGTGGGTCGTCTTGAAGAAGGTGTTGTAGTAGTCGAGCGTCGAGAGCTGGGCCGAGATCGCGTCGATAATCTCGTGACGGGCATGGCCGACATTGACGTTCCACAACCCCGACATGCCATCGATGACTCGGTTGCCGTCGGAATCGATGATATGGATACCCTCGGCGCGAACGATCACGCGCGAGCCGGCGGCATTCAACTGCTTCATATCGGAGAAGGGATGAAGGTGGTGGGCAGCGTCGAGCGCCTGCCAATCCGCGGTGCTCCGCTGATTATGTGTTCTGCTGGGCATTTTCGTCACCATTCACAAAAACTGAAATCACAGGCGCAATGCAGCTAGACGCTGCGGAGATACCAGGACAGGTCAAGCGCCGGCACCGTGGCCTCAAAGCGCTTGTACTCACCCAGCTTGATCTTGCCGTAAATCTCGACGAAATAATCACCCATCGCAGTGCGAAGCGCGTTTGAGGCTTCGAAATCGCGAATCGCGTCGAGCCAGTTGGGTGGGATTCTGTCGGCTTCCGCAGCATAGCCATTGCCGGCAACCGGCTCGCCGGGATCAAGCTGATGCTGCAGGCCGTGATGGACTCCTGCCAGGACTGCCGCCATCGCCAGATAGGGATTGGCATCGGCGCCGGCGACGCGGTGCTCGACCCGCAGTGAGCCCTTCGGCCCCTTGGGCACGCGGAAGGCCACCGTGCGGTTGTTGAAGCCCCAGCTCGGGTTGACGGGGGCATAGCTCATCGCGACAAAGCGGCGATAGGAATTGGCATGGGGTGCGAACAACAGCAGGGATTCCCGCATCAGCGCCTGCATCCCGCCGATCGCCCAGCGCAGCTTTTTCTCGCCATCCGGCGCTTCGTAGAGATTGTTCCCAGCGCCATCGAGCAGCGAGATATGGAGATGCATGCCGCTGCCGGATTCCTCGGCGAAAGGCTTGGCCATGAAGCTCGCCTCAAGCCCGTGCTTGCGCGCAACCGCGCGAACCGTGCGCTTGTACAAGATGGCGTCATCGACCGCGCGCAGAATATCGGTCTTGTGATGCAGGGTAATCTCGAACTGGCCGGCGCCGTATTCGCTGATCGCGGTCATCACCGGCAGACCTTGCGTCTTGCAGGCGGCGTAGAGCTCGTCCAGGAAGGGTGTGACCTCGTGGACCTCCTCCAATGAATAGCCCTGCTTGCCGCCGTCATGGCCGGGCGCGAGCGCCAACCTGCCCTCCCGCGCGGCCTTGCCGTCAAGCAGATAAAACTCCAGCTCGACCGCGCCGCAGGGATGGATGTCATCGGCACGCAGGCGATCCAGCACGCCGGCCAGGATCTGGCGCGGGTCGAGCGGATGGGGTGAGCCGTCGTGATTGTGGTAACTCAGCAGCAAATGCGCGGTCGGGGTCACCGCCCACGGCTGTGGCACCAAGGTGCCGGGAATTGGATAGGCGGGGCGGTCGGCGTCGCCGTCATCCCAGGACAGGCCGGTCTCATCCACGTCGGCGCCGGTAATATCGAGGCCGATCATCGTTCCCGGCAGGGGACGACCATTGCGAAACACATCCTCGATCTCGACAATGTCGAGACGTTTGCCGCGCTGGATACCGTTGAGATCGGTCAGCAGCACATCGACAAACTTGGTATCGGGATAGCGCTCCAGGAAATCGCGGCATTCCGCGAGAGCGTCCGAGACACGCGAGTTTTCAGCCCTGTCCAATGGCGCCATGATGCTCCTGGCATTTTGTGATCACAATTTTGTCCAAGCCTATCGCTGCCCGAAGCCTGCGTCAATTGCGGCGAGGGTCGGTCCGGCGACGATCTTGCTTGACGGGTTCCAAGACCCCGTGCAAAAGAGCCTCCTCCCGGTCGCCGCCCCGCCGCGTTCGATCCTGCCAGCCTTTTGCAATGGCAGGAAATGTCTCGAGGCGAGCCGGCATTGATCGGGGTTGCGAGCACAAGGATCCGGCTGACCCCCGGATTTCGCGCGACGGAGGGGTGGCCGAGTGGTCGAAGGCGCACGCCTGGAAAGTGTGTAGACGGGAAACCGTCTCGAGGGTTCGAATCCCTCTCCCTCCGCCACGAAGTTTCATTTATTTTCAATGAGTTCTGTTAGTTTCCACCATCCGCGCAAGCCTCGGAAATGATTAATAAATCTGCGCCCTATGATTGAACTACATTCTCTAGGGTTCACTTATAGTCGGTATTCAGAGGGTTTTCAGAGGGCATTCTGCGGCGGCCAAACGGTTAGGTCACTTCTTTTCCCTGATCGGCGTTTCACCAGCAGATACGGCCCTTCGGTCCAAAATGTAGAATGGTCGCCAGGGAAGAACCTCGGGCTTTCTTGCAGACATATGAGCCAAGCGGACCCCGGACCGCACTCCCCAGCGTGAGCCAGCCTCATTCGTCATCGGTAGCTTACCGGGCCGTTCTCGCCGATCGATCTCGATCCCCCCGATCATTCCTTTCGTGAGGAGGCCCGCCCACGAAAGGCTTTCATTCGTCGATGTCGGAGAACCTCCGACGGATCGCTTCTCGTTCCTCAGGGGCGGCAGCGAGCGCGGCAACACAGTCGGGGTCCAGCCGGCCGGTTTCGACCTCCTTCGCCAATTCCGTGAAGCAGCGAACCTCATCCCAGGCTTCCTTGTAAGGCCTGCGTGACGATAGCGCGTCGTAGACATCGGCAACGGCGATCATGCGCGCCTCGACCGGGATATCGGCCAGACCCAAGCCGGTCGGATAGCCAGAACCATCGCCCCGCTCGTGGTGACCGCTCACAATGTCTTTCATGACGCGCCCCGCGAGGTCATCCTGAAGATCAAGGTCCCGGATCATCCGATCAGCAAGGGCGATTCCAATCTCGACGTGGGTTTTCATGATCGCCCATTCCTCACCGTCGAGCCGACCCGGCTTCAACAAGATACGGTCAGGAATGCCGACCTTGCCGATGTCGTGAAGTGGCGCGAAGAGGTGAATATATTCGATGTGTTCATCACTGAGCGTGAACCTATCAGCGACCCCAAGGGCGATCAGCCGGGCGTATGCAGCCATGCGCTCCAGATGTTGTCCAGTTTCAACATCGCGCATCCGGGCAAGCCCGCTCGCGATATCGACCGCGCCGACGAGACTCCGCGCAGCGGCGACCCGAAGAAGATAGAGCTGAGCGACAATTCGGCCAAAGATGTCGAGAAACTCGGTGGTCTTGGGTGTGAAGAAATACGGCTCCTTAGCGTCGAAAAACAGGAAGGCGGCCAGTTCCTCATTATGGAAGATCGGCACGGTGTAGCTGCTACGGTAATCCCGCGATTTCAGCCATTCGGTATGCCGGGTCGAAACAGGTAAACTTTCTTGAATATCGTCAATGACCCGTGTCTCCCGCCTGTCCATCAAACCCTGAAGGGAGGGGACGTCCTTCAGTAAGGCCTGATAACGGGTTAGCGGTTGTTGGTCATCGTTGCTGCTGACGAAGGTCTTAAGGAGGTCTGTCCCAGCATCATAGGGCGCAAGGGCGAGGCGGCCAATCTGCGGATAGCGGCCCTGAAGGATGCGGTGGAATTGCGCCAGACTATCCGACAGGGTGGACACCTGTCGGGATAGCCCCTTCGGCAATTCAATTGGCGCGTTCATCTCGTTCTCCTCCGTGTGGCAAGCCGCGCCCTCGCCTTGGGCGCCGGGCTCTGCGAGGCCCGGCGTCAATGTTCTGCCTACGCCGTCATGATCTTCGAGAGGAAGGCATCGACCTCCCGACCCAGATGATCACAATTCTGGGCGAGGGAGGCGGACGTGCGCAGAACCTGTTCCGCTGTTTCCCCGGTTCGTTCAGCAGACTGCGTCACCCCTGTGATATTGGACGCGACGTCGTTGGTGCCTGCGGCTGCCTGCTGGACACTGCGAGCGATTTCCTGGGTGGCGGAGCTTTGTTCCTCAACTGCTGCCGAGATCGCTGCCGTGATCTCGTTCATTTCCCGTATGGTCTTGGTAATACCCTGGATGGCTTGGGCGGCTTCGCCCGAGATGTTCTGGATATCCTCGATCTGGCGTCGTATTTCCTCGGTCGCGCGTGCTGTCTGTCCGGCGAGTGACTTCACCTCCGAGGCAACAACGGCGAAGCCCTTGCCTTGATCTCCAGCCCGAGCCGCCTCGATCGTCGCGTTCAGCGCCAGCAGATTGGTCTGGCTTGCAATCGTGTTGATAAGGCTGATCACGTCGCCGATCTTCTGCGCCGCCCCGACCAAGGAGTGCATCTTCGCGTCAGTCTGCTCGGAATCCTGAACCGCAGCGCTGGCGACCTGGACGGATTGGCTGATTTGACGACCAATTTCGGAGATTGAACTCGCCAGTTCCTCGCTCGCAGCAGCTACCGTGGCAACGTTCGTAGACGCTTCTTCAGACGCACCGGCCACCATCACGGCCTGTCGACCGGTCTCGTCAGCAATATTTTCCATCGCACGGGCGCTGGCCTCCATCTCCCGAGCTGAGGCGGAGACAGAACCGACGACGGTCTTGACCGAGGCTTCGAAGGCGCTCGCCAAGCTATCGAGTTCCTTGCGATGGCGGCTCTCGTTTTCTTCTAGATAGATCGAGATCGCCAGGTCCATATCGAGCATGACTGCCTGGTTCAGGGCCCGCAGCAATTCCGCGAGATCGTTCTGCGCCTTTTTGGGGTGCAGGATGCTGCCGTGGGCATGAGCCGCCGCGTCGTAGAGCCTGCTGACAGTAAAGGCATATCCACCGATGTAGTAGCGAGGCTCCAGACCGATCTTGCTGTGGATCTGGCCGATGCGTCGCGCAGACTCGAAATAACTGACGTCGAAGCTGCCATTGAAGAGGTTGAGCCAGTG
>CAIXXC010000270.1 GCA_903923205.1 uncultured Rhodospirillales bacterium | reverse complement strand
TCGCGAGGTGCCGCGCGGCGAAACCGGCGAACTATGGATCAGCGGGCCGATGGTCGTACCCGGCTACTGGCGCAATCCCGAAGCCACGGCGCGGGAATTCACCGGCGGCTACTGGCATTCCGGCGATATCGGCTCTGTCGATGCCGATGGTTTCGTCCGTGTGCTCGATCGCAAGAAGGACATGGTCAATCGGGGCGGCTACAAGATCTACAGCGCTGAGGTGGAAAGCGTCCTCGTCGCCCATGATGCCGTGCTGGAAGCCGCGATCGTCGCCAAGCCCTGCCCGGTTCTCGGTGAACGTGTTCACGCCTTCATCGTTCACAAGCCCGAACATCCGAACCTCACCGAGGAGGCGCTTGCCGAGTATGCCCGCAGCCAGCTTGCGGATTACAAGCGCCCCGAGACCTGGTCCCTGCGCAGTGAGCCGCTGCCGCGCAATGCCAACGGCAAGGTCGTGAAACGTGCACTTCGCGACCTGCTGGGCGTCTGACCCGGTCAGCATTAAGCGTCCCCGAACGAGGCAATGGTGATGGATCACCCGGCGGGGCGCGCCGTCAGGCAACCCTCGCCAAAGCTGCGGGCGGCGGCGCGATTGGATCGCATCCTCGACGCCGCAGGTGCCCTCCTGCGGGAGACGGGCGGCGTCGATTTCACCATGAAGGATGTCGCCACCCGGGCCGGCGTGGCCCCGGCGACGCCCTATAATCTGCTGGGGACGAAGGACGGTCTGCTCTACGCGCTGCTCAATCGTGCGCTCGACCCGCTCTTTATCGGCGTCTTGCGACACAAGGCTACCGATCCGCTCGAACATCCCATTGAAGCCGCCGCCTTCGCGGCTGAGCTTTACACCGCCGATCCGGTTGTCTACCGCGAACTCTCCAGGGTCTACCTTGGCACGCCCGACGATCTGCATCGGCCATGGTTCATGCATCGATCGATCAGCTTTTGGAAACACGCGCTGGAAGTTGCGATCCTTCAGAAAAGACTGCCTGCGGACGAAGCCGAGCGTGACGATCTGCCAAGATTGCTGATGATTCACTTCATTGGCTGCATCGATCTATGGGTCAATCACGACCTTGACGATGCGGGCTTCAGAGCCCAGGTCGCCTATGGCACAAGCCTCATCATGCTCGGATTCGCCGATACCGCCGGGCAGCGCAAATTGCTGGCCCGGATCCGCGAGGCCAAAAGAACGCTGCCGCGTCATCACACCTTCCTGCGCTTCACCGCTCCCGCTACGACCCCGACAATAACCGCCATGGCGACAACAAAACGCCCACGCAGGCCGCGCAAGCGCCCGCCAGCAGAATTCTAGCGCCAAAGCTTGATCGTGGCTGGTTACCTTGACCGACCTTCCCCCCCAATTTATAGACAACTCTAAGAAATCCAGCGGCCATTCCCGCCCAGCCGGCGCCGGAACGAAATCAACGAGAACAATCATCGGGAGACGTCGCCAAGATGGCCTTCATCCAATATCTCGACCATGGCGCACGGCGAAATCCCGATGGGGTCTGCCTGCAGATGGAAGCAACCCGGTTCAGCTTCACCGATGTTCAGAAGCTCAGCTATCGGATCGGCAACAAGCTGGCCTCTCTCGGTCTTGGCCCCGGCGATCATGCCTCGGTCCTGGCAAACAACGATATCACGGCCTTTGCCTGCGTCTTCGGCTTCTCCCGCGCAGGCATGACATGGGTTCCCGCCAATCCCCGGCTGCAGGCCGACGATATCCAGTACCAGTTCGACTTCTTTGACTGCCGGATCGTGATCTACCAGCAGAGTTTCTCAGGCATGATCGATGCGCTGCGGCCGAGCCTGCCCGGCGTTAAAGCCTTTGTCTGCCTCGATGCGGATCTGCCCAATGCCCCTTCGTTGGAGCGCTGGCTGGACGGCGTCCGCGATGCGCTGCCCGAGGTTCTGGTCGCCCCGGAACACCTAGCGATGGTGATGCCGACCGGCGGCACCACCGGACGCTCGAAAGGTGTGTCGCTGACCAATCGCAGCATCAATACCTTCGTGGCGACCTGCCTTTACGGCTTCAGCTACACGCATGAGGAAACGCCTGTGGTACTGGCGGCGGCCCCTTTGACTCATGCTGCGGGATTGCTCTCGCTCCATGCGATGGCGCGCGGGGGTCGCGTCATCATCATCCCGAAGGCCGAACCGGTGCTGATGCTCGACATCATCGAGCAGGAGCGCGTGACCGAGTTCTTCCTGCCGCCGACCGTCATCTATCGGATGCTGGACGTGCCCGGCGTGGCGGAGCGCGATTTCAGCTCGCTACGCTATTTTGTCTATGCTGCAGCGCCCATTTCGGTCGAGAAACTGCGCCAGGCGATCAAGGTCTTCGGTCCGGTGATGGCGCAGTGCTTCGGCCAGGCCGAGGCCCCCGCCGTCTGCACCATCCTGACGCCAAAGGACCATTTCGAGCCCGATGGCAGCATCGGCAGCGACGACCGCCTCGGCAGTTGCGGCTACCCGACGCCGTTGACCCAGGTGAAAATTCTCGACGACAACAATAACGAGGTCGCACAAGGTGAGCGCGGCGAGATCTGCGTCAAGGGCGATCTGGTGATGGCGGGCTATTACAAGCAGCCGGAGAAAACCGCCGAGACAATCATCGACGGCTGGCTGCATACCGGCGATATCGGCTTCATCGATGGCGATGGCCGAGTTCATATCTCTGACCGCAAAAAGGACATGATCATCTCGGGCGGGTTCAACATCTACCCGCAGGAGATCGAACAGGTGATCTGGTCGCACCGCTCGGTTCAGGACTGCGCCGTGATCGGCGTGCCCGATCCGGATTGGGGCGAGGCTGTCAAGGTGGTGGTCGAGCTTAACAGCGGCATGACAACGACCGAGGCAGAGCTGATCGCGCTGTGCAAGGAAAAGCTGGGCAGCCTGCGCACGCCGAAATCGGTCGATTTCATCGAAACACTGCCGCGCAGCCCGAACGGCAAGGTGCTCAAGCGCGACCTGCGCGACACGTACTGGGTCGGGCAGAAGACCAGAATCTGACGCGAAGTTACAGAACGCGTCTCCAGAGCAGCAAAACGGCGATCGGAGGAACAGTTCCGATCGCCGTAATATCAAGACCGCCCGCTCGTCAGGGTGAGGCCCTGTCAGCGTCGCCCTTTAGGTGGCGAAGAAGCCGCCATCGACGTGGATTTCGGCACCCGTGACATAGCGCGCCGCATCTGAAGCCAAATAGACCATCGCCGCCGCAATATCCTGCGGCTGACCCCAATGGCCCATCGGGATCGACTTCATGAACGCATCCTCAGAGTCCTGAGTGGTCTTCACGAGCTTCAGATCGACGAAGTTCTGGAGGAAATGATCGCCCATATTGGTCTTGATCAAACCGGGATGGACCGAGTTGCAGCGAATGCCGGTCTTGAGCTGGGCGCATTCGACCGCGACCGATTTCGTCAGCAACCGCACCGCACCCTTCGATGCGTTATAAGCGCCAAGCGCGATGATCCCGACCAGACCCGCGATCGAGGACAGGTTCATGATCGAGCCGCCATTCCCGGCGATCCCGCCCGGGCGCATCGCCCGCACCGCATGCTTGCAGCCCAAGAACACGCCGGAGACGTTGACGTCGAGGATCTTCTGGAACTCCTCAAGCGTGGTTTCGGTGATGAAGTTCATCTTCTCGATTCCGGCATTGTTGACCAGGATATCGAGCCCGCCGAGTTTCTTGACCGTCGCCGCGACGGTTTCTTCCCATTGCGATTCGACGACAACGTCCTGCTTCAAGAATTCGGCACGGATACCTTGCGAACGCAGTTCTTCGGCAAAGCCCTGACCTTCCTTCTCAAGGATGTCGGTGACCATCACGGCGGCGCCAGCCGAACTGAGAGCGCGGGCGATTTCGGCGCCAATACCCCGGCTGCCACCGGTGACCAGCGCGACCTTGCCATCGAGCGCGAAGAGTTTCCTGTAATCGGTCGTCATATGTATCCCTCCCGTTTTCTTATTGGTTCGAAGGATATATCACATCACTCAACACTTGGGGCCTCACTTCATCGCCCAGTGCCATGAATCGATGAGGGATTCGACGCGTCGCGGGACCGCAGGCCGCGATCTGAAGCATAGGGTAAGACAGGCTTTTTATATTATGGCGCTTAAAGGCGCCAAGGCTTCGGAAATAGCCGTTGCGTTCTCCATATGGACGTTGTTGCGCACGTCAAAGGTCTCTTCCGCAGCGATTAAAAACAAGCCGCCGTCGGGTGTCCGTTCCGTAACAATCGAAGGCGGCGGCGAAATCATTGCCGCCAAGGGTGCGGAAAGGTAGGTCATCCAGCATGGCTCGAATGGAACGCTATCGGATGGCCATAGCGCCATCAGGTCTCGCGAGCAAATGCGTGCGTAAGCCAGTTCCCAGGAGGAAATGATTGTCAAGGTCACCGCCTTGGGTCCCTCAAGTCGTCGGCTCGTTCCGGAAACACTGTACCCGCCCCCCGGGCACAGGGTCACCGTCATCGTCGGACTGCGGCGCACCCTCGGCTAGGCCAGCCATCCGCGACCTCGGCTTGTCAAGGGGAACGCTCGTTTCAGCGACAAAATCGATCAGCCACCACGGCCCGAAGCCGGGATCGATCGCTTTAAAGGCCTCGATGCTGCGCAACATCCGATCCGCCAGTTGAACAGGCGTTTCCCCGCGTGGCCCCCACTTACCAGGAACGAGAAACTGGTTGACCCTCATTGCGCTGCTCCCTCAAATCGAGTCCATACGGTATGAACGCGTTTAAGGTCTTCCGAACGGTCGAAAAGTTGCCGGGCAAAGTCCGCCGCGTCTTCGGGGGACTTAAGTTTTGATAGACCCGACAGCGCAAGGTGGATTTGCGCAAGGCAAATCTCCCCCCGCACCCATTCCCGACCTGCCCGCTTGATATTTCCGAGGACTACCGCAGAGACCGGTCGTTGATAGGCGGCGGACAGCAGCGCAAGGACCCGTTGGTCTCGTGCCTCAAGAGCCTCAATATCTGCCGATTCATCACTCTGAGATTCCGCCAGAACGGTGCCGGCACCAATTTCCAGCCGATTTCCGGAGAGATCCATCAGGGCGTTGACGACACGCCCATGGTCTCGCCGCGCCCAGGCGAGGCGGTATTCTGCAATACGCATTCATACTCCAAGCCTGGCCTGAGCCACAGATTTCTGCTGCCAAGAGTTGATTCTGGAATAAATCAACTTATACGAGAGTTTTCCGCCAAATTAAGAACAAAGACGAAACATCGAAAATCACCCGACCTCAAGCCCCGCCCGGATCTCATCGCCATGCTGGTCAAGCATCGGCGGCCCCTGCCACGGCCCCAGCGGCGTGGCGGAGAACCTTAGCGGATTGGCGACTGTCGCAACGGGGGTGCCGTCGGCGAGGGTGAGGTCGCGGCGCAATTCCCGGGCGATGACCTGCGGGTCGGCGAAGACCTCGTCGATGGCGTTGATCGGGCCGCAGGGAACGCCGGCGGCCTCCAACCGCCCGATCCACCACGCGCGGTCCTGTGTCCGCATGATCGCCTCCAGGATCGGGATCAGTTCGGGTCGGTTCTCGACGCGCTGCCGGGTGCCGGCAAAGCGGGGATCGAGCGCCAGATCGGGGCGACCGGCGACCTCGCACAGGCGCTGGAACTGACCATCATTGCCGCAGCCGACGATGAGATGCCCATCGGCGACCGCAAACGACTGGTAGGGGCAGAGATTGGGATGAGCGTTGCCCCAGCGGCGCGGCACGTTCCCGGTTGCGAAATAATTGGTGGCGAGATTGCCCAGCATCGCGACCTGAACATCGAGCAGGGCCACGTCGATCTGCTGCCCCTCGCCGGTACGATCGCGATGCACCACGGCGGCCAGCATGCCCGAGACCGCGTACATGCCGGTAAAAAGATCGGCGACCGCGACGCCGGACTTGATCGGCCCGCCGCCCGGCACCGAGTCCGGCTCCCCCGTCACGCTCATCAAGCCGCCCATGGCCTGAATGATCAGGTCATAGCCGGCACGGTCGGCATAGGGCCCGGTCTGGCCAAAGCCGGTGATGGAGCAATAGATAAGGTCCGGCTTGATGGCTTTCAGCGACGCATAATCGAGGCCGTATTTCTCAAGCCCGCCGCGCTTGAAATTCTCGACCAGAATATCGGCTTCAAGGACGAGACGCCGCACCAATTCTGCGCCCTCGGGCGTGGTGAAATCAACCGCGATCGATTTCTTGCCGCGATTGCAGCAGGTGAAATAGGCCGCCATATCGGCCTGGATATAGGGCGGCCCCCAACTCCGCGTGTCGTCACCCACGTCGGGCCGCTCGACCTTGACCACCTCGGCACCCAGATCGGCGAGGAACTGGGTCGACCAGGGACCGGCCAACACGCGAGAGAGGTCGAGGATCTTCAGATGCGACAGCGGTCCGGCCATGCTCCCAGTCCTCACACGCCCGAAAATGCCTGGATTCCGGTGATCGCCCGGCCAAGGATCAGGGCGTGGACGTCATGGGTGCCCTCATAGGTGTTGACCGTCTCAAGATTGACCATGTGGCGGATGACCTGAAACTCGTCGGAGATGCCGTTGCCGCCGTGCATGTCGCGCGACTGGCGGGCGATATCGAGCGCCTTGCCGCAATTATTGCGCTTGATGAGAGAGATGATTTCAGGCGACCAACTGCCGTCCTCGATCATCCGGCCAACCCGCAGCGCCGCCTGCAGGCCGAGGGTAATCTCGGTCTGCATGTCAGCGAGCTTCTTCTGGATCAACTGATTGGCGGCCAGGGGTCGGCCGAACTGCTTGCGGTCCAGGGTGTAGGTCCGGGCCGCATGCCAGCAGGCTTCGGCCGCGCCCAACACGCCCCAGGCGATGCCATAGCGCGCCATGTTGAGGCAGCCGAACGGGCCGCCGAGCCCGGAGGCGTTCGGCAGCAGATTATCCTCGGGCACAAGGACGTTATCGAGGACGATTTCGCCCGTGATCGAAGCGCGCAGACTGACCTTGCCCTCGATCTTCGGGGTCGAGAAGCCCTTGAAACCGCGCTCGACGATAAAGCCCTTGATCTTGTCGCCATGGGCCGAAGACTTCGCCCAGACAACGGCCAGATCGCTGATCGGCGAGTTGGTGATCCACATCTTGTTGCCGGTCAGGCGATAGCCGCCATCGACCTTGACCGCACGGGTCGTCATGCCGCCCGGGTCCGAGCCATGATCGGGTTCGGTCAGGCCGAAGCAGCCGACCATTTCCCCGGTTGCAAGGCGCGGCAGGAATTTCTGCTTCTGCGCTTCCGAGCCGTAGGCGTAGATGGGATACATCACCAGCGAGGACTGAACCGACATCGCCGAGCGATAGCCGGAATCGACTCGCTCGACCTCGCGGGCGATCAAGCCAT
>CAIXXC010000269.1 GCA_903923205.1 uncultured Rhodospirillales bacterium | reverse complement strand
GTGAAGCAGGCCATGTTCGACTGGCTCGGGCCCATCATCCATGAATATTACGGCGGCACCGAGATGAACGGGCTGACCGTGATCAACCCGCAGGAATGGCTGGCCCGTCCCGGCTCGGTTGGCCGCCTGCTCTGGGGCACGCTGCGTATTTGCGACGAGAATGGTGAGCCGGTGCCGGCGCGGACCGAGGGCGGGATCTATGTCGAGAACGGCATGCCGTTCGAATATCACAATGACCCGGAAAAGACGGCCAGCACCAAAAACAAGTATGGCTGGACCACGATCGGCGATATCGGCTGGGTCGATGAAGACGGCTGGCTTTACCTGACCGATCGCAAGAGCTTCATGATCATTTCCGGCGGCGTGAACATCTACCCGCAGGAGATCGAGAACCTCATGACCCAGCACCCCAAGATAACCGATGTCGCGGTCTTCGGCGCGCCTGACGAGGAGATGGGCGAGCGGGTTGTCGCTGTGGTGCAGCCCGATAATTGGGACGATGCCGGTCCCGAACTTGCCGCCGAGATCACTGAATGGATGCAGGGCAAGATCAGCCGCTTGAAACAGCCCCGCCAGATCGATTTCGAGCGTGAACTGCCGCGTCATCAGACCGGCAAGCTCTATAAGCGGTTGCTGCGCGATCGATACTGGGCAGCGGCGAAGGGCGGCTGAGCGCTAGAAGATCGGGCGGCACCTGCCGCCCGATCCGGTATTTTATCAGGCAGAGACGAGTTTCTTGCCGTAGGCCGCTTCTTCGACCTCGACAGTGTCGAGATACTCGATCATTTCGGCAAAGCCGCCATTAGCGACCTTGATGTAGAACATGTAATAGGGCTGGCTGTAGGGCCCGGTCGGGCCGATGCCGGTTCCGGAGGCGCGGACAGCGGCCTTGTCGCCATCGACGATGACCTCGCCGAAGGTCAATGACGGCGGGCTCGGCCAGGTTGCGATTGGGCCAAGGAAGCGCTCCAGGACATCCTTGCGGCCATGATATTTGCCGGACAGCGGAGTCTTGCCGATCAGGACATAGACACCGTCTTCGTTGATCATGTTGAAGGCTTCGAGAGCACGGCCATTGGCGACGTGGTCTATGAAGGTTTGCACCAGGGCGCGGGTATCGCTCATTTCGATCCTCTTGTGTTGTTTCTTGATTGGCGCGGCATGGTTTCATCCGTGTCCGCTGTGGGTCAAGTGATGTTTTGAACACCATCGGCTGATGGCAAAACCGGAGCCATTGTGTCATCTATCATTAGAATGAGAAGCAACGCGGGGCTTGCCAGCGGCCGTGAGATTCGGTCGACAATAATATCCGCGCAGTACCCAAGCACAGAGAGGTAGGAACATGAGCGCTGCCATCACGCCCTTCACCCTCGCCATCCCCCAGGCCGATCTTGACGATCTGAAACGAAGGCTGCAGGCCGTCCGTTGGCCGGAAAAGGAACTCGTCGATGACTGGTCGCAGGGCGCCCCATTGGCGCATGTTCAAAAGCTGGTGGCCTATTGGCGGGATCACTATGACTGGCGACGCTGCGAGGCGATGCTGAACGGATTTGGTCAGTTCAAGACCGAAATCGACGGCGTCGATATCCACTTCCTTCACGTCAAGTCGCCCCATCCAAACGCCATGCCCTTGATTCTCAGCCACGGCTGGCCGGGTTCGGTTATCGAATTCCACAAGGCGATCGGGCCGCTGACAGATCCGGTGAAATACGGCGGCAAGGCAGAAGACGCGTTTCATGTCGTTGTCCCCTCGTTGCCGGGGTTTGGCTTCTCGGGCAAGCCTGTAAAGACGGGCTGGGGAACGGACTATATCGCCAAGATCTGGTCAATTCTGATGCCGCGGCTGGGCTATTCCCGCTACTGCGCCCAAGGCGGCGATTGGGGCTCCGCAATCACGACCAAGCTCGGATTGCTGAACCCTAAGGAACTGCTTGCCGTTCATGTCAACATGCCGATCGTGGTGCCGCCGCCGCCCTACGACAATCTGAGCCCGGAGGAGGCCGAAGCGATGGCCGGCTTCGCGCGCTACGATCAGTGGGATTCCGGCTACTCGAAGCAGCAATCCACCCGGCCCCAGACCATCGGTTACGGGCTGGCCGATTCGCCCGTCGGGCAGGCGGCCTGGATTTTCGAGAAGTTGTGGTCTTGGAGCGACTGCAATGGCGATCCGACCAACATCTTCACCTACGACGAGATGCTCGACAATATCATGCTGTATTGGCTTCCGAATAACGCTGCCTCTTCGGCGCGGATTTATTGGGAGAGTTTCAACACGGCGTTTCTGGCGGCACAGATCGACTGCCCCATCGGCTACAGCATCTTTCCAAAGGAAATCTACAAAGCGCCGCGCTCATGGGCGGACCGCTGCTCGACCAATTTGATCCATTGGGGGCAGCCGGCGAAAGGTGGCCACTTTGCCGCGTTCGAACAGCCGGATATCTTCGTCAACGAAGTCCGCACCTGCTTTGCCAAGGTCCGTTGAACGGGGTGAACTGGGTTTCGGGACAGGACATTTCCATTCAATCAGGAAAGTGAAGATATGCTGGCGGGAAAGGTTGCGCTCATCACTGGGGCGACATCGGGAATAGGAATGGCGACGGCCCGATTGTTTGCCGAACGCGGGGCCAAGGTGTTGTTGAGTGGGCGCAATGCAGAGGCTGGTGCCGCGCTCGCGTCGGAGTTGGGCGGCACCTTTCTCGCAGCTGACGTCGCAGCGCCGGAAGCCGCCAAGACCCTCGTGGATTGGGCATTGCGCTGTCACGGTCGTGTCGATGTGCTTGTCAACAATGCCGGCATCTTGTTCCGGGGCGATTCCCAAGACTGCACGGATGCGGAATGGGACGCTGTCTTGGCCGTCAACGTGACAGCCGTTTTCCGCCTATCGCGCGCTGTCGTGCCGGTCATGGTGGGCCAAGGTGGTGGCGCGATCGTCAATGTCGCGTCGGATTGGGGGTTGGTCGGCGCGCAAAAAGCAATAGCCTACGGCACCAGCAAGGGGGCGATCGTTCAGCTTACCCGCAGCATGGCGGCAGATCATGCGCGCCAGGGAATTCGCGTGAATGCCGTGTGCCCGGGCGACACCGATACGCCCATGCTGCACATCCTGGCAGGCCCGGAACGCGAGACGCAATTGCGCGCCATGGCAGAGGCAATCCCTCTCGGCCGGATCGGGCAGCCGCGAGACGCAGCAGCGGCGATCGCCTTTCTTGCGTCCGACGATGCGTCGTTCATCACCGGCGCGATGTTGCCGGTGGATGGTGGAAATTCAGCCGTCTGAGATATAACCCGACTTATCGTCATAAAATGACCGTAACCGGCAATTCCATGACCGGGACGGCAGCATGTGGAGGAATGCCAGGATGGCAACGATGAAAGCCTATGAGATCGGCGCGGCCAATGGCCTCGACACCTATCGCCTCGTCACTCGACCGGTCCCGGTGGCCGGACCGGGTGAAGTCCTCGTCCGGATGCGCGCAGCCTCGTTGAATTTCCGCGATATTCTGCTGGCTAGCGGACAGTATCCTTTCCCTGCCGATGTCACTCATCTATCGCCGCTTTCCGATGGTGCGGGTGAAGTTGTCTCGGTTGGGGAGGGCACGACCTATTTCGCGCCCGGCGACCGTGTCGCCGGTATCTTCTCGCAGAGCTGGCAGGGCGGTGCCCAGGTCGCTGACGCCTGGAGCACGGCCCTCGGCGGCGGTATCGATGGCGTTCTGCAGGAATACCGTGTGTTCCACCAGAACGGACTCGTGCGGCTGCCCGATCATCTCAGCTTCGAGGAAGGTGCTACCTTGCCTTGCGCGGCGGTGACGGCGTGGAACGCTCTTTATGGCCTGAAGCCGTTGCAGGCGGGGCAGACGGTTCTGGTTCTCGGCACCGGCGGCGTCTCGATCTTTGGTCTGCAGCTTGCCCATGCCGCCGGTGCCCGGGTTGTCGCGACGTCGTCATCGAACGAGAAACTCGAAAAGGCGAAGGCGCTCGGTGCCGACGAGGTCATCAACTACAAGGTCCATCCCGATTGGGCCACCGAGGTCAGGCGCTTGACCGGTGGCCGTGGCGTTGATCATGTCATCGAGATCGGTGGTACGGGCACGCTGGCGCAGTCGATCGGCTCGGTCAATATCGGCGGTATCGTGAGCATGGTCGGCCTGCTTGCGGTGGCTGACGCGCCGTCGATGAATCCAATGCCGATTCTGACCTCCGGCGCTGTCGTGCGCGGCGTTCTGGTTGGCTCGCGTGAGTTGTTCGAGAATATGAACCGGGCCATCGCCCATCACCGCATCAAGCCCGTGATCGATACGGTCTACCCGTTCGAGCAGGCGACGAAGGCTCTGCAGGCGCTGGCCGAACAGCGCCATGTTGGCAAGATTGTTATCAAGATCGGCGACTGACTTGGGGCGCAGAGGCGCGGCGATGTTTCCGTCGCGTCTCGCTTGCCGCTAGTGGATACCCTGTTCCGCGATGTCGAGATAGTCCGAGAGGTCCTGGACACTGCTCTTCAAAGATGCGGTGTCGGCGACCAGGGCGCCTTGCTCTAATGCAGCGCCTATTACGGTGATCCCGGGGAAACCGAACATGCCCCCTGCGCCCCGCATGCCATGGCCAAGAAACTCGATTGTTGTAAAGTCCTGAATGTCGAGTGCCTCTGACAATCGAATGATGTCGAGCCGCCGATTGCGCAAAAAGAGCTGGATGCGATCCGCGAATTTTCGCGCGAGTATTGTGGCGGAGAGACCGTCGGATAGGGGTCGTGCCAATTGCGGACGCTCGGCGAATTTGCTGATCGCGCGGAGAAGAACGTCCTGCTTGATCGGTTTTGCTAGATAGGCGTCGCACCCGGAAGCGATGCATAGATCCCGGTCGTCCTTGAGGGCTGCTGCCGTCAGCGCGATGATCGGTGTCGGGTGGCGATGGTTTTCTTGCTCCCAGGCGCGGATCGCGCGAGCCGCCGAAAGCCCGTCCATGACGGGCATTTGGCGATCCATCAGGATCAGATCGTAGCTGCCAGAGAAGAATTTTTCGCAAGCGATCAGACCATTTTCCGCGATCTCGACGTGGTAGGGTGTATCCTGAAGATAGGCCAGTATGATGGTTCGGTTGTCGGGATAGTCCTCGACCAGAAGAATGCGCAGCGGTGGGAGGTTCGCATCTTGGCGGACGGTAACCTCGGCTCCCACCTGCGATACGCGGCCGGACCAGGTTTCCAGCGGGATCGCGAACGAGAAGACGCTGCCTTCGCCAGTGTTGCTTTCCACCCGAATGGTGCCGCCCATCAGTTCGACAAGACGTTTGGAAATTGTAAGGCCAAGACCGGAGCCGCCATAGCGACGCGTTGTCGATGAATCGGCCTGGGTAAAGCGATCGAACACGACAGCGATTTTTTCCTGGGGAATGCCGATTCCGGTATCCGAGACCGTAAAACGGACCATGTTTTTAACGGATACGTCGATATCCTGCGTGATCCGAAGTGACACCTCACCATGCTCGGTGAACTTGATCGCATTCCCGATGAGATTGAGTAGGATCTGGCTCAGCCGGTTTGGGTCGCCAATCAGGCAGATCGGGACGTTCGGCGTGATTTCACAGCTCAGGCGGAGACCCTTCTGCTGCGCCGGAGCACCAAGCATTTCCATGACTCTTTCGACGATATCGGCGAGTGAGAACTCGGCAGTCTCAAGGGCGAGCTGGGCTGCCTCAACTTTGGAGAGGTCGAGAATACTGTCGATCAGACCAAGCAGATTTTCGCTGGCGCGGCGAAATATCTCGACGTAGCGCGCTTGTTCGTCTGACAGGTGCGTCCGCGCCAGCAGATGAGCGATCCCGGTGATGGCGTTGATCGGCGTGGGGATTTCATGACTCATGCTGGCCAGGAAGTCGGATTTGATCTGGCTGGCACTTTCCGCGACCG
>CAIXXC010000268.1 GCA_903923205.1 uncultured Rhodospirillales bacterium | reverse complement strand
GGAGAAGGACTCTAGCAGCCCCAAATCGATCAATTGCTTGCACTTGCGGCGCGCCGTTTCGCGCGGTACGCCCGTCATCTCCGAGATGCTTTGCAGCGACAAGACGGCATTGACCATCTCGATATTTTCGGCCGTCGGCATCGCCTTCAAGGTGTCCGCCGCGCTCGCCACCATGAATGCGGAATAGACGAGGAAGGCGGTCAGATCGCCGTCAAATCGACAGGCGTTCGCGTGCAGCTGGTGGAACGCGAAATTGGCCGCGGAATGAAAATTATAGACGTCTCTTATGGACAGGGCTTCCGGAGCCAATGCCAGCGCCGCCGAACTTCCCGACATATCCCCCCCGGGTTCAGTACAGGTGTAGGTTGAATTCCTTAGTGCGCAGCATTCGCAACACCCACTGCGCATTTGGCGTTTTTCGCGCGCATTTGCGCATTCGGCGCTGGCGTCGAGAAGAAAGCGCTCAGCTTGGGCGCGGGCGCCGGGGCGCCGGGGCGACTTAGGGAATGACGTCCACGGATTTCAGGGCGATTTCCGTACGGTTGCGGGCGGAGAACCGCTTGGCCAAGCGACGGACCAGGGTTTTGACCCGCCCTTCCTCCAGCCCGGTCCGTTTCGCGATCTCCTTGTTCGAGAGTCCGGCGCGAAGGCGCATCAGCACCTCAAGCTCATCGCTGGCGAGCGCCAACGGGTCGGCGGCGGTGGTGAGATGCTGCTCCAATTGGTCGGCCGGAAAGTAGCGCTCTCCGCAGGCGATTAATTGGACCACGCTGACGAGGGCGGGGCCGGACAAGGTCTTGGGTACGAAGCCATCCAGACCGGCCTTCATGGCCGAAAGGGCCAACCCTGGCTCGACCGAGCCGGACAGCAGAGCGACCCGCACCCGGGGAAATGCATCCTTGAGCGAGACGGCCGTCGCAAGCCCCTTCATGCCCGGCATGGACATATCGAGAAGCAGAACCTCGAACCGATCGGCGCCGGACAAGGCCTGCTGCGCGTCATCGAAGCTCCCGACACAGACGACATCGATTTGGTCGTCGGCAGCCTTGAGGTAGGCGGCGACGGCGTCACGGACAAGGCTATGGTCGTCGGCGATCAGTATGAGCACAGCGGGACTAGCTTTCGACGAGCCGGCGCCGCCAAGCTTGGTCCGGACGGCCCTGCGACTTGACGGCCTTTCCCCGCGAATCACGACGGGGCGATGACTGCGACAAAGCCGATACGGCGTCGGTGATCAACTGTTCAATTATACCAAGGTTCAATACGGGCCGTTGCGGCCCAATTTGGGCGCTGCCCGCCTTCGAGATGCGTATAGTTTTCCGAAAATTCATCGACTTCCCAGCGCTCCACAAAGCGCAGGCTCGCTCCCACCGCAGCTATCCGTTAATGCCGCCGCAAAATTGTCCAATGCTCAGTCGTTTGCAAGCATTTGCAGAACAATTTATTCTTGAAGTCGAATTGATCACGAAAAAACGATTAGAGCAAGAATGAGTAGAGTGGGCCATCCTTTCCAAAATGAAGACCAAAGCGAGAGTCCGGGTCATCAGTTACGAAATTTGACCATGGCGATCAGTCTGAACCTGGACCTGATGGATTGTGCAGAATCCCCAATCGTGCAAATCCGGGCAGCAATCGACCAGTTGAACGCTCTGGCCGATCGGCTTGATGCGGGCGCGCAGCGCAACCCCGCTGTCTGAGTTCATGACCCTAGAGACCCGCCAATGTACGGCATGATCCATCGCGCGTTGCTCAACATGATCGAAGAGCAACATCCCGATCCGGCCGTCCGGGCGGCGTTCCATCAGGACCCCGCGTTGTTCATCAGCGCCTCAACCTATGATGACGCCGTCACCTTCGGCCTCGTGCAAAAAGCCGCTGCTGCGTTCGACCTCGACCTGCCGCAATTTCTGCCAAGGTTCGGCCTTCACTGGATCAGGTTTGCCGCCGAGGGGCCGTACCGCCCGATCATCGATTTCATGGGCGACTCCTTGCCTGACTTCATCGGCAGCCTGAACACCATGCACCAGGGCGTGCGCGAAAGCATGCCGGGCGCCGCCATGCCGACATTTGACGTCATTGAATCGCGCGACGGCTACCTTTGCGTGCGCTACAGCTCCTGCCGAAGCGGCCTTCGGCCTTTCGTCGAGGGCCTGTTCCTCGGGTTGTTCGATCGATTCCGCCTTGCCGGCGATATTCGGGTCCGGTCTCTCGAGGGCAACGACCTCGAGTTCGCCCTAACATTCGCGCCAATCGTAAATCCGTGACCTTCTCGATTGATCGCGAGCAACTGGC
>CAIXXC010000267.1 GCA_903923205.1 uncultured Rhodospirillales bacterium | reverse complement strand
CACAGGACATTGTTGACCTGGTTGGGGAAGTCCGAGCGTCCTGTGGCAATAATCGCATCGGGGCGAATCGCCCGCGCCGCGTCCGGCGCAATTTCCGGTGTCGGATTGGCGAGCGCCATGATGATTGGCCGTTCAGCCATCTCGCTCAGCAATTCCGGCTTCAGGACGTTGGGCGCTGAAAGCCCCAAAAAGACGTCGGCGCCGGCGATAACGTCGGCCAGAGTGCGGGCGTTGGTGTCCTTGGCGTAACGATCCTTGCGCGGGTCCATTTCCTCCACCCGACCGCTGTAAACCACACCGAAACGATCGGTTACCCAGATATTCTCGACCGAGGCACCCATATCGACAAGGAGATCGAGACAGGCGAGTGCCGCAGCGCCTGCTCCTGAAACTACGAGCTTGATCTGATCGAGTTGACGACCGGTCAGCCTCAACGCATTGCGAATGGCCGCTGCCACGATGATCGCCGTGCCATGTTGGTCATCGTGAAAAACCGGGATTTTCATGCGCTGGCGCAGAGCGGCTTCGATCTCAAAGCACTCCGGCGCCTTGATATCCTCGAGATTGATTCCGCCGAACGTCGGCTCGAGTGCGGCCACAACATCGATGAAGCGAGCGGGATCGAGGGCGTCCACCTCAATATCGAAAACGTCGATGCCGGCGAATTTCTTGAAAAGGACCGCCTTCCCTTCCATGACTGGCTTGGACGCGAGCGGACCAATTGCGCCCAGACCGAGCACCGCAGTGCCGTTGGTAATCACGGCGACAAGATTGCCCCGCGCCGTTACGGTCGAAACCTCAGCCGGATCATTGACGATCGCCATGCACGCTTCAGCGACGCCGGGTGAATAGGCGAGCGCAAGATCACGCTGATTGGCGAGCGGCTTTGTGGCAACGATAGCGATTTTGCCGGGAACCGGAAAACGATGATATTCAAGCGCACTCTCGCGCAAATGATCGGACATCGCTGTGTCTCCTGCTGCCGATATTCATCCCAACGGGGGGGGAACGCTTCGGGTATCGGAACGAACAGAGCGAGCCATCGGTGGGGCCAGCGCGCAACAGATCTGTCTTGATCTTGCGTCGCGGCCAAACGGGCACCGTTCGACTACAAAGCTCTTCAGTTGAAAAGCGAGAGAGTAAGTGGTGCGGTCGAGAAGACTCGAACTTCCACAGGGTTTCCCCCACAGCGACCTCAACGCTGCGCGTCTACCAATTCCGCCACGACCGCACATCCGTGTAAGAGGCCGACCGACCGACCCCCGAAAAGCAGGGGCGTTCGATAGCAAATACACAGCGGCTTTGGCAAGCACTTCCGCACCCTTGGCACCCGTGCGTAAATGGCGGTGGCAAATCTGCGAATTTCCCTGGACACCAAATTCATAATTCTGATGGGGACTGCATTGGTAAGTCGAGAGTGGCGTGTGTCAGACGATCCCGTTCCATACCACGCTGCGGTAGCTGATATGGAGGCCCGGGTCGCGGCCATCAAAGCGCGGGAAGCCCCCGAACTGGTGTGGCTACTTGAACATCCACCACTCTACACGGGCGGGACCAGTGCAAAGCCGGCCGACTTGCTCAATCCGCAAAAGCTGCCCGTCCACTCGACCGGTCGGGGCGGCCAATACACCTATCACGGCCCCGGACAACGCGTCGGCTATGTCCTAATCGACCTCGCGCGCCGCGATGCCGATGTGCACCGTTATGTTCATGACCTGGAGGAATGGCTGATACAGACACTCGCCCGCTTCAACGTGCGTGGCGAACGCCGGCAAGGCCGAGTTGGTATCTGGGTCACGGAAAATGACGGTCGGGAAAACAAGATTGCCGCGATCGGCGTCCGCATCCGCCACGGCATCACCTTTCATGGTGTTGCGCTTAATGTTGATCCCGACCTGTCACACTTCGCCGGCATCATCCCCTGCGGTATCAAAGAGCACGGCGTCACGTCGCTTGCCAAGCAAGGCATCCTTGTGTCCATGCCAGAGGTCGATAGCGCCCTTCGAGCCGCATTTGACGCCGTTTTCTAAGGATCAGGTCGCGGCGCAGGCGGGCTTGCGCAGAATGGCGTCAGTAAGAGCGCCACAGGGCACACGCATCCAGCTGCGTTCCCCCTCGACATAGGGCAGGACATAGATCGGAACGCCACCCGCGAACAATCCGATTGCCGTCCCCTGCTCTGCCGCCGAAACGGGAGAGCCTTGGGTCTCGTTCAGGACGATCGCGAGCACCCTGACGCCCGCAGCGCGCAAGACCCCAAGTGCGGTAAGGGTATGGCTGATGGTGCCGACATAGGTTCCCGCAACAAGGATCGTCGGAATCGACAGCGCCGAAACCCAGTCGAGAACGCTGTGCAGACGATCAACAGGTGCCATGACACCGCCAATACCTTCGATCAGGATCAAATCCTCTGGCCCTCGCAGGGCTTCCTTGGAGAAATCCACGACCTCGCCATAGGGAACCTCCCGCCCCTCTCCCACCGCCGCGAGATACGGCGCAACGGGCTTCGTATATCGCCAGGGCGAAATCGCATTGACGGCTTCCAGACTGGGCGTCACGCCGATCGCCTGAAGCAATACTCCGGGGTCTGAGTCGCGCAGGTCATGGTCGGCAATACCGCTCGCCACCGGCTTAAAGGCACGCACCGTCTGTCCGGCCTTTGTCGCTGCATGGGCGATGGCTGCCGAAACAAAAGTCTTACCAATGCCGGTACCTGTACCGGTGACGAACAACCTGCTCATTCTCTCTCCCACCCGCGCTGGTATTGGTGCCTCATCGACCGTGCCCCAAGGCGATCAGCTTTTTTTGTCCGAGCGGTCAACAACCGACCTCTCAGAGTCCCTATCTGACTATTGATGGGGACTGGGGGTCAAATGAGGAATCGATCGGTCCGCCGCGCCCGATTCGCATGCAGATCAGCCATGCGACCAGCCGTATTGGCGGCCCTCGCGAGGCTGTTTCAACAAAAATTCGATCGGAGAAGGAGGCGGGTTACGCGTCGATTAGTTCTTGCGCAGCCAAACAGCGTCCACGGCGTGGTTCACGCCCTTGCGGAGAACGATATTCGCCCGCTCGCGGGTTGGGGCAACGTTCTGGCGCAGATTCTTGAGATTGACCTCCCGCCAGATCTCCGATGCGGTCGCCATCGCCTCTTCCTCGGGGATCGCCGCGTAGCGCCGAAAATACGATCGTTCATCCTTGAACGCTGTGTTCCGAAGTCGCCGAAACCGTTCGAGAAACCAGCTTTCAAGCAAATCTTCGGACGCATCGACGTAAATCGAGAAGTCGAAAAAATCGGACACGAACACGGGATGCCCTTGTGTCGACGCTCCCTGTCCACCCTGAAGAACGTTCAATCCTTCAAGAATGAGAATATCAGGTCGTTCGATTATCTGGCGATGATCTGGAACGATATCGTAGATCAGATGGGAATATGTCGGAACCGCCAGAGTTGACCGGCCAGCCTTCAGCCCGGCAACAAATTCCAACAATCTTCGGGTGTCGTAGCTCTCCGGAAACCCTTTTCGAGTCATTAGGTTGCGGTCAGTCAGCACCGCATTGGGGTGGAGAAATCCATCCGTGGTGACCAGGTCCACGCGGGGATGATTTGGCCAACGGGACAATAGAGCCTGAAGAATACGCGCAATAGTACTCTTACCAACCGCGACGCTGCCCGCGATCGCCAGGATATAGGTGGGACGCCGCGCGGCCTGGCCCAGGAAATCCTCTTGAACCCTTTGCAGATCCTGTGTTGCACAGACGTGGAGATTGAGCAGGC
Source organism: uncultured Rhodospirillales bacterium (assembly GCA_903923205.1). Lineage (GTDB taxonomy): Bacteria > Pseudomonadota > Alphaproteobacteria > ATCC43930 > CGMCC-115725 > CAIXXC01. Next base: position 7,801 of record CAIXXC010000267.1, on the reverse strand, counting down.
GCGAAAGCGGCAGGTAGATCGCTTCGATTTCAGGCAAGGAAATTTCGTCATTGATGCCCTTTAGCCTGACCAGATCACTTTCGTTCAAGGTCTGCGGGGTGCTCGCGCGCAGTTGCGCCCAAGTCGACCGGTCGAAACGGTCATATGTGACGAGCGCCCGATGCGTTGGAACTGTTACTGCAGACATCGTGAGCCCAGAAAAAGCGGAGACACTTCTGCCCGATCATGCGCCAAATCGACGCCTTCGGTCAAAGAACAACTTTTTTCTTACCTTCAAAGCTCTGGGCGCGATATCGCTGAACGAACTAGCTTTCACACGTCTCTTCAAAGGCCTTCACTTGAATTTGACGAGATATTACCCCCCTCTCTTACCGGTGATTTGCGACCGCCACGATTGACTTATCCCATGACTTATCTCGAAAGTATTTTTTTATTGTCCATTGATCTCTAGCAATCTTACGAACTGCTTCCATCTACGGATCGGTACCGAGGATCATCCCCGGTCCGGAGGGCCAGATTGTTTATTACGTGTTATGTTATAACATTGTTTGAATACGAGCAGACTGGTAGAACCCCTAAGCAATCGCCGAGCGCGAAACGACAAAACACAATGCCGCGATAGAACCGGAATTGCCGAGGGCGATGACAGCCATATCCTGCCAACAAGTCACAATCGCCATGGGAAGCCGGGTCGTCTTGCGCGAGATCGATCTTGAGATCGGTCCTCGTGAATTGATCGGTGTGCTGGGTCCAAACGGGGCGGGCAAGACGACCCTCTTGCGCGCAATCTTGGGCCTCGTCCCGGTCCAAAACGGCTCCTTGATGGTCTTCGGATCAGCACCCACAACCGGAAATGCGGCCATCGGTTATATGCCCCAGAGCAGAGTCACCGCTGATGGCGGCAGGTTGTGCGGGCGCGACATCATTGCGGCGGCCGCGCGCGGGGAACGTTGGGGCCTGCCCTGGCTCGATCTGGCAACCCGCCGCCAGATCGACTGGGCGCTTGAACGCGTCGGCGCCAGCGAACTCGCCCGGCGTCCACTGGCCGCCATGTCAGGGGGCGAGCGTCAGCGCTTGATGCTGGCACAAACTCTCATCGGGCAACCCAGGCTCCTGCTGCTCGACGAGCCTCTGGTAAACCTCGACCCAAGACATCAGGGCGAAATGGTGACCCTCGTCCGCGAGTTACAGCAAGACTTGGGCATCACGGTGCTATTCTCGACGCATGAACTCAATCCGCTGCTTGGCGCCATGGATCGTGTCCTCTATCTCGGTGGCGGCCAAGCGGCACTCGGCAGCGTTGATAGCGTCATCAACAACGCGGTGCTGTCTCGGCTCTATGGCACTGAGATTGAGGTAATCCGACATCGGGGGCGGTATTTCGTGATGTTGGGCAACCAGGAGCTTGATCACTCCAATCATGATGACTTCTTCGAAGGCCATCATGCTCCAGTATGACTTTATGCAGCACGCCTTTGCGGCTGCGGGGATCGTGGCACTCCTCGCAGGGATCGTCGGATATTTTCTCGTCCTGCGCGGACAAAGCTTTGCCGGCCACGCCTTATCCCATGTCGGCTTTGCTGGTGCTGCTGGCGCCGTACTCCTTGGTGTTCCGCCGCTCTGGGGGCTAATCGGCTTCACCCTTCTTGGCGGCTTCGCCATGGGCCTGTTGGGCGACCGCCTTGCCGGGCGCGACGTCGCAATCGGGATGGTTCTCACAATTTCCCTCGGCCTTGGTCTGCTCTTCCTCCATTTCTACACGGCCTACGCAACCCAGGCGACCGCAGTGCTGTTTGGCGATATTCTCGGGATAGACTGGGCAACGATCAGGTTGCTGTTTGGTCTAGCCCTGGTCAGCCTCATAGCCCTCGCTGCAATCGCGCGCCCTCTCCTCTTTGCCAGCTTGCAGCCCGAGCTCGCTGAGGCCAAGGGCGTTCCCATGCAGTGGGTGGGTTTCCTTTTCCTAGGCATTGTCGCGCTGACGGTCTCCAGCGCCGCGCAGATCGTCGGTGTCCTGATGATCTTCACCCTGATGGTCGGCCCTGCGGCGGCTGCGTTTAACATGAGCTCGAAACTGGCGAGCGGAATTCTGCTTTCTGCGCTGCTCGCGCTTGCCGAAGCCTGGGGTGGGATCGCACTCGCGTACCAGACCGACTGGCCGGTCAGTTTCTGGATATCGGCGCTGAGTGGACTGATTTATCTCTTGAGCATTGTTTACCGGGGCTGGCGCGACCATTACCCTCCGGATTTGCGGGCGTCAGCCTTGCCTAACATCGGAGTTTAAAGATGACCCGCCCGCCATTTCCCCCGTTCACCGCGGAAACGGCCGCGCAAAAGGCCCGAATGGCCGAGGATGCTTGGAATACCAGGGAACCGGATCGCGTGGCGCTTGCCTACAGCGTTGACAGCATTTGGCGCAATCGCAGCGAATTCCTGCAAGGCCGTGATGCTATCGAGGCTTTCCTGAAGCGGAAATGGCTCCACGAACTCGATTACCGCTTGATCAAGGAAGTCTGGGCGTTCCAGGGCAATCGCATCGCGGTTCGCTTCGCCTATGAATGGCATGACCATGGCGGTCAATGGTACCGCAGCTACGGAAACGAAAACTGGGAATTCAACGAAAGTGGTCTGATGCTACGACGCATCGCGAGTATCAACGATCTCGCCTTGGCCGAACAAGATCGTTTGTTCCACTGGCCACTTGGCCGCAGACCAGATGATCATCCGGGTCTGAGCGCGTTGGGGCTTTAACGCCCAGCGCCGGATTCTCTGCGCCACGGCATCATGAACCTGGGTTTTTGAGCCCCACGTCTTCTGCGGCGAGCCGGCTGCCACAAGCAGTCAGTACGGCGCACCGATCACGCTCAGACAATGAGCTCCACGCGGCGATCTCGGCAAGTGTGCGTCCACACCCGCGGCACCATCCGACGCTGGGATCGTAGAGACAAATCTTTCGACAGGGAGAAGCGGTGGTCACGTCGTTCAGTCCAATTCGCGATAATCGGGGAGTTCCGGGGAGATTCCGCGGCCGGCCCTGATGACGATCCGACCGCGTCCATGTCGTGCAAGAACCTCTGTGTAATCCCGACCTTCAAAAATCACCAGGTCAGCTCTAGCGCCGGCGGCGATGCAGGATCGCCCGGCAAGACCGAGCATCCCGGCGGGGGTCGAGGTTACTGCGCGGGGCCAATCTCCGATTGGCAGATCAAGATGCCCCAGTCTGACCGCGTCCCTGAACACGTCGACAAGATCGTGATCGCCATAGGGATGAAACGCATCTCGCACGTTGTCGCCAGCAAGCGCCACGGCGACCCCTGCTCGCTTCAGTTCTCGCAGCAACGTGATTCCGCGCCAGCGCGGGGTAGAAATCGGGTTTCGATCCTGCAGATAGAGGTTGGTCATCGGCAACGAGACGATACCAATCCCTGCAGCGTGAACCTTGGCGATCGTCCTCTCGGCCTGCGCTTCAGTTCGGCGGGCCAGGCTGCAGGCGTGGCTACACAAAACCCGGCCGTTGAAGCCTCTTGCCAACACGGTATCCGCGATCCGCGTCAAACCGTCCGCGGCAGCATCATCCGTCTCGTCGACATGAAAATCGAGTTCAAGTCCCCGCGTTTCGGCGAGATCGAATGCCCGATCTAGTAACGCCTTTCCCTCAGGCCCGTCATAAACGACAGGTCCAAGGCGCAGACCGTTCTCCGCAGCCCAGTCGGCAACGCTATCCCCCCAGGGACCCGCGAGCTTGGCGGCCCCCAGTGTCAGTGTCCCCTGAAGCACAACCCTGCTGGCCCAGTCGGACCGCAGCGCGAGGAAGGCGGACAAACAGGGTTCCGTCCGCCCTTCCTGCGAGTCGAGATGGGTCCTGACCGCGATCGTCCCATGAGCAAACGCGGTTCGAAGGGCGAAATCCATCCGACGATAGACTTCATCATAATGCCACGTCTCCAGGCGGTCGCGCTTTGCCGCAGCGCGAGCACCAAGAAGTGTTCCATCGGGATTAGGCGCCCTCCCCCATGTATGGCATTTATCAATATGGGCGTGAGCATCGACAAATCCGGGCCAGACCTGGCGACCATTCATCGCGATCAGGGTAAGGCCATCCATCGGGCTGGTCGTATCGGCGAGCGAAACCCGACGGATGACTCCATCGCCATCAATATCAATATCCAGACAGACGGCGCCGTCGCGATCGCGGCGGGGTTGACGCGACTCGGGCGTACCGGATGTCAGCGTGAACGTCCCGTCCGGGACCATCGCTCCTTGCAACCGAAATGCGCACGCATTGGAGAAAAGCCTCATGGCGCTAGCATGGCGACATATCGCAGAGCCGCCAAGTCATCTCGGCATTGCAGCGAAATTGTGCGCTGCGGGAGCGAAATTTCTGAATGAAACAAAAAAGGCTCTGTCAAGAGAATTTTTTAGTAGAAAGGCGAGCCATTCTTCTGCATCTTAGCAGCCATTCGCTGATCGCCGTCATGGATGCCTCTTTGTGATTGGGGTACATGAAGTGCTGCTCAGCCTAACAATTTACTCAGGTGCCCATGGGTCGTCGTATCCTCGCCGTAATGTTCGCCGCCGTGATGCTGCTGTCCGCCCTGCCGGCCCAAGCTATGACATGTGTGGCTTATGTGCGCGCTGTCACGGGCTTCGACTTGAGCGGCAATGCCTGGCAATGGTGGAACGCGGCCTACGGTCTGTACAATCGTGGTCACGTGCCGGAACCCGGTGCGGTGATGGTTTTCTCGCGGACCAGACATATGCGGGATGGACACGTCGCGATCGTCCGAGAAGTCCTTGGAACGCGGGAAATCCTGATCGATCAGGCAAACTGGGAGGTTGTCCATCATCATCGCGGCGCGATCAGCACGGCGGTCCACGTGATCGATGCGTCGCCCGACAATGATTGGACCCAGGTGCGGGTTCAGTGGGGCAGCGGCGGTGTTTTCGGGCGGGTCAACCCTGTCAGCGGATTCGTTTATCCAGACGCCGATAGCCATGCCAACGTCAGCCGTGCTCGCTATCTTGAGGCCCGGATGCGGTCACATCTCGGACCGAGTGATCCTGAACTGACCGATGCCGTTGCGAAGACATTGAGCCGTCGGAACCATCAGGCCCTTTGCGCAACACCAATGGGGGCTGATGACGTGGCGCAGGTTATGGCATCATGGCATGTCGGCCCGGTCAGCCAAATCGCCAGCGTCGGGCGGCCGCGTTAATCGGGACCGACATCGTTCAGACGACGTCGTCCTTTTGCCATAACTCGCTACGTCGACGCTCGCCGATTTCAGCGATCTTGCGGGCAACAACCGGAAGCATCTGGGCCAGCTTGCTCTGCAGCGATTTCAAGGTTTCCAATTCTTCCGTGAAGCGCCCCTTCGACAAAGGACGCGGCGACGCCCAGGAAGAGAGCAAGCGATCCACCAGTTCCTCACGACACAAGGGCAAATGCCCGGCATGAATTGCGGCTGCCAAGGGGGTGGCAAGGGCACCATACCGTTTGTCAGGCGCGACGCCGATACAGAGGTTCCCCAGCGCCTCCAGAGCATGACCAAGGTCAACCCGTTCGCCGAGAACCTCCATGACGTATTTGGCATTAATCAGATAGCCTGCCGCGAACTCGTCGACCAGGCTCCACGCCTCTCGGGATCCTTCCGGGCCAGGAAGACTAAGGGCGATCGTCACCTTGCCTTCCCAAGCACTGGTTGCCGGGACGGCTCGGCAAACCGCACGCAGGGCAAGATAGCGGCGCTCCTCGGGGCTCGTCGGCAAGGTCGACAGGAAACGATCCAGTTCCCCAACCGCATAGCCGGTCTCCGACTCCCTGGACGGTGTCAGATCGGGCGCCTTAAACGCCGCACGGCGGCGCTTCTGGGCAGCTTCGAGAAGTCGTTCAAGCGTATCGGCGCGCGCACGGGAGCCGGTTCCCGGAACCTGCATCGCGCCAACAGCGCGCACGGCGGACGCGATCAGCGCGTCGTACTTCTCGAGCCGACGCCCCCAGGAATCGTCGCAGAGAAATTCCAGAGGGCTACCATTGATCTCAACGCAAAGCCGGCCGAGCAGAATCCCAATCGCCCGGCAAGAAGGACGGCCCAAAAGATCATCGACGTTTGTACAGAGCGGAGGAGGCACCATCAGGCGACCGAGGCCGCCTACCGGCGCATCCGTCCTTTTATCAGCCTGTTTTTCAATAATGACCGTTTCACTGTAGTTTCCATCGCTGCGCAGGCGCTGCTGAACGACGCGAACTGCCTCGGTACCGGGTTTGGATAAATGCTCGTTGGCGATGTTACGCACACGCTGCTCGAGAATTTCAAGATCGCGCTTGTCGAACGGCCTGGAGAGTTTTTCTCTTCCGTCGTTGACCACTTCAATGATTTGCCAACGGGCGTCGCGTCGCACCGAAACTTCGTAACGGAGCGGACGGCTCGCGAGCCGAACGGCTTCGGCATCGATCATTGCAGGCACGAGATTCTCTTCTCCCTCTGCGATATTTGGACACGATCAAGTCTGGCCAATGATCATAATACTAACGGATTAAAAGCCTATGGAGAAAACTTTATATCTTGCCGGCCCGGAGGTATTTCTGCCGGATTCGCAAGAAATCGGGCGTCAGAAGCAGTCGTTATGCCGCGCCCACGGCCTGATTGGCCTGTATCCGGGCGATAATGGGCCCTTCGATTCTACCCTGGAAGGGGCGGAGCTATCCCGAGTCATCTTCGCGACCAACCTGGCATTGATGCGCCGGGCGGATATCTTCCTTGGCAACCTGACGCCTTTTCGCAGCCCAAGCGCAGATGTCGGGACGGTATGGGAACTGGGTTTCATGGCGGGATTAAATAAGCCAGTCTTTGGATACTCGAATACCGCCGAGTCCCTTCTAAGCCGGACAAGAGCCGTTGACACGGCGAGTCGGCATGATGCGCAATTGTGCCTTTGGTTGGACTCCGACGATGTCGTGATCGAGGATTTGGGCGGCAGCGACAACCTCATGATCGTTGAATCGCTGAACCTCTTCGGCGGCAAGCTTGTCACGCCGGCATCGACGGTTCTCGACCCCTACCGGGATCTTGCAGCCTTCGAAGCCTGTTTACGCCTGATCGGCGCTTGAACGCTTGCTACCCGTCCACGGTGTCGCTTGGTCCGACGAAAAACAAGGTCGCTAGCGGCGGCAGGGTTAATTCAAGTGACTGCGCATGGCCGTGAAGAGGTACCTGTTGGGTCGCAGTACCGCCAAGATTACCGAGCCCGCTGCCGCCGTATTCGAGCGCATCGGTATTGATGCGCTCGGCCCAACGGCCGGGTTTTGGTACACCAATCCGATATCCAAACTGCGGAACACCCGAGAAATTGCAAACAACCAGGACATTGGGTCCGGGTTCCTTTCCACGTCGCAGGAAGCTGAGGATGTTACCGGCGCTATCCCCGGCATCAATCCAGGCAAATCCATCCTGACTGGCGTCGAGCTGATGAAGCGAAGGCTCGGCGCAATAGATCGCATTCAAATCCCGCAATAACGCGAGGACCCCTGCGTGATCAGGATGGTCAAGCAAGTGCCAGTCGAGGGCATGGTCATGGTCCCATTCCCGACGCTGCGCGAACTCTCCCCCCATGAACAGAAGTTTCTTGCCCGGGTGGCCCCACATAAAGCCGTAATACGCGCGTAGATTGGCAAACGCCTGCGGAGGCTCTCCAGGCATTTTGTTGATGAGCGAGCCTTTGCCGTGAACCACTTCGTCATGACTGAGAGGCAGGACAAAGGTTTCGGAAAACGCATAGAGCAGCCCGAAGGTCAGATCGT
>CAIXXC010000266.1 GCA_903923205.1 uncultured Rhodospirillales bacterium | reverse complement strand
TATCGACCGGCAGCAGACCCAGCATTCGATGGGTTGCGCCCGCCGCGTCGATCAGGCGTTCCCCAAGGACCATGTAGCCGCCGCACTCGCCATGGATCGCAACACCGCGTGCCGCAGCATTCATCATGCCTCGGCGAAAGTTTGAAGCGGACGCCAGGCTTTCACCATACAGTTCCGGATAACCGCCAGGGAGCAGTATATAATCGCTCTCGCTTGCGGGCGTTTCGTCACGCAGCGGCGAAAATGGTATGATTTCGGAACCTGCTGCCCGCCAGCTTGCGAGAAGGTGAGGATAGATAAAGGCAAACGCGCGATCCTGGGCGATGGCGATACGTCGCCCCGGCGCCCATGGTGGTGGGCTTTCAAGTGAGGCCAAGATACTCGGCACCGCTAGATCAAGCAGGGCGTCGAGATCGATCCTGCCTTCAATCAGGCGAGCCGCCTCGTCAAGAAACTGCTCAAGCTCCGCATGCTCTTGCGCCAGAACGAGGCCAAGATGGCGTTCTGGCAAAACGAGAGAGGGATCACGTGGTATCGCACCAAGGACGGGCAAGCCGGGAAGCGCCTTGGCTATCGACTGGGTCAGCATGCCGGCATGACGCACGCTGCCAACCTTGTTCAGGATCACACCGGAGATTTTCACATCCAAACGATGGGTCGTGAAGCCGCGGACAAGTGCTGCGACCGAGGCCGATTGCTTTGCCGCATCGACCACCAGGATCACGGGCCAACCTGTATGCGCGGCGAGATCGGCTGTGCTGCCGAGCTCACCGCCCTGCCCCCCACCATCAAAGAGACCCATGACACCTTCGCAGATGACCACGTCGCCTGAAATACTTCGGGCGACCTGATTGAGTGTCGCCTCGCGCATGGCCCATATATCGAGATTGGTCGACCCATGACCCGCTGCTGCAGCGTGGTATCCGGGATCGATATAATCAGGACCAGCCTTGGCGCAGCCCACCCGAATTCCCCGATTTTTCAGAGCGCGCAGCAGGGCAAGGGTAACAACTGTCTTGCCGCTTCCAGATGCCGGCGCAGCGATGATGAGACCGTGCTGCATGGGGCTTCTAATGCGTGAACAATTGCGCCAGCGGTCCCATGATCGCCAGAGCCAGAAGGATCACCAGCGCCAACACGATCTGGCTAAGGTTGATCACCACGCTCTGGTGATGAAGCCGACGGAACGCGCCGTCCCCGGCCGAATCGGGTTCGTCGCGAAGACGATTGATGCGCGGCAGCAGGAATAGCCGCGCGTAAACGAAGCCCATGGCGACAAGTGCCAATGCGGCGCCGGCGATTGGGTTCGGCTTGAACGCCGCCGCAGCTCCAAGCAATGCAACCGTGACCATGACCAGATAATAAACTGGAAAGACCTCACGCAGGAACGCGCCGGCGACCTCGGGCGGCAGCTTTCGGTGGGTCAGCGGCGCCATCACACCTGCGAAAAACACCATGCTACCGAATAGGATGGCAACCAGGACGATCGCAACGAGAGAAAGAAGATATTCGGGCATGATTTGCAGCAAACCTTCTATTCAGGATGATGCGGCAGCCAATCTAGTCTGTCGCGCAACGCCACGTTTTGTCCCACGACAACAAGTGCTGGCGGCGGGATTTCGATCGACTTACAAAAATCAACCACCGACCCGAGCGATGTCACCATGACCCGCTGCTCCGGTGTCGTCGCCTTCGAGACGATTGCAACCGGCTCGTCAGCGCGTCTGCCACCCGCCAATAGTCGTTCAACGATCTCTTCTAGATGGCCCAGCGCCATGTAAAAGACAATGACAGGCGATGCACGGGCCAAGGCGTTCCAGTCCAGTGCGCCGGGCAAATCACCGGCCATGTCGTGGCCCGTGACAAACGTGACCGCTTGGTTCGTGTCGCGATGGGTGACCGGAATACCCGCATAGGCAAGGCCGCCAACGCCTGCTGTAACGCCCGGCACGACGCGAAACCGGATACCCGCGGCGACGAGCGCCAGCGCCTCTTCGCCACCACGACCGAAAACGAACGGATCGCCGCCTTTGAGGCGCAAGACCCTGCGTCCTGCGCGGGCGTGTTCGATGAGACGCAACGAAATATCGGGCTGCTTTGGCGAAGGACGACCACCACGCTTGCCGGCGTATTCCAGTTCCGCCGTGGCCGCGGCAAGCCCTAGAATGCGTTCATCGACGAGTGCGTCATAGACAATGATATCGGCATTCATCAGCGCATGTTGCGCCAGCAGGGTGACGAGCCCCGGATCACCGGGGCCAGCGCCCACCAGCCACACAGTGCCGTGTTCAAAAACCGGGAAGTCAAAACCGGCGCGGGAGGAATTGGAGATCATGAGGCGATTGTGTTACCGAAGCAGCGTGCGCTGGCAATGCCCTATCGCGCTGGAGGTCATGCGTTGAACGATACCCAAACACCCGTCCGGTTGGTCAAGCTGATCGCCAATCTTGGCTATGGCAGCCAGAAGGACGCCCGCTATATGATTCAGGATGGCCGGCTTACGGCCCTAGATGGAACACCCTACGGCGTCGGTTCGAAGGTCAGGCACGGCGACGCCAGACTCGACGGTGAGCCCCTGGACCCGGCGCAGGGCGTCGTGTTGATGCTCCATAAGCCGACGGGCTATACTTGCTCGACAAAGGATCCCGGGCGGCTCATCTACCAACTCCTGCCTGACCGTTTTGTCCGCCGCAATCCGATCATCGCCACGGTCGGAAGGCTTGATCGCGATACGACCGGATTACTCCTCCTCACTGATGATGGCGCCTTTCTTCACAAGATCATCTCGCCCAAGAGCAATGTGCCGAAGATCTATGAAGTGACCCTCGCGCGTGATTTGCAGGGCGGCGAGGTCGAAACTTTCGCTGCCGGTTCCCTTATACTCAATTCGGAGACCGAGGCGCTTGCTCCAGCAAAGCTCGACATTCTCGGCCCGCGCCATGCGCGGGTGACGGTCACGGAGGGCCGCTACCATCAGGTCCGCAGGATGTTCGCCGCAGTCGGCAATCACGTCGAAACCCTGCACCGTCCCCAGATCGGCGGCTTGACCTTGGGAGACCTTCCCCTTGGACAATGGCGCGTCCTGTCCGCCGTCGAAATCGCCAGCCTTTTTGTCTGAATCAACGAATCAGGAGATCGACCCCATGTCAAAAACCGCCCTCATCACGGGTGCCAGCGCTGGCATCGGTCAGGCTGCCGCAAGGCTTTTTGTCGCGGCAGGTTGGCGTGTGATCGGCACAGGTCGCCGGGCGGAACGCCTGCAGGCGCTGACCACCGAACTCGGGTCAGACAAATTCCACGGCGCGGTCTTCGACGTCCGTGACGAGGCCGCCCGCGACGCGGCGCTCGCAGCCCTGCCGGAGGCATTTCGCGAGATCGACCTGCTGGTAAACAACGCCGGCCTCGCGCTCGGCGTCAAAAAAGCGCAGGACGCCGATCTGGCGCAATGGAAGACGATGGTCGACACCAACGTCGTCGCCCTCATGTCGATGACCCATCGGCTGTTGCCCGACCTGATCACCAGAAAGGGCGCGATCATCAACATCGCCTCTGTCGCCGGCACCTACCCCTATCCGGTCGGCAATGTCTATGCCGGCACCAAGGCGTTCGTGCAGCAATTCACCCAGTGCCTGCGCACGGACCTCCATGGCAAGGGCGTTCGGGTCACCCAGATCGATCCCGGCATGGCCGAGACCGAATTCACCCTAGTCCGCACCGACGGTGACACGGCCGCTTCGAACGCCGCCTATAGCGGGATGAACCCCATGACGGCCGAGGATATCGCCGCAACCCTGGTCTGGGTCGCCGATCTGCCGCCTCATCTCAATATCAACAAGCTTGAGATGATGCCGGTCAGCCAGTCCCTCGCTGGCTTTCAGATCGCCCGCGAGGGCTAGGCGATCACCGAATAGCTTCGATAACCTTGTAGAGACCTGTTTCGGCAACGACGTGGAAACGGCGGAACGCACGTTTCAGGACGAGTTCGTAGGGCAATTGGCGATTGGCCACCATGATGAGCCTGCCGCCGAGGACAAGGCCATCGGCAGCCGCCGCGATAAAGCGTTGTCCAAGACTGGCATCGGCGTCCTTGCCCTCATGGAAGGGCGGATTCATGATGATCGCATCGAAGTATTTTGTTCCGATCCCGTTGCGGACATCATGCCAGCGGTAACTGACTGTGGTCGTTCCGACGATTGGATCAAGGTTGCGGCGGGCTGCTGCAAGGGCGAGGTCTTCGGCTTCGAACAGGTCGAGTGACGAGACGCTTGGGCAGCAGCGCAAGACCTCGGCTGAAAGATAGCCCCATCCGGCGCCAAGATCGGCGATCCGTCCGCCAAGATCCGTTGGCAGATTATCGGCAAGGAGCGCCGATCCCCGATCGATCTTGTCCCAGGAATAGAGTCCTGGCTGCGCGTAGAATCCTGTCTTCGGAACGCAGCGCTGGCTCCCGGCGGCGGCCCACGCCGCCAGCGCAGCCGGCGACCCCCCCCCGCGCTCAAGCCAGAAGACCTTGCAGTGGTATTTAGCGATCATTTCGACCGAAGCGACAGATTCCTCGACCTGTCGGGCGACCGACGCCGCACCTGTATCGACGCGACCCGCGCAGACGATCAGCCCACCGGGTTTAACGGCGGCCCACGCGCGCGCGATGTTTGCCAGATTTTCGGCCTTGTGCTTGGTCAGAAGACACAGGCCAAGATCGAACTTCTCATTGGAAAGCCTATCGACCATCGTGAATCCGGCTTGCGCCAGAAGATCATGATCCGGCTTGAAACTCTGGAGGCAGACCAGGCCTTGACGCCAGATGTCGTGAAGCCCGGCGCCCCAGTGCGCCCGCAGGAGGAACCCCCTGCCCGGCGCGGGCGGTGTCAACAGGCTCTTCGCGAAGGGGTGGAGCAAGGCGTCAAGCGGTTCGGACATCACTTCCCGGCATCATGGATGGAATTGAGTGCACGTGTTCTCCCTTGCCCGCGCCGCTGTCAACGCCGCTCAAACCTGCCTTGCCACGACTTTCGTGTCGCAAGACTAGCCCGCGCCCGCTCGGAGCGCTACATAGAGGCCTCTGGAACGCACCTGCAAGGCCGCGTCGACCCTGTTTTGTCCCAAGCTTAGGAGATGAGCCCCGCATGTCGCTCGATAAGGCCAGCGTGGCACGCGTCGCCAATTTGGCACGCATCAAGGTTCCCGCCGACGAACTAGAGGCCGTCGGCGCCGAACTCAACACGATCCTGCACTGGATCGAGCAATTGTCGGAAGTCGACACGGACGGTGTCGAGCCGATGAGTAGCGCGGCGGCGACCACCCTACGTGTCGCCCGGCCCGATATCGTCGCCGACGGCGATCGCGTCGAAGACATTCTGAAAAACGCCCCGGCTGCGAGCCTGGGCTTCTTTACCGTGCCGAAGGTGGTGGAATGACCGCGATTTCCGACCTGACCCTGGCCTCCGCGCGGGCGCTTTTGCGCGACCGCAAGATTTCGGCCGTCGAGTTGGCCAAGGCCCATATCGCCGCCGTCGAATCGATCCGACCGCTCAACGCCTTTATAACCGAGACACCGGACCGCGCGCTGGCACAGGCTGCGGAGTCCGATCGCAAGATTGCCCATGGCAGCGCCGGTGCCCTGGAAGGGCTGCCGATCGGCATCAAGGATCTGTTCTGCACCAAGGATGTGCTGACGACCGCCGCCTCCCACATCCTGGATGGCTTCAAGCCGCCCTACGAATCGACGGTAACGGCAAAACTGGCCGAGGCAGGCGCCATCAGTCTCGGCAAGCTGAACCTCGACGAATTCGCCATGGGTTCCGCCAATATCACCAGTTATTACGGGACGGTCGAAAACCCCTGGAAGCGAAACCGCGATGACGCCAAGCTGGTGCCCGGCGGATCCTCCGGCGGCTCAGCGGCAGCCGTAGCATCGCGCGCCGTGCTGGCCGCCACGGGGACAGATACCGGCGGCTCGATCCGCCAGCCCGCTTCCTTCTGCGGCATTGTCGGGCTGAAGCCGACTTATGGCCGCTGCTCGCGCTGGGGCATCATTGCCTTCGCGTCATCACTCGATCAGGCGGGACCGATGACCCGCACGGTCGAGGATGCGGCCATCATGCTTGGTGTCATGGCCGGACACGATCCCAAGGACTCGACGTCTGCCCCCGTCGCCGTGCCGGACTTCGCGGCGGCGTTGACGGGCGATATTCGCGGCCTGCGGATCGGCATCCCCAGGGAATACCGGGTCGATGGCATGCCGGCGGAAATCGACAAGCTCTGGGAACAGGGTGTGCAGTGGCTGCGCGAGGCCGGAGCGATCCCGGTCGAAATCAGCCTGCCGATGACGAAATACGCGCTTGCGACCTATTACATCATCGCGCCCGCCGAGGCTTCGGCCAATCTGGCGCGCTACGATGGCGTGCGCTTTGGCCTCCGGGTGCCGGGCGCGACCCTGGACGAGCTTTACGAGAATACCCGCGCGGAAGGCTTCGGCGCCGAGGTCAAGCGCCGCAT
>CAIXXC010000265.1 GCA_903923205.1 uncultured Rhodospirillales bacterium | reverse complement strand
CGTCGCCTTGGCTCCCGGTGAAGCTGAGGTTCTCGCTGGCGGCCTTGAGACTGCCATCAAAGCGGGGGACGAAACCGTCGCCTGGGGCGACGAGAGCATCCCGGCCACAACGGCTACGCTTCAGGCAACGCGCGGAATTGCCGATCTTGAGCGACAAATCGCAACGGAGACAGGAGACCAATCGCGATCTGAGGATGAGCATGAACCGGTCGAGGTCTTCTTTCTGCAGGTCGGTGAGAATTTCGAGCAACTCGACTATGCGCGTCTGCCTAGGCCGACGTCCGCGCCAGAGCCATTTGAGGTGCCGGCTCTTTCCCAAGGTCTAAAGTCGGAGCCAAAACCGCACCAACGCGATGGGTTTGCCTGGCTGACTGAAGCATGGGGGCGCAGGTTGCCGGGCGTTTTACTCGCCGACGATATGGGTCTGGGCAAGACATTCCAGGCATTGATGTTCTTGCTCTGGTTGCGGACCAAGTCGGCTCACCCCAAACCAGTGCTGATCGTTGCGCCAACAGGGCTGCTCAAGAACTGGCAAGCTGAGCTCGCGCTGCATGTCGAGGCAGGCCTCATGGGGCCAGTGATCGAAGCCTTCGGGACAAATTTACGCAGCTATCGGCTGGAAGCTGGAAGCGATATCGGCGGCGGCACTTCACGGCTCGATTCTGGCGAATGGGAGGACGCAGGGATCGTTCTCACGACTTACGAAACGATGCGCGACTATCATATGAGCTTCGCGCGCATCCCATTTGATGTGATCGTATACGACGAAATTCAAAAACTTAAGAACCCGGCCAGTCAAATGACCCGGGCGGCCAAGGCGCTCAATGGCCGCCTGCAAATTGCTATGACCGGCACACCAGTCGAGAACCGACTTCAGGATCTTTGGTCGATTGCCGATACGGTCTACCCTGGGTTCCTCGGATCGAGCCGGGAATTCGAAAGCAGCTACCCAGCGAACGATCTGGCGGGTCTTGAAAACCTTCAGCGGCGATTGGTGGAGCGTGATGACGAGCTGCCTCCATTCATGCTCAGGCGCATGAAGGATGAGATCCTTACCGGTTTACCGGAAAAAACGGCGCGCAAATACGCGGTGGAAATGCCCCCTGCCCAAGCGCAGGCCTATGATCTCGTACTCGCAAGGGCGCGCGCTCTTCGTGAAAGCGGCGAGCAAGGGGCGATGCTCAAAGTGTTGCACATGCTGCGCGGGACATCGCTCCATCCGTTGGCGCCGCGGGGCGTCACCGATATTGACGCCTACGTTTCCCAATCGGCGCGATTGAAGAAGACGTTCGAGATTCTCGAGGACGTTAAACAGCGCGGCGAGAAGGCACTGCTCTTTTGCGAAGATCTCGAAATGCAGGCCTTTTTGGCCATGGCCATCCAAGAGCGCTTCGACCTCAAGCACAGGCCGATGTGCATCAGCGGCAAGGTGGCCGGTCATAAGCGCCAGGAGATGGTGAACGCATTCCAAAGCTCAGTGTCTGCCTTTGACGTCCTAATTCTGTCTCCCAAGGCGGGTGGCGTTGGACTCACCATCACTGCCGCCAACAATGTGATCCACCTCTCGCGCTGGTGGAACCCGGCTGTCGAAGACCAGGCGACCGATCGCGCCTACCGGATCGGTCAGACACGTCCGGTCACGATACACATTCCGATGGCCATCCATCCCGATGAAGTGATCGGTCCGTCGAGCTTCGATCAGCGTCTTGATGCCCTCATGGAGCGCAAGCGCTCACTGAGCCGTGGCCTGCTCATGCCGCCCGAGAGCGAGCGGGATGTTGAGGACTTGCTTGCCGACGTGCTCGATGGAAAGCGGGCCGAACGGCAGGATCAATCCGATACAACGCCTGAAACGGAACCCGAATCTGCCCGGGAGCAGGTTAGTTACAGCGTTGAGCGCCCCGCTCCGACAGAGCCTCAGGTCAGTCATGAAAAGCCCAAATTCTCAGCGAGCGAATCCTTGCCGCCCGCGCCTGAGGAAGTGGCAACCCCCAGTCCGACTGAGGACAGAAACGCGCGATCAGCGGACACAGCCGACGAGGCCGTGCCAGCGCTGTTGGACAGACCGTCGACTCGTCGCCCGATTCTCTCGGTGCGAACTCCCGTTGAAGCGGCAGAAGCACGGGCTTCCCACGTTCAGCGAGTGGTCTTCGAACAATATGGGCAGCGAGACTGGACCATCTTCGATCAGCACGTCCGGGATGCGAAGATCGCGCTGCTTGAGATTCAGGATCCGTACTGCTGCGCTGATGGGCAAGCGCGGGGGCGACTCATCAGTTTCATCAGTCGCTTTGGTCAGCTCGCTTCACAAATCGCAGCCGTCCATGTTGTGACATTCGATGCAGACTCGGTTCAGACGCGGGAACCCGAAAGCACAAACGATCAACGCAAAGATCTCGAAGATCGGTGGAACCGCATGCTGGCATCGGTGCAGTTGCACTTGGCGCAAAAGTCGCGTCGATCCGTCGGAGACCTGCATGATCGTTTCGTCAAAGCCCGGCTTGCCAACGGGGACTCGGTCATCTGGGATTTGGGGCGAGGTATCGACGGGGTCATGAGCGCCCGCTGGTCCTGCGTAGTCAATGCTTTCTACGATAGAGCTTCGCCGAGTTCGACTCTGATGCACTGAAAGTCTCGTCCTCCATCATTGATTATAAAGTAATGTTCATTGATGGTTGGCGCACGGTGGGTAAAGCCCGTTACGGGCGGCGATGTAGTTACAGGGGGCGATCCAGCAATGCAGGAACGCGATTTCAAGGCTGAAATCGAAGCTGCGCGCAACGATCCGGCTCAGCTGCGCAAGATTGCGGACGCAATTCAAGCGACAGGTGGTTCGCGTCTTCTGGTAATCCGGGCGATCCAGCTGGCCAGGGCAGCAGATACCGGTCCTCATCCGTTGGGCAAAGCAAGCGCCGAACTGGGCTTGCCTCGGCCAACCGGCCTGCCGCTTTACCGCTACAAGTTTGCGCCCGGAATGTTCGAGCGCATGGAGAAGAAGCTATCGTCCGGCCTCCCGTCTGATTGGCAACGTCCCTCGCTGGCACCAGCCTTTGTTCTGTGGGCCGCAGACTGGTTTCGGCGATCGTATCAGGGCGGCGTCCAACGCTGGTCTGACATTGAGGACGTACTAGGGTTGCGGCTCTCGCAAGGCGAATGGCGTGATTTGGCGGACCACGGGTTTCGTGCATGGGGCGTCGAACCGCTGATTACTGCCCATGGAAATCAGCGGCTCTCCAACCTGGCGCGTCATGGTGGATTTCCGGCCGCCGCAATGGCAAGCGGAGCAAGCTGGCCAAGAAAGTTCCTCGAACGGGCTGTTGGCGAACTTTTGGGCTCAGATGTGCAGGACATCGGCAGCGCAGCCGCCACCTGCGAGCGCAACGAATACCTTCTACCGACAATCTGGCGCAGCCAGGAAATGCACGCGATCTGCGGTGAGCTGGCGCTCAAAATTGTGGAGTTGCGGGCTTTCGCTGACAAGGAGGTGCCCGCCGATGGTCGTCCCTACTCGGCGCGCCTGGACCAGGCCTACGAGGACTGGCGCGATGAATTGCCGATGACCCTGGACGGGGCGGCGGCGGGTCTGATCGATACGCTGCTAGAAGCAAAAAAACTCACCAGCAGCGGCAGCATTCGCGTTGGCCGACTGATTTCCCAACATGGCGAAGATTGGCGTGAATGCCTCGATTTCCATCTCGACGGACGATGGGACGATAAGGATCAGCTGCTTTCGCCCGGCAATCACATTCGTGTATTCCTCCAGCCCTCCGATGGTTTGGCAGACCGCATTTCCGGCAGACTTGCTTACCTTGAGCACGAAGACGCGAACCGCTGGATCGCGAGACCGATGCGGAGCGAAGCTGCGATCGAGTTTCCATTCGACCTTCCGGTTACCGCCGAATTTCACGCGCGCGGAGATCGGCTGGCACGCAGCTTCATGCTGCCTGGAGGGAAGCCCGTGAGCGGTGGGCTGCGTGTATTTGAAAAGCGCAGCACAGATGCTCAGCGCACAGCCTTTGCACTCATCGGCCAAGGCTCTGGCGCCTACAAAGCAGAGCCTGTTCTTATCGATGTTCCTGAGGACTGGTCGGTTCGAGGAAAAGACGGCAACGCCGAGATCGAGGTCGAAGATTTTGCTTTCGCTCCAGGGCGCTGTCTTTATCGGTGCGCGGGCACAATCATAACTCAGAAGAGCAACGGTGACAGCTATCTTGTCCGAACCGGGCAGAGCGCGGATCGCAAAGATCGACTCGCGATTGTGGCCAATTCAGTTTCCGGATTACAGTCGCCTGACGACGAACAGCTCTTCAAGCACCCGCTCCATGCTCAGGTGTCAGATGGTCTATCACACCGGGTCGCGTCCCGAGGAGAAGTTCGGTGGCGGATTGCGGGCCAACGTAGCTGGTCTGATGACTTGGCTGCTGCCGGTCCAGGGTTGTGTGAGTTCGCGTGGCTCGATGGAACAACAGGCTATCTGCGCGATCGGTTGACTACGTTCGTGTTGCCCGCCGACTTTGACCTGAAACAGAGGATCAATGGGACCTATGCCGATATCGAGCTGAACGGTTGGGATGGAGACGCTGTACTTGGCGAGGAAAATTCCCGGTCGCAGCACGGCTGGAGGGTCAGGATTGATCCACCGCGCCGCGCCTTGCTGACCTTACGTCTGGTTCCCGCTCACGCACCTGCATTCGACCTGAGGGTGCCGCTCCAATCAAAGGAATGGCTCACAACATGGGACGGTGATCTCCTACCCCGCGACGCAGTACTAGGTCTTGCCGATCTGCGTGACACAGTGGCACGCGTACCCTCGACTTCGATCCTGATGGGTGAAGTGGCTCATCATGCTGGCGCTGCGCTGGACGCCAACTGGAAAATCTATGGGGAACGCGGTTTGTCGGCACTGCGAACGGATATTGCTGCCCTCATGCGGCCCCTCGGCATCGACGCTCAGGTCAGGCTCCATTTTCACAACGGAAGCAATGACCACTGGTATGTCACGGAGTTTGGGAACACCCTTGAGTGGGAGCCAAACGGAGGGTTGCGTCCAAGAACCGCGATAGTGGGTGAGGATGTTCGGGTGTGCGGCCGCTCCCTTGGGGCTCCCGAGAAAGATATCGAATTTGGCAGTTACAACGGTCTGCGGAGTGGTCTTGGAGGCCAGCTAATTCACCTGCCGCGCCTCAAAGGTGATTGGCTCGTGTATCTTCGTGAGGGCGCCCGCGTCCTTACTCGACCTAGATTTGTCTCAGGTGACCCGGATCACGCTGTTCCCCAGCATCTGCTTGGGCGGGCCATGGCTAAGCCATTCGTTCTGGCGCAAGAGGCCCTGCAGTCCCTCGTCGGCGAAATAGCTCACGATCCGACGACGGCAGAGGCCAGTCAGACGATCCAGGTCGTCATGAAGCTGGCCATGTCGCTCAACGGTCTCCCACCACAGACATTCGAGATATTCAGCAAACTGGTACACGCCGGGGCTCTTGCTCCCCTGTTGCTGTACCGCTGTGAAGAGCAGCACTTGTCGACCATTCTCGAATTGTTCGACGGGCTTTGTTCGAGCTGGGTCCTTTTGCCTTACGGTGCATGGGATGCAGCTTTTCAGGTCCAGGGACACTATCTCGTTACCCGGCTGGACGATCCCCAATGGGCGTTAACGAGGCTCACGGAGCGCCAGAATGAAATCGCAGCGCGCGCACCGCAGCTGACTCCGCTGATTTGTCGCGATTTTTCGCCAGCGAGCTGGGAGGACGTGCGCAGTCACTTCACCGACCATACCAGCGAGGGCATCAGCACGGACGCTGGCGGCTTCAACCCTTTCCGTCCCGCCTTCCACGAGCTGCTCCCAACGGAAAATTTCCTCGAATCCCTCATGCGGGTCTTTGATGCACCGTTTGTGGCAGCCTTGGCGGTCATGGGGCGGATCACACTCGACAAGGGACACATTCTCACGGTGAAAGACGTCGAGCGACGTCATCCCGCATACTTTGCCAAGGCCTATGGCTATGCCCTCACGGAGCTTAGGAATGACCGCTAACAATATGCCCCAGCCTGATCGTTTGTCGCCGATGGATGTCCATCGCCGCTTACGGGCCGGCCTCGCAGAAGCGGTCGTGTCGCGGGCAGGCATCAGGCATGAGGGTCTGAACGCTTTCCTTCGCCAAAATCTTGCCAGCACCGATCCCTCAAAGGGTGCTTTGCTGTCGGAACAGCTCTTTCAGGCTGCGCCGGGCTATGTTTCGTCCGGCAAAAGCCCTGATGAACTAGCCTCGCTGCTCCATCTCCGCACAATTGAAGCGATCACGCAAACGCCGGACAAAGAGTTGCGGTTCGACTATCCGGCTTACGCACACCAGCTGAGCACTTGGGAGCTGCTTAGCAGTGCCGACCCTCAATCCGTGTTGGTCTCCAGCGGGACGGGTTCTGGTAAGACGGAGTGCTTCCTTGTTCCGATGCTCGATGACCTAGTCCGCGCGTCTGAAGCAGAGGGTCAGCTGACAGGCGTGAGGGCCCTCATGCTGTATCCGCTCAATGCGCTGATCGCGAGCCAGGAGAAGCGTCTCACGGCCTGGACGAAACCGCTGAGCGGCGATGTGCGCTTTGGACTCTACAATGGGCTGATGGGAACGGCGCGGAAATCAAGCCGGGACAAGGCCGAGCACGAAATCCCGCATCAGGTTCTCTATCGCGAAACCCTCCGTGCAAATCCGCCACCCATCCTCGTCACGAACCAGACGATGCTTGAATATATGACGATCCGGCGTGAGGACCGTAAGATACTCGATGCATCTCGGGGCAAGCTGCGCTGGATCGTGATCGACGAGGCGCACAGCTACATCGGCTCGGCCGCCGCGGAGCTCTCACTACTGCTCCGACGCGTGATGAATGCTTTCGACGTGACGCCTGATCAGGTTCGCTTTGTGGCGACCTCAGCCACGATAGGGTCGGCGGATGACGCGGAGGCGGTTGCTTCGCTCCAGCGGTTCCTCTCCGACATCGCAGGCGTTCCGCTCGATCGCACCCATGTCGTGATCGGCAAACCGCAACCGGTGGACCTTTCGAAGGTGCTGACTGCATCGGACGATCCGGCAGCCCGCGTGGTGGCCGAGATGCTCGAAGAGAAGCCGCAGACCATCTCATCGCTGTCATCCGTGACAACGTCCGCAGAAAAGATCCTGCTCGACCTGTCTGCGCACAATGCCAACGAGGCCAAACCGGTCCTGCCGATGCGCGCGCACAGTTTCACGCGCGCGATTCCTGGCCTGTGGACCTGCATTAATCGGGAGTGCACTGGAGGCACACGGCCGGAGGGCTGGCCGTTTGGGCCCGTCCTGTTTGATCAGAAAGACAGTTGCCCGCATTGCCAGTCGCTTGTGTTTGAGATCCAGAGCTGCCCGGATTGTGGCGAGCCGTTCCTGCCAGCGGACGATCTGGGTGCCAGGGTCTTGCCGCGGCGAAGCGATCAAGACACCGACGAGTTTCGCGAAAACAGCTACCGCGATCGCGACCATGAGGATGATGAGGAGGAAGAGCGGCAACCAGATGGCATCGGGCATCCACGTCTGGTCGCTATCAATCTGCAATCCCAATCAACGCCTGTTGGATTTGACGTCATCAGCGGCGAATTGAACGATGGTGCAGCCCGATTCCAGCTGACTCAATTGAACGAGGGTCGCTGCCCTGCGTGCTTCAGCAACAAGCGCCACGGAAGGCCTGCGATGCTGTCTTTCCGTTTCGGCACGCCGTTTCTGACCCAGAATGCAGCGCCAATCCTACTGGAGGGTGTTTCACCGCACCAGGCAGAGCATGCTTTGCCTTTCGATGGTCGCCAGCTCATCAGCTTCTCCGATAGCCGACAGGGCACGGCTCGGTTTGCCGCCAACATCGAGACCAACGGTGAGCGCGGATTTGTTCGCGGCTTCATCTATCATGCGGTGCAGAAGGCGGCTCAAGGTAGCGATCTTCCCGAGGAGAAGCGGCAGGAACTGATCCACAAGCGTGCGAAGCTCGCGAGCCTTGTCGATGAAATGCCTGCGTTCAAGGACGACATCGCCAAGATCGACGCCGAGCTTAACGGTGGCAGCGCAGTCGGCATTGCTTGGAAGGAACTGGTATCGGCTCTGGCTTCGGAGCCGACGATCGGCATGATGGCCAAGGTCTGGGACCTTGATCGCAGCGAGCGCTATCATGACAACCGGGAAGCTCTCGCGCGCTTCATGATGCTGCGTGAACTCGCTCGCAGACCGCGCAACGCCAACGCCATGGAAACGCTGGGTCTTGCACGCTTGCGTTTCCCCGACCTCGAACGGATCGGCAAGCATAAGCTGCCCGAGGCCGTTGCGGCGAAAGGTTACTCAATTGAGGACTGGCGCGACTTCCTGTACAACATGGTTGACTATTTGCGAGGTCAGTTCGCGCTGGACGTCGATGACGCGGATGCTCGTTGGATGCCCGGTAGGGCCCGACCGAGGAACGTCATTGGTCCCGACCAGCCGCCTGGAGCGAAGCGAGATCTCATTTGGCCCTCGGTCAACACGAAGGGCCGCCAGCCAGACTCCGTCCTCCTTCTTGCTACCGCTCTGGGTTTGGATATCTCGGAGCCGCGCGATCGCCACGAAATCAATCAACTCCTTCGCACAGCGTGGGAACACATGGCGCCGCTTCTCTCCGGTGTCGGCGGCACATTCAGTCTGCGCCTCGAGAAGACCGCAGAGATCGAAGCTGTGACCAAGACCTGGCAATGCCCGCTAACGCGGCGGGTGCTGCCCCGGCTCGTGTTCGGTCGTTCGCCAAACCTCGTCACCACGCGAACCGGAAGGTTCGACGGCAAGGTGGTCGCGGAAGTCGAATTCCCGAAGCTGCCGCATACCCGGCCGCTCAATTCCGAAGCCAAGCAAAGGCTTGCCGACTGGCTGGCCGATAACGAGTTGGTCCGCTCTCTTCGCGGCCAGCGCCTATGGTCCGATATTCATGACCAGGCGGCGCGAGCGACGCCCTATCTGCGCGCCGAAGAACATAGCGCGCAGCAGCCTCCACACCGGCTGCGGGATTTTGAGGAGCAGTTCAAGCAAGGCGACATTAACCTCCTTGCCTGCTCGACAACGATGGAAATGGGCGTCGATATTGGCTCGATTGAGGCGGTCCTGATGACCAACGTTCCGCCGTCGATTGCCAACTACAACCAGCGCGCCGGTCGAGCAGGACGACGGGGCCAAGGGTTTTCCACGAGCCTGACGCTTGCACGCAACACCCCGCTCGATCTTGAAACGTTCGCCGATCCTGCCAGCTACCTAGCCCGCAAGCTCGCATCGCCGCGCGTGTCACTAGATTCGGACCGGATCGCTCTGCGCCACGCGAACGCCTATCTGCTCGCCCAATGGTTCCGAGAGGTGGATGGCGAGTTCGCCCGGACCAAGACGGGCGACTTCTTCGGCTGCCGCGCCGACCTTCGACCTTTTGAAGGGCTGCCGCCCGTGGACGCCTTCTGCGCATGGGTTCGACTGCCCACTACTGCTGCAAGCACAGACGCTGGGCTCAAACGCCTGCTGAAGGGTACTGGTCTCGAATTCGACACCGCGATCCGTGAGCACACGGCTGTGATGTTCGAACAGGAGGCCGCAAACTTCCGACGGACCTGGCAGCGCCTGAAGGACGATACAAATGCGCTGGAAGGTCCTGCAAAGAAAGCAATCGAGTTCCAGGCGCGGCGCCTGTGCAAGGAGTTCCTGCTCAAGGAACTGGCCAATCGTTCACTGATCCCGGGAAGCGGGTTTCCTACAGCTGTTGTTCCCTTCGACACCTTGTGCGCTGAGACCCAAAAGGCGCAGGATCGCCATCGCTCGGACGAGGAGGGTACGCGAGATCGCCGCTACGAATGCCCAACTCGCAATGCAGACATTGCAATCCGTGAATATGCTCCAGGTGCGGAGGTTGTGGTTGATGGCCTCGTCTGGAAGTCGGCCGGCGTAACACTCAATTGGTTGAGCCCGATTGATAGCGGCCAGCGAGAGCCGCAAAACTTGCGCTGGGCTTGGTGGTGCGATCAATGCGGTGGGGCCGGCTCCGATCATCAAATGCCTGAGCGTTGCGACCATTGCGGCGATCCGAACGTCAAGACGGAGCAATTCCTCGAACCCGCCGGTTTCAGGGTTGACTGGAACGCGCAGCCCCATGCCGACACCGACCAGGCGGTCTACATCGAGCCCAAGTCACCAAAGGTCAGCGTCGGAGACGCCTTGTGGCAGCCCCTTCTGCAGCCGGAAAGTGGGCGTATCCGTGCTTCGCACGATGGTTACATTTACCACCATTCGCGCGGACCAAACGACAAGGGCTACGAGATTTGCCTCGAGTGCGGACGAGCCGGAGAGGCGGGCACAGATGCTCTCGAGGATCACCGGCCGCTCACGCCACGCGACAAGAGGGCGATCGATCGCTGTCCCGGCAACGATCAGGGATACGCGATTACGCGCCCATTGGCTCTGGGACATGAGGTTCTGACCGACGTGGTCGAAATCCAGTTGCCAGGGCTCGAAAACGACGGTGCTGCGTGGGCGCTCGGCGCCGCATTGCGCGAAAGTCTCGCTCGCTGGCTCGGCATTGAGCCGCGCGAACTGGGGATCGCTGTAGCTGCAAGGGATGGCCAGTTGGGCCGCAAGACACCTTCGATCTATCTGTTTGACGAGGCATCTGGCGGTGCCGGATACACGCCGCGGCTGCTCGACGATATCTATCATGTTTTTGAGCGGGCTTCTCATGTTCTCGATTGCCCCAAGGAATGTGAAATGGGGTGCTCGGCCTGTGTGCTGGCCGCAGATCTCTACAAACAGCAAGGCCGTCTCGACCGGCGCGCGGCCTTGACCGCTGTTCGTGCCTTCCTCGAAAAAAATGCCGAGTTGCCTGAGGAAGACCGCGCCGTTGCGGACGCTAAAGCTGTCAATGATGCGGCCAACACAATTCTGCTTCGCGCGCGCAGCGGAGATAGCGTAACGGTATTTCTGCCGGAGGCTTTTGACCTCGCCGAACTATCCTCGATCAAGATGCGGTCGTTTTTCTCGTCTGCCTCAGCCCGAGGCGTGCCGATGACGCTCGTTCTGTCCCGCAAATCGTTCGATAACCTGGCAGAAGTAGAACGGCGGTTTTTACGCGATGCGGCAGTACGCAACGACTTTAGACTTGGTCTTGGGCAGGCTGAAAGCGGGCACTTCGGAAATTGTCGTATAGCAGAACTGATCTCTTCTGGCGGAGCCAAGGGCTTCTTTTCACGCGACGAGAATGCAGCGCAGCCCGGCGAGCGCTGGGGGGTTGGTGAAACCCATGCTGTCGTTGCCGGCAGCATCAATCCGCCGACGTCTTTCACTTTGATCGCTGCCGATGACCTGGAGCGGCAAGTTGCTCCCGGTGACAAGGTTGAGGTCATGCTTGGATTTGGCCAATGCCCGGTAGGGCAGTTTGGCAAGCGCTTTGGCGCAAAACTGAAGCAGCAGATGGAGGCAGCAGGGATCTGGCATCCGGGCCAGCTGGTCAGAATTTCCTACTCTGACCGCTATCTCAATGCCCCGCTACCCATGCTTCTGTTCCTGCGGACTTGCGAGAATCTTGCCGCCGAGCTTAAGGCCGGTGACACAGTTGAGGTCGACGTCGTCGTACAGCCGTTGAAGAAAGACCGGGTGCCATATCGGATTTTCAACGACTGGGATCATGAAGACGATCGCGAGGACGTGGCGCAGTTTCTTGGCCAAAAGTTTGGTCTCGATGTCGCCCTTGAGGTGACCGATAGCGCCATTCATGGGCGAAAGCTTGAGTTGGAGTACGCAGACGGGCGCAAGGCCCTCGCCCTACTTGACCAAGGTTTTGGGTACTGGCGCATAGTAGGCAACCCGCCGAGGTATGACTTCCGCGCTGCACCGGCAGCTCAGGCAAGCGATCTATTCAGGTCGAGTGCTGCCGTCTCGGGCGTCGGAGAAAGCTATTTTGCAGTGACGCGCCAAGTTTCTTGATCTCTACACCTTCGAAGCTTTCGCCATCGCAATGTTTGCGTTTCGTTCCCCTGACTGCTATTGAACCGGCATGATCCAAGACGCTGAAATCGCGCGCCTCGAGAGCCAAGTCGACGCACTCAGCGCCGAGAACGCGACCCTGCGCGAGAAGGGCTTTCGTGGATCGAAGGCCGAGGCGCTGCTGGCGTTCGAATACGACCGAATCCCCGATGCCATGAAGACCCCGCGCGCGATCGCCCTTCAACGCAGGCTTGCGACCGCGGTAATGATCATCGTGCCCATCGTCCTGGTGGCGGTGGCCGTCATCGGCGGGATCAACGCCTATCAGGATCACCAGCAACAAATTGAATCGCACAAAGCTGCCGATGATCTGAGCCAATACCTGCGAACTCACGGACCAGATCATCGCTGAAACTCAGGGCACGTCCTTGGTGATCTTCGCGTTGTCGCGCTCAGCGCGTGTTTGCGCACCTTGGAATTTAGCCTTCACCGCCGCATCGTCTCCGGCAACCTCCGCCTCCCCCCGCGCAATCGCCGCGCGAGCAGCGTCGTCGTAGCCCGGAGCATGATGCACGCCGACACCTGGCGCTGTCCTGGCGTGCCCGCTTGCGTGATGCAGGTCGCCGCCGCCGGCCGCTGGTGCCATTGGCGTATCGGATAGATGCACCGGCCCGGGACCCTTAACGGTACCCATGGTCGTGGCTGGATCAATGAGTATGGCTTCGACCGGCCGCGTACCGTTGGCTGCGTAGTCCTCAAGGATCTTCGCGACGATCAAGTTGCGGACATCGCGTTGATGCGCTGAAGGGGCGGTGTTGGTGAGCGAGGGCGCGCCGAGATCGCGAAATTCGGGCGAGCCCGCCATTGCGGCATAGCGCGAGGCTACCACCTGGCTCATGTCGTCGGAAATCTGATACCCATGCGCCTGCGAGTAGGAAGCGATCCGCTCGAGCCGCGCGCCGACCTCGTCCGACTGCGAGGCTTGGCGTTCCAATGACTGCGCTTCGGAAAAGTCCCGCTCGACGGCATGGCGCTTTTCCGAGAAATTCTCGACGCGATGGAAGGTGCCGTTTCGCCAGTAGCCGCCATCGGTGAGCGTGATGTCCTCGCCATTGGCATGGTAGTGGGCGACGCTGGCGCTTTGGCTTTCGTTCTGCGCGTCACTGGCATTCCGCCCTTCCTGATCGGCCGTGGTCTTGGCCCACTTGTGGTCCCAGCCACCACCGACCGACGCCCCGACCTCACCGACGCCAAACTTGCCGCCAACGCCGGCCTTCGCGCCGGCATTGAGGCTCCAGGTGTTGGTTTCGGTATGCCCCAGTGAGCGGCCCGACGACATCGTGTCGCCGATCGTCCGGCTCGACCCGGTCTGGTTCTTGGCATCGGCGCCCTGCCGATCGAACTGGCTGGTCGTGTTGCCACCTTGGGCGCCGGCCGAACCTTCGCTGCCCGAAGCTTGGCGTGAGCCCGACGAGAGCGCGTCGAGCGTACGCAGCCCTTCGGACCAGCGTTCGCTCGATGTGCTCCGCAGCTGATTCGCGCGGGAATGGTACTGCGCGCTGCTCTGCTGGAGATTGGCGGTCACGCTCTGCATCTCACTTGGGCTGAAACCGAAATGGCTGATGCCTGGCGTGGAGTTGTAGACCGTGGACCCGTCCGGCATGGAACTCGTGATCGTGCCGTTGGCGCCGCGCATGTTAACCTGCGGGACTCCGCTGGAGGCGAGGGTCCAGGTCGGCGCTGTGTTGACCTGTTGCCCGGTCACATTCTGGAACTGCTCATTCCCGTAGGAATAGTTCCCGGTTGTGCGCTCGACCGCAGCCACTTCGGCCGCCTGCATAGCGGGTGCCAGCATGGCGCCGGTGTTGGAAGCAATCGACATCGCGCCCTTGGCCATGCCGGCGGCGAGCACGGGCACGAACATGAGCAGGTAACCTGCCAGCGTTTCCATGTTCTGGTCGATAGTATCGATGCCGGCCATCGTCTTCATTGTCATGCCGCCCGGTGCCATTGCGGCAAGCTGCGAGGCCGAATATTGGGTAATGAACATGTGGAGCACCGCATAGATCGGCCCCCACGAGGCAAGATAGAAAAAGCCGGTGAGATAGCCCTTCAAGAGCGCCGGCCCCGTCTGAGGGAACAGGAACAGCGGAAAGACCACCGGGAACATGGCGTAGAAAACGATGGTGAGGACGAGGTTCAGAACCGGCACCCACGTCATCGCCTGGCGCGCCGCCGACATATAGGAGTTCTGGGCTTGAACATCGGCGTGGAGCGCTGCGAAGGTATCGCCGCCGCCGGCACCGAAATTCGCCCGAGCTTCCATGAAGGCATTCACCAGCGACCGCTGCTGGAAGATTTGCTGCGCGCTCATTCCCGTGCCGCCATAGTAAGTCTGGACCATGGTTGGCAGGTCGTTTTGGAGTTGTGTGACTGCGCTCGCAGAAGGGAGGTTGGGATAGAATGCCGGCGCGGTCGCCTTGATGCCGGCAGTGCCCAGTGCCGGGTAGGCATTGGCAATGTTCTGATAGGCTGTCTGGCAGCCAATGATCGAGGCGGTGCCGCCGCCCGCCGGGATCCATGTCGTCGATCGCGCGGCCGAGCCCGGCCCCAGCGCGGTCAGCAGATCGGTGGAGCTTGCCAGCGTCGCCCACCCGTTACCTTGGCCAAGCAGGATATCATAGAAGGTGCATTGCCCGAGGAAGTCCTCGACGTTGGCCTTCATCACCGGGTCGGCAATCGTGAACTGCTGCGTCAAATCGTTGAGGCGCGTGGGATAGATCATCCCGCCCGCGGTGTATTCGAGAGACGCCGGCATCGTGAACACGCTCTCGGCGGTGTTCGTCAGCCAGTTGTTCACCTGGCTCGAAAACGAGGCGATCACCGCAAGCCCCAAGGGCACATTGGCGACCGCGCCATTGCCGACCGTGGGGTTGATCGTGTCGGATACCACCACCGTCGCGGTCGGCACGATCATGCACATGTACATGGCGGTTGTGGACAGGAACCAGTTGAACAGCACGCGCCAGTTCAGCGAGAAGGCCATGATGAGGAGGCAATAGCCGAGCCCCATCACCATCACGACCTGGAGCATCGAGCGAAAGCCGCCGCCGCCGGTCCAGGCCGCGACCGCATTCAGCACGTTGACGATGTACTGGCCACCGCCAGTGGTGATCACATTGACGGTCATCGCCGCGCCTTCACTGCAACGGGTGCTGGCCAAGCACCTTCTCGAACTGGAGCGCTGCCGACATTTGCGGCGACATGGCATTGCGCAGCGTGCCCTCTATGCGGATGGTCCGATCAAGGATCTGCTCAGTGCGGGTCAGCCGCTCGGAATTGTGGATCACTTGCGCATCGAGCGTGTGCGTCACCTCGCGCAGCTGGTCCTGCCACTGCTTCAGGGTCATCGGATCGGCATTCTGGAACGACGACTGGCCATCGGTGACCATTTTGTAGAACTGCTGGACGACCGTTTCGAGGAGATCGACCGACGTGATTTCGGCGAGCTCAGACAGGTCGGCCGTGTTCATGCCACCGAAGCTGGCCGCCGCGTTGACCACCATGATCTTGTAGAGCGGAATTGTCGTTGCGCCGAGGAGGCCGATCTCCTCGCTGGTCAGCTGCTGGTTGCCCTGGATTCGCCCGGCGATATCGATGAGCAGGTTGTAGACCCGGGTCTTGAGCGCGCTTGCGCTCGCCACCGTCAGTGTCGACTGTGTGGGGTTGAGGCACTGGTCGGTGTTGTCGCAAGTGAAGACCTGCGCGCTGCTGCCGCCATCAAGGAGCGCGGTGATGAGCGCGGGATCGCCCTGGCCCAAAAATTTGTAGGTTGGTCCTTGGGTATCGCTGGTGCCGGGTTGGTAGATCACCGTGCCGACAAGGCTCATCAGGTATTGTTTGAACGCAGTGTCGAAACTCGGGTATTTCTGGGTCAGCATCGACCAGGTGTAATTGTAGGGCCCGGAGGGAATGGTCTTGTCTGCGTTCGAGGAGAGCGTCGACGTCTGGCTGCCACCAGTCCCGCACCCTTGGGCAGACGCCGCCCAATCCGAAAAGATCCCCTGGCTGTTGCCGATCGTTTGGCAGAAGTGGGAATCGCGCGCGCCGACCATGCCTGCCAGGCCCGCTGCCGCCTGTTCGCCAGCCTGGCAGGCATTGAGGCTGTGCTGGGTGAACTGCTGGAGCTTCTGCATGACCTTCTCGATCGATGAGCCGATCTGCGAGGAGATGGCGTTGATCGCGAGGTCGAAGACGAAGGCGAGCGCGCCGTTCGCCGCAGCCTTCATGGCGGCGACGATCTGGTCGGTGTTGATGAACGAGAAGCTGCCAGTGAAAATGTCGATGCCGCCGCAGCCGGCCTTGACGCTGGGCATCTGGAGCGATCCCAACGAGTAGGTCTGCTGGGCCGGGAAACGCACCCAGAGATTGCCGCCGCTGTAATATCCGCCCTGCTGCCCACTGTAGGCGACTGGGCCGGTGACGTTGGCCGAGCCGCCCAAGCTGCTGAAGAAGGAACCCAACTGGCCGTTGACGTCGGCCTGAGCCGTTTGGACGACTACCAGGTTTGTTGCTGCGAGCAGGGTCAGCCACAGGCCGAGGACACGCAGGAGCCGACGGATGGATCCGGGTTGTGCGCACATCAGAAGTCGCTCCCCGGCTTGACGCTGGTCAGGTAGAATATGCGTTGCAGCACCTCATCCTCGGCCATGACCCCGTAACCGATCGGGATCGGCTTCTTGAGGTAGGTGTCGAAGAGCACGAGCGCCGGCACCTGTCCGCCCTCGAGCCCCATCTTCTCGTACTGGCCGCGATTGACGACAAAGCGCGGAAAAGCCGGGTTTGCGCCGCCGTCCATCGAGACCGGAAGCACCGAGAGGTGGTACTTGTCGGCGAGCGACCGAACGACCGGTGAAAACACCTCGCAAGCGCCACAGGAGCCTGAGTAGAAGAAGAACAGGCCGTAGCGCTCTGACAGCGTCGCGATCGTCGCCTCGCGGTCGGTCTTGCGCTGTTCGAGCCAGGCACTTTTACCGAGCGTGTTGACGGGCCGCTGCAAGGTATAGTCGAGGTCGGGATGCTGCCAGATCGCCCGTTCCCAGACATCGGCGAACATCGATGCACGATCGAGTTGCTCGCGCTGGTAGCGGACATAGGCGATGATATTTTCTGGCGAAGGCTCCAGCACGGCCTTCGCCTTCAGCTCTTCGAGGCGTGCCCCGATCCGGTCGAGACGCTGGCGATAGGATTCCGCTGCCGCTGTTGGAGCCGATCCTTTGCGATCAGCGGGTTTTGGACGCTCGCAGTAGAACCAGGTGCCGAGCTTGCGTTGACCACAATAGAAGGGATCCTGACCAGGCGCGACAACCGCATCGTCCGGGTTGGACGTGGCCGCCTGCGTGGAATTGTCACCGGCCACGTCACTGGCAGCAACTGCCTCCTCGACCGACGAGCTGCTGTCGGGTGTGGGAGGGGCAGTTGCCGCCCAAACAGGCATGGCGAGCAGCGTCAGCGCGGCAATGCCGCCGATACCCAATGCGGCGCGGCCACTTGTCAAACGTCCGATCATCGCCGGGCTCCTTGTCATATGGAATGGCTGCCGGGTCATTGTCCTGTCCCCGGGCCATGCGTTTGATAGTAGGATTGGACCTTCTGCTGGATCTCAGTTGAGGTCTGGAGCGAGTTCGGCAGCGACACCGCACTGGTGAAATCGGCAAAGACTTCCGAGAAATCCATTTTGGAAAGATCGAGGTGCGAGAACTGGTCAACCGTAAAGCCCGCGCAGTTGGGGCTTTTGGCGTTCCCGAAATCCAGTCCCAATTGCGCACGACCCTGTTCCTGGATCACGCGCGCCAGCTTGGATTGATAACAGCAGTAGGTCTTGCGCTCGGTCGAGCAGACGAAAAGGAAATGTGACGAGCAATATTCGCCGACGTAGTGGCAGAGGCCAAGGCGGTCCTTGACGTCGAGCAGCATCTCCTCCCTCGAACATAGGAAAAGCACAAGAAACTGGGTCACCATCCCGAGCAGGAAGGCGTAGTTTCCAGAAAGCAGACCAGCGAGGGCCAGCCCGGCCGAGGCTCCCGTCAGCAGCCCGGACACTTTGCCGGCGCAACAGTTGACGAGGCCGAACAACGGCTTGTGGCAGCCGGTTGCATTGCCCGCGAAGATGGTCAGTGCCTGCGCATTGAATTGGCTCTTCGCATCGTTCATCGCGTTCATCGCCACGAGCGCCTTGGCCAGATCTGGCGATGGGTCGCGCGGCAGCTGGGTGCAGCTGCCATCGAGGCAGTAGACATCGCCGCTGCATGAATAGGTGGGGCTGCCCGTGCTCGCCGCTGGCGTCGTGCATTTGTAGACCTCGCTCTTGACCTGGCACGGCCCGTTTTGGGGGTCGTCGAGGCAGACCTCGTGGTCGAAGCTGCAATTGCTTTTGGACTGGAGCGTGGAGCAGTCGTTGGCGCTCGATAACGTTCCGCAGTTGTAAGTCGCCTGCCATTGCCAGCAATCGTGGGTGACCTGAACGCCAGCGACGGTCCGGGTCGCAGGCGATGAATCGACACAAACCTCGGTCGGCGGCATGCAGGTCATTCCGCCCGCACCGCCGGAACTCGATGCTGCGACAGTCGCTATGCAGTTGGTGCCCGAGACCGTGGTCCCCGATGGGCAGGAATAGGAGGAGGCCGCCGCCTGCGTCTGGTTTTGGGTGCAGGTCGAGCCATCGACGATAAACCCCGCCGGGCACGTATAGGCGGGTGAGGCTGCCTGGCTCGTGACGCATTGTGTGCCCGACAATGTCATCCCCGAGGGGCACGCATAAGCCGGCGTTGCCGAAACAGTCGTGGTGAGGTTGCAAGCTGTGCCGCTCAAGGTCCAGCCAGTGGGGCAGGCATAAGTGACGCTAGCCACTTGTGTGCCTGTCCCGCTGCAGGTCGTTCCGGACAAGCTATAGCCGGTTGGGCAGCCATAACTGGCACTCGCAGGCTGAGTACTGGTGCCAACGCACTGATTTCCAGAAAGTGTGGTCCCGGCCGGGCAACTGTAGGAGGCAGTCGCACCCTGGCTCAAAGTCTCTGAGCAAGTGGTTCCGCTGAGCGTGAATCCGATCGGGCAAGTATAAAGCACGCTGGCCGCTTGCGAGGTGCTGGTCGTACAATTTTGCCCCGATACCGTGGCTCCTGAAGGGCAGGAATAGCTGACATCGGCCGGTTGGGTGCTGCTAGTGATGCACGTCGAGCCCGAGAGCGTGCCGCCTGATGGGCAGCTGTAGGTCGGGGTTGCGGCCTGGGTTGCCGTTCCGGTGCAGGTGGCGCCGAGGTAGCTCGCACCAGGCACCCCGGGGATGCCGGCCACACCGGTTTCATCGAAGCAATAGCTGGCGCCAAGGCAATAAGTGTTCGACGCCCCAGTCCCGAAATTTGTCGAACCCGAGCAGGAATAGACGTAATCGGTTTGCGTGAACGAACTGCCGATGCCGTAGGATGAGCCCCAGGTGATTTGCGGGGATTGCTGGCTTTGTGAGACCTGGCTGCAAGTGGGCTCGCTGGCAAATGAACCGCAGTCCGATAGGGTCGTGAGCAGAGTGGTCTGGCTGCTGTAATCGAAAACGAGGTCCCACTCCGACGAATGGCAGGCATACCGAAACTGGCTCGCGGTGCCGCCGGACGGGCAGGAATAAGTCGATGTCGCGTAGTTGACCGGTTGCGAACAGGTGGTGCCAGACAGCGTCCAGCCCGCAGGGCAGGACCAGCTTGCGTTGGCAGCATAGCTCGATCCTTGCGCGCAGGTCGTGCCAGACAGCGTCATCCCGGAGGGGCACGAATAGTTCGGCGTTGCTGCGTGGGACGCGGTCTGGATGCAATTCGATCCGGAAAGGCTGTCACCGGCGGGGCAACTGTAGGTGGGGCTTGCCGCCTGGGTCAGCACCTCCTGGCAGACCGAACCGCTCAGCGTATATCCCGTCGGGCACGAATAGGTTGGACTTGCGGCCTGGCTCGTCGACTGCGTGCAATTGGTGCCGGCAAGCGTCCAGCCCGCGGGGCAGGTATATTGGGCACCCGCCGTCTGTGTGACCGGGCCGCTGCAACTGGTCCCGGAGAGGGTCCATCCCGCAGGGCACGAATAGGTCGGTGTCGCGGCCTGCGTCTGGTTACTGGTACAACTGGTGCCCGACAGCACGTAGCCCGCAGGACAGGAGTAGCCCGACGCGGTAGCGGCCTCGGTCTCGGTGCACGTGGTCCCGGACAGGCTGAAGCCGGCTGGACAGGTGTAGCCGGTGAGGATTGCCGCCTTGACCGTGACAAGGCTGCACTGGTTACCGGCGAGGCTCCAACCCGACGGGCAGGAATAGGTCACGATGGCCGCTGTGGTCTGGACGCATTCGTTGCCCTGCTGGACATAGCCCGATGGACAAGCGGCGGCCGTGCCGAGCTTGGCCTTGCAATCAGAACTGTCGACCGACGAACCCTGATAAGTTTGGACAGGTCCGTTGTCGGTCGCACCCGGGACGCCCGGCGCCTGGTCCAGCGGTGGCGGCACGAAGCACCACGAGGTGTGATTTATGCAGTAGTTGCTCGAAGCCGGCGTGCCGAAATTTGTCTGGCCGGTGCAGTTATAGGTCGTGTCGGTTTCGGTGAAGTTGAGCCCGATCCCGGCGCCTGGAGGCCAGGTCGTTTGCGGGGCCTTGGTGGTTTGCGCAACCTGACTGCATGAAGACTGGCTGGCGAAGGAACCGCAATCGGACACCTGTGCCAAATAGAACGTCTGATTGACGCTGGGATTGTAGATGTCCCATTCGGAGGTGTGGCAGGTGAACTGGTGGGCGCTGGATAGCTGATTGCTCCAACCGATGGTGCAGGTGAAACTGCTATCCGCTTCGGCCTGCCCGATCTGGCAGGAATCGTAATACGTGCTGGGCGCACCCGCACTCGGCGGCAATTGCTGACAATTGCCCTGACTTCCACTGGCTCCCGTCCCACCGGAGAAACTGTTCGGGTTGGCTTCGACCGTCTTGGCATTGGCGAGCCCGAGCGTCGCGGTATCGACCGTTGGCCGATTGGGATTGGTGACGATCGCGTAAGGCTCGCTGGTCGTCGCCTGGACCGCACCGTCGTTGGCAAGGAGATCCGGGCGGGCCATGTAATTGCCCTGAGGCAAATCGGCCCCGCTGTAGCCGGGCACGCTATTGGGCGCGCTTTGGCTGGTCACGATACCGCTGAGTTGGCCCTGCAATTGGCCTGCCACTGCCGTTGCCGCCGCTTTGGGATCAACGCTCTGTGCATCGAGCGTCGAGGTCGCGAACGTCGCGATTGCGCCAGCGAGGCAAGCAAGGGCGGCGAACCGGCTCAATCGCCGTTTCTCAAATTCTTGAGTGCCATGCGCGCCACCGGTGAGCCCGGTCCTTGTCCTTCGGCGAAGGTTTGGAGCGCAAAGCCGGTGGTGACGTTCCCCGCTAGCCGGTCATATGCCGGCGGCTC
Organism: uncultured Rhodospirillales bacterium; assembly: GCA_903923205.1. GTDB lineage: Bacteria > Pseudomonadota > Alphaproteobacteria > ATCC43930 > CGMCC-115725 > CAIXXC01. The sequence continues at coordinate 2,855 of CAIXXC010000265.1, read as the reverse complement.
ATTCGCGCAGTCTGTGCCCGAGCACAGCGCAAAGCTCGACGAGGCGGCGACATAGGTCGGCACCGCTTCGACTCGATAGGCGCGAAACAGGCGCGGATCGATGCTGATATGGGCAGGCTCGCCTGGGGGGACGACCTTGCGAAGCTGGTCCATGAAGGCGTGGCCACCTCCGCTGGAGAACCCCCGAAACACGACCATGCCGCCAGCCTTGGTGACATCGGCGATCAGGTGATGCAGCGAATCCTCGGGCATCGAGAGGCTGGCGAATGCGATGAACATTGGCGCCGAGCGGTCCTCAGGCTTCATCATTTGTCCGGCCTGGCTCACCAGCGAGTCGAGATCGACGCCGCCTGGTACCGGATGGGCGGGGGTCGGCTTGAGCGCCGCGACATTGCTGGCAGACGCCTCGACCATGCCCTCGACCGTCGCACGCTGATCGGCGTTGGCCTTCGCCTGGGCGTGAAGCACCTGCGTCACGAACTGCGACAGATCGGCAGCCCCCGCGTGCGCGCGCTTGTCGATTGCTTCGAGGTCGAGCCCATCAACACTGGTTTGCGCGATCGCGGCACCAACACCGATCCCGGCGATGGCAATGCCGATGCCGATGAGGAGAAAGCGCTTGGTCATGGCTCCCCCATCAGAACGCGCAGCAATTACGCTTGCGCCACACAAGGTAGCCGACGTCCTCGCCAACCACCGGGTAGGTATGGGAGGTCAATTGCAGCACGGTCGAACCGCCGGGCGGTTGACAGGCATAGCGCCCGGACGTCGCTGGAACCGGGTTCACCATCTGCAGGCGGTACTGCTGCTTCTGCATGATCGGCATGAGGTATTTGCCGCAGAGGCCCTGACTGCCCATCGTTCCCCAGGCGAGCGCGGTGCGGTGCATCTTGTAGACCATGCGTTCGGCCGCGAGCCGCATCGACTGGTCCATGGTCGAGTTGTTCCCGATGTTCCCGGTCATCGGATACATCGAACCGTTGCAGCCCGCGCACCAGAACAGAGAGTCGAGCGGCAGCGCCGCGGTCGCCGCCACGCAATCCGCGGCGCAAGCCACCTGTGCCAGGGGAAAATCGAACACCACCGTCTCGGGGAAGACGAGCGCGGCCAGCGTATCGTCCTGCCAGGTCGGGTCGAGTTCGGTCATGTAAGCGAGGTCGAACGAGGCCTGTTCGAAACAGATGAAATCCGCGAGTAACTCCAGGAGGTAGAACAGCGGATAGACGTAATAGTGCGCCTGATACTGGGCGGTCATCTCGGTGTTCCCGCCCTTTTGCGAGGCAGCCGAGACATGGCCGTTTCCAACATACATGCCGGGGTTGATCGTGATCCCGCCAAGGTTGGGGAAGCAGAACGGCTTGGTCGTCACATCGACGAGCCGGACCGGCTCCCAAAAACCGAATGACAGGCCTGGCCTCAGGCCACACAGGCACACCGGCAGCGAAGGATTTGGCGGATCGGGCTTGTCGCCGGGCCACAAATCGAAGCCGCCGATCGACAGTGGGAAGAAGCAGTCCCAGCAGATGTCGGTGATCGGGTTCGGGAAATGGCCATGGCAAGTCGCCGATCCCTCGGCATCGGCGGTTTCAGCCAATCCAAAACCGACGATAGCCAGCAGTGCGGCGAAGAGGCGGCGCCGCATCATTCGTCATGATCTCGTGCTGCCCAAGCATCATCGGCGCGGATTTTCAAAACGAGCCAGCGGGTGCCGACCATGAGCGCGTTCAGGGCAAGCACAAGCCAGACAAGTGCTGCGATCCTTCCCATGCCGCTAGAAGCGATCGGCTCCCATGCCGCGGTGAGGAGCCCAAGGGCCGCAAGCTGGACGACCAGCGCGACCCGGAAACCGCGCAGTTGGGGTGTCTCGGGAGCGGCCATCGGCGCCGGCAGCCGGTCTGCGAGCGCACTCTTCCATCGGTGCAAAGCCGGGATGATCCGCCAACCCATCATGGCGTTGCCCCGACATGCGAGAGTGCCACTTCACGGATATCGAGTGCCTCGCCCTTCTGGCTGAGCAGTGCTGGCGTGTGCTCAATGCCGAAGCGCGAGGTCAGCACGCCTTGCTGGTCGAAATAGAAGCGCCGCTTCATCTCTTTCATGCGGGCCGTGGGCGAGCCGTTCACCAGCACGATCCAGAGCTTGTCAGGCGCGCCCTGTTTCATCGCCCAAGACAGTTCTGCAGCGTTGTCGCCATCGACGAAGGCAAAAGCATGGGCCATGCCCACCACACGCAGAGGGTTGAACTTTTGTCCCTTCGCGGCGATCAGATTGCCGCGCGCGTCGCGGATATCGTCCGTGATCGTGACGGTCGGATCGAAGCTCCAGTGTCGATCCACGATCGCCGGGCCAATGCCGGCGACAGGGTGAGGCCGGTGAACGCTGGCTTGAGCCGCATCGACGAATTTCTGGTTCATCGCGGCGAGCGCCCCGCTCTGCTGCGCCGACTGCAGACGCGCCCGGATTACCGCGAGCAGATCTGGTTCCGCGATGGCCCAGGTCGATCCGAGCGTGCCGTAATCTTTTGCGCTCGCCACTGGAACCGGGCTCAGGCTGCCAAGAGCCAGGACAAGCAGTGCTTCGAGCCGGATGCCTACCCAATTCACAAGATCGGCTCCCCGACACCAATGAGATGGTGCCCGCAAACGAAGCCGATCGCAGCATAGCGACTGTCGAACCCGTCCTTGTGCGGGCTTGCCGCAAAGATGCAGCCATTCGGCACAACACCAGTCGGCCCGGGCACAAGCCTCTCGCCCTGCCGTGTCAGCGGCTTGAGCCGCGCGACCTCGTAGCCATTGACCAGCACGCGCTCTGCGGAGCGCGAAACCACGTCGCCAGGCACACCATAGGCGATCTTG
>CAIXXC010000264.1 GCA_903923205.1 uncultured Rhodospirillales bacterium | reverse complement strand
CCACCGCGCAATAATTCGGCCGAATTCACCTTTTTCTGGAAAAGCAACCCCGCACTCAAGGGCCCAGATCTCCAACCCGTTCTTGAGGAGAAGGCTTTCGGGAGCGAGATTACTGCGAAGGAATATGGACTGCCCGTCGATCCCGCCTTGTGCTGGACGCTGGCCCCAGGGTTGATTCGACCCGAAAGCAGAGGCCACCTTCAACTGACCGGGAGCGATCCCGAAAGCCCGATCCTCATTCACGCCAATTTTCTCTCAAGCCAGGCGGACGTGACTGCTCTGGTGAGGGCGATCGAACTGTGCCGCGAGATCGGCAACGCGCCAGATCTCCGCAGTTTCGTCAAACGCGAGATCATGCCCGGCCCCCTTTCAGGGCCGAATCTGGTCGATTTTCTGCGCAATGCTGCCGGTACGTATTTCCACCAAACCTGCACCGCCAAGATGGGCCTCGACGAAGATTCCGTCGTTGATGGCAGCCTGAAGGTCCACGGCATCGAGGGGTTACGAATCGCCGATGGCTCGGTGATGCCCACGATCTCGAGCGGCAACACGATGGCACCCTGCGCCCTGATCGGCGCCCGTGCGGCCAAGCTGATCCAGGCAGCGCACACGTGACGATACCCATCCCGTCCGCACTGAGAGGAGTTATCCGGTGAACCCAGAAGCCTTCGATCTGATCGACGATGTCCGGAACTATAAGCTGTTCATAGACGGTGTCTGGGTGCGATCCTCCCGCAACGCCTGTACCGAAGATTTCAACCCTGCCGATGGCACTCTTTTTGCGCGGGTCCACCAGGCCGGAGCGGAAGAAGTCGAACGCGCCATCGCGGCCGCGCACAGGGCGGCTGATTCCTGGGGCAAGATCCTGGTCGGCGAGCGTGAGGCCTTCTTGCTCAACTTGCGTGACGTCATCAAGCGCCGCACGCCGGAAATCCGGGATGCCCTGATCGACGAATGCGGTTCGGCCTTCTTCAAAGCCCTATGGGAGATCGACTACGTAGTCGATCTGTTACAAAGCGCCGTCGGCGATATCCGCCATCTCTTCGGCGAGACCATGCCGATGTCGATGCCGGGGCAACTCTCGATGTCGGTCCGCCGTCCCCTCGGCGTGATCGCTGGGATCGCGCCCTTCAACTCGCCGTTCCTGCTATCGATGAAAAAAATCGTGATGGCCCTGGCCGCGGGCAATACCTTCATCCTGAAACCTTCCGAGGAAACCCCAGTCTCTGGCCTATTGATTGCTGATCTCTTCGCTGAGGCTGGACTGCCGCCAGGCGTACTCAACGTCATTCCGGGCCAGCGTGAGGATGTCGGCGCGGCGTTGATGGCTGATCCGCGAATTCGCATGGTTACCTTCACCGGCTCGACACGGACCGGACGCATGCTGGCCGTAGAAGCGGCTCGTAACCTGAAGCGGTTCACTCTTGAGATGGGTGGCAAGAGCCCTCTCATCGTGCTCGGCGACGCTGATCTCGATTACGCCGTGGATGCCGCAGCCTTCGGTATCTTTCTCCATCAAGGCCAGGTGTGCATGGCCAGCTCAAAGGTGATCGTCGAAGCGCCATTATTCGATGCCTTTTGCGAACGCTTCGTTGCCAAGACCAAAGGCATCAAGGTAGGCCATCCGCGTGACCCCGAAACGGTGGTAGGCCCCCTGATCCGGCCCTCGCAATGCGCCTTCATCGATGGCCACCTTGCTGACGCGACGGCAAAGGGCGCCCAGATCATCCTTGGTGGCAGCCATGAAGGGCAGTATTTCCAACCAACGGTGCTTACGGGTGTCACAACCGACATGCGCATTTACCATGAAGAAAGCTTCGGCCCGGTTGTGTCGATCTTCAAGGCCGCGGATGCCGAGGAAGCTCTGACAATCGCTAATGATACGGCCTACGGCCTTTCTGCTGCCGTCATCACGAACGACCTACAGAAGGCTTTCGATCTTTCCATGCGGCTCGAATCCGGAATGGTGCATGTTAATGACTGCACCATCTCTGATGAACCGCATGTTCCGTTTGGCGGCGTTAAGAACAGCGGTTTCGGCCGCGAGGGCGGACGCTACTCCATGGAAGAAATGACGGAAGTGAAATGGGTCACCGTGCAGATGGGCAAGCGGCAATTCCCGTTCTGATCACCACATGTTCGCCCCTCGGACCATAAAGCTTTAGAGAGACCACCATGAGCGTGATCAAATCGACCATCCCGGCGCTAGACGGCTGTCAGGACAGTGCTCTGCTCAACGACTGGCACGTGATTGGCTTTGTCGAGGACGTGGCACCAGGCGCGCTTCTGCCCGTGACGTTGCTCGGCCGCGACCTCGTCGCCTGGCGGGAAAGCAATGGCGCGATCCATGTCTGGGAAGACCTTTGCATCCATCGCGGCTCTCGACTATCGAAAGGCTGCGTCCGCAACGATCGAGTGATCTGCCCCTATCATGGCTGGAATTACGATGGAAGCGGACAGTGCGTACTGATCCCCGCCGCCCCGTCCGAACCACCAATGAAGAAGGCCAAGGCGCTCATCCACCATGCCCAGGAACGTTACGGCTTTATCTGGACCTGCATCGGCACGCCCGCCCAGGACATCCCCGTGTTTCCGGAGTGGGAGGACCCCTCCTTTAAAAAGGTCTCCTGTGGCCCCTACCCCTTCCGTTCCGGCTACAGAGCGGTCGAGAATTTTATCGATCCGAGCCATTTCCCGTTCGTCCATGCCGGTGTCAATGGCATCACAGACAACCCCGATCCAATCGCCGCCTATGATGTCAGCGAAAGCGAGACTGGCCTTGCCTCGACCGAGGTCCGGGTGACCCAGCCTTACGGCGACCCCCGCGAGGTTCCGGTCATCGCCTATTACGCCTATCAAATCTTCCGGCCACTGGTGGCCTATTTCAAGAAACGCGTCGTCATCAGCGACCCCACACGGGCAACCGAGGGCAACGACGCCGACCGCTTTTGTACCTATCTCACCGCCCAGATCGTCGATGAGGTCACCAGTATTGTCCGAATCAGCTGCGCCATGAACTTCGCGACCCCACCCTCGGACGCCGATGTACGTCGCCGTCAGGATCTCGTCTATGCCCAGGATAGCGAGATTGTCGATACCCAACGCCCCGAGCGTATCCCGGTCGACCTTCGGCAGGAACTCCACCACCGCAGCGATCTTATGGGACTGAAGTATCGCAGCTGGCTCAACGCCCAAGGGGTAACCTATGGTGTCTATTGAGACGCCAGCGCCAGTGTCAAAATTCCCTGTTCGCCTGTTCAGTATCACTTACGCCGCGACAGACGCCCTGCTGTTCGAGTTCAGGTCGCACGATGGTTGGACGCTCCCACTGGCGCCGCCGGGAGCCCATATCGACGTTCATCTGCCCAACGGGCTGGTCCGCCCCTACTCGCTGGTATCCACATCACCCTACGTGATCGCGGTCAAGCGCGAGGCAGCAGGACGGGGCGGATCGGCATGGCTTCATGACCACGCTCGTGTCGGCATGGATTTCGAGATCGGCAGCCCGCGCAATGTATTCCCACTTCAAGAAAATGCGGCTGAAACCGTACTGCTCGCCGGCGGTATCGGCATAACGCCAATCTATGCGATGTTTCAAGAGCTTGAACGCCAGGGCCGGAAGGTGGCTCTGCACTACTGGTGCCGATCACCAGAGCACGCCTTATTCCGCGCAGAGCTTGAAGACCGGATTGACGTCACCCTCCATTACAGCGATCGCGGAACTCGAAGCAGCGTTGCCGCTATCGTCGCTGCAACTGGACTACAAGCTGAACTCTACTGCTGCGGACCGGAGCGCATGCTGGCCGATTTCTTCCTTGCCACATCTGATCGCCCGCCGGAACATGTCCATGTCGAACGCTTCAACGCCCCCGCGCTGGCTCCCCCGGCAGCAGGGTTTATGGTGTCCCTCGCCCGTACGGGCGTCGAGCTCGCCATCGAACCGGGGCGAACAATCCTGGAAATATTGATCGAGGCAGGGATTGACGTAGCCTATTCCTGCGAACAGGGCATGTGCGGCGCTTGCGAGACCAAGGTCGCAGCGGGCTCGCCCCTCCACCGCGACAGCTTTCGCACGCCCGAGGAACATGATCGCCTGGGCACCGTGATGGTGTGCTGCGCTGGCAGCAGATCGGCCCGGCTGGTGTTGGCGCTTTAGGCGTACCCGCTCCTGCACCGCAGCCCCGATGAAAGCACCTCGATCAGGTTATCCAGAGCCCCTGGTTCGCCCCACAGCGTACCACCTTTCTGGTCGACCATGAACGCCGCCTCGCGTGTGGCCAGGCTCGCGTTCAGGAAGACATAGAAATAGACGAGGCGCTGGTTTAGAACCGTCTCAGGGATCAACGTCAGCAGCGCCTTGATATGGCGGACGCAGCGGATATAGCTCCCATCCCAGCGATCACCGATCGTCGCCATGAACTTATCGCGATAATTGAGCTGCATGGCGGAGACAAATCGCATGTGGCCAAAGCCGATCGGTGGTTCGGCGATCTGCTCGGGATCGCCGGTACCGATGGTTTCGACAGTGACGATCACCCGAACAATATCCTCGACCGTTGGCACGACAACCGATGCCTCCAGCCGGTCCAGAGCGGCGCCTCGCGCGCGATCACTGCGACGTCCGGCGTCATCAACCAACTCGCGGATCAGATCGTCCTTGCTGCCAAAATAGTAGTGCAATGAGGCTGTATTCCTGGCGCCGGCGTCCGTGATGATATGCCGGGTCGAGACGCCATCGATGCCGTGGAGCGAAAACAGCCGCATCGCTGCTGCTTTAAGGTTCTTGCGCGTGCCATCCTCCTCGATGACGTGGCTCATGACGCCTTCGGCGCCTCGAACAGGTACTCATCATCACGGGCTTCGCGCGTCATGCGCCAGAAATCATCGTTACGCCAAGGGGTGATTGCGACAATCCGACCACGCGGATTACGATACCAGTTCTCGGTGCCTTCATGCGTCCAGACCATCCGGGCATGGGCCTCATCCAGGCGATCATTGTAGTGCTCGAAGATGTCACGTCGGACCTCCACCGCCCGGGCGCGCCGCGCAAACATCTTTTCCATGATGTTGAGGATATAGCTGGTCTGCAACTCGATCGCCTTGACCATGCTGCCGCCATGGCCAAGACCGATATTCGGGCCTAATAGCGTGAAGAAATTGGGAAATCCGGGCACCGTGGAACCGAGATAGGCGCGCGGGTTATCACCCTCCCAGAACTCGCGCAACTTAACCCCTTCCTTGCCGATTACATCGAAAGAGGCCAGGAATTCGGCGGCCTTGAAGCCCGTGGCAAGGACTAGGATATCCGCCTCGACCCGTGCCCCGTCTGCAGCCGTCAAGGTCGAGCCCTCAACATTGACCAATCGCTGCGGGATCAGGGTCACGTGCTCCTTGGTCAGCGCACGATACCAACCATTATCGAGCAGGATGCGTTTGCCATACGGCGGGAAGTCCGGCAGCACCTTGTCGAGCAGATCCTGACGCGGACCAAGCTCCTGAATGACATAATCGGTGAAGAAGCGCCGGTGGGCATCATTGACGGAGTTCAGCGAGCGCTCCGGCGAGGGCCACTCAGGATCCTTTTGCAAGGATGCATGAAGACGATCGTTAAAGGTCCACATCAGCCGCGCCTTGTACCATTCGTGATAAAGCGGCACCGCCTGGATCAGATAGCGAACGGCATCGGGCATAAATTTGCCGAATTGCGGAAACGGCGCCGCCCATTGCTTGGATCGCGCGAAGATCGTCAGGCTGGCGACCTTGTCGGCGATGGCGGGGACAACCTGCATCGCCGAGGCCCCGTTGCCGACAACGGCGACGTGTTTGCCTGTTACGTCGAGGTCATCGGGCCACTCTGCCGTGTGAACGACAGGACCAGGGAAGCTCTCAAGACCGGGTATCTTGGGCCGCAAGGGGTTGTTGAGAATACCGACGGCACTGATCACGGCATCGGCGACATGGGTTGTCTCCGCGCCATCGGCGCTGCGGACAAGCACTTCCCATTTCGATGTTTTCGCGTTCCAGACGGCTTGTCGAACAGCCGCGCCGAAGCGTGCGATCTCGCGGAGCCTGTATCTGTCTGCAACCCCTCTGAAATACCCAAATAATTCACCCTGGAGCGCGAAATAACGCGACCAGTCGTTCTTGGCAAAGGAATACGTGTAGATCTGGTTCGGTGTATCGACACCCGCTCCGGGGTAGCGGTTCTCACGCCACGTCCCACCGAAATCGTCGCCCTTTTCAAAGATATGGCACTCGATTCCGGCAGCCCGCAGACGTATCGCCGCGCAGATCCCGGAAACCCCGGCACCAATGACGATAACCTTGAAACCGGACGGTGCCGGGGTCTCTTCCCCAAGCCGATGCCGACCAAGGCCGAAATCGGCAGCCAGGATCTCGCCATATTCATCCGGGATGGGCTCTGACATAGCGACGCCGAGCATTCGGGTCAGCAGCCCATTGTCGGGCGCCGGGAGAGCAACCGGTTCGCCCGCCTGCCACGCGAGGATCGCGGCCTCTGCAGCCGCACGAATTTCAGCCTGAACCGGTTCGGCCAAGCCACCGGAGTCATTGTCGTCCAGCCCTCGCCCCCGGCGCGGCGCGTAAGGCGGCAAAAGCCATTTCAGATCACCCGTCATCTGCACGAGCACCATCAACAGCGACGGGATATTAGCGACAGCGATCCCTGCCTTCAGGAGACCGGCATCGATCTCATCGGGGCGCATGGATGCCGGGGGATCGAGATCATTCATTGCTATAGGCTCCGAAGCAGGAATGCACGCCGCCCATTCAATCACGAGATCGGCGAAAGTAAAGCATATGCTTTAGTCGTATGTTTTCTATGTCTGGAAAATGATTGCAAGCGAATCTCGGATCCGGCTTTCTCGCGAGAGAAGAACGGAGTTCGAGATGGAAAGCACGGCCGTCAACATTCAGATCGAGGTCGGACAATCGCGGATTGCCGGATCATGCGCGCGCGAATTCACTTCGGTCGCCGATGCGTTCATCGCCAATTTCACCGAACGCGCAGAAGTCGGGGCATCGGTCTGCGTCTTCCATCGTGGCAGACGTGTGGTCAACCTCTGGGGAGGGATCGCCGATCCCCAAACCGGTCGATCCTGGGAAGAGGACACGATCTGTATCATCTGGTCTGCGACGAAGACGGCGACCGCGCTTTGTATCCACCTGCTGGCAGAGCGAGGAATGCTGGATCTCGACGCGCCCATCGCGGAGATCTGGCCTGAATATGCTGCCGAAGGCAAGGGCGTGACCACGACGCGGATGGTACTTGATCATACTGCAGCCGTACCCGTGGTAAGCGCCGCCCTGAAACTCGACTGCCTGCTCGATCCTGCCTACATGGCTGAGAAGATCGCCGCTCAGAACCCGTTCTGGGAACCTGGATCACGGACAGCATATCATCCGCTGACAGGCGGATTCATCCTCGCCGAGGTCGTGCGGCGGCTCGATGGCCGAGACCTCGGACGCTTCTTCGCTGACGAGATCGCAACGCCGCTTGGGCTCGATTTCTGGATCGGCCTACCGGAAGAACAAGAGACACGCACAGCCCCGATCATCTCCTATCGCCCGCCGCGCGACGAACCGCCGGGCAATTTCCTTCTGGCGGCACGCCAGCTCGGCTCCCTGCAGAATCTGTTCCTGTTCAATCATGGCGACTGGAAAGCAAAGCGGGTCAATACACGAGCCGGCCGAAAGGCAGTGATCGGCGCCGCGAGTGGCATGACCAATGCCGCCGGGCTCGCAGGGCTCTACGCCGCGTTAAGCCGGGATGGTCCGCTCGGGTTTAGTGAGGAACGGCTCAGGAGTTTCTGTGACGTGAGTTCTGCCACCCATCTCGATGGCATGTTGCTGCAACCCACCCGTTTTGGACCCGGTTTCATGCTGCGAATGGATAATCGCACGCACGGGCGTGGCGATTCCCTGCTGATTGGGCCACACGCCTTTGGTCATGTCGGCGCGGGCGGTTCGGTTGGCTTCCGTGATCCCGACGCCGATTTGGCCTTCGGTTACACAATGAACCGGCAGGGCCCCGGCTTTCTGCTCAATCCCCGTGGCCAGTCGCTGGTCGATGCCACCTATGCCAGCCTTGTTGGTTGAAGCGCTTCAGGCCATTCTACCGGCAAAACCGAAAACCCTAAGGAAGAGATAGATCATGAAGATATACGATTGGCACGCGGCACCGAACCCCCGCCGTCTCCACATCTTTCTTGCTGAGAAGGGGATCAAGATCGACCTCGTCGAGGTAGACCGGGAGAATGGACGGCCGGCAGCCTGGTATGTCGAAAAATTCCCCCATGCGCTGGTGCCGATGCTGGAGCTTGACGATGGAACCTGCATCGGCGAAGTCCCCGCGATTTGGCGTTATTTCGAACAATTGCAGCCGGAGCCCCGCCTCCTCGGGATCGAGGCGAAGGACATGGCCTTGGTGACGATGTGGGAAGCGCTCGCCCGCGATGACGGAATCAACCGGGTGGCCGAAGTATTCCGCAATACCCACCCCGCCTTCGTCGACCGTGCCCTGCCGGGCAGCGCCGAGCCAATCCCCCAGTTGCCCGAACTGGCGCAGCGTGGGCGTGAGGGTGTCGCCCGGTTCTTCAAGAAATTCGACACCCAGCTCTCAACCAACACCTATGTGGTCGGTGAGCACTACACTGTTGCCGACATCACCACCTTGTGTGTTGTGGATTTCGCCAAGCGCGTCGGCATTGATATGCCGGAGGACTGCGTGAACCTGCGGCGCTGGCATGCCCTCGTCAGCGCAAGGCCAAGCGCGAGCGCTTGAGGGCGGGCCTCCGACGACGTCACTCCGGCGTCGTCGGTCTCCAGGCCTGGAGAAGCAATGTCGCAGCGTAGGAGATCACGCCGGGTGCGGCTCCAATCAGCTTGGCCATGTTGAGAATGCCATGCGTCTGGTCGCTGAGATGAAGTGCGGTGACGGCCACGCCCTCTCTCTCCAATCGGGCCGCATAGAGCCTGCCTTCCTCGCACAGGGGATCATGGCCGCACGTCAGAACAAACGCGGGCGCGACGTTCTCAAGGCTGGGTGCGCGCAAGGGAGACGCTCGCCAGTCATGGCGCTGGGCCGCATCGGGAACATAGTGATCGACGAAATAGCGCATCCCGGCGAGCGTCAGCGGGACGCCAGGGGTGGTGCGCTCAAAGCCCGGATCGATCGGCGAGAGGTCAACGGCAGGATAAAACAGGAGCTGATACCCGACACTCGGGAGATCCCCGTCCCTTGCCATAAGCGCAATCACGGCAGCCAGATTACCACCGGCACTGTCGCCACCAACCGCGAGACGCCCGGGATCGATTTGCAACGCCTCCGCGTGATCAACGACAAAACGCAATGCCGCGGCGCAATCGTCGACGGCGACCGGGAATGGATGCTCCGGCGCAAGCCGATAATCGACGGCAATGACGCAGCACCCGGCATCCAAGGCAAGGCGGCGGCACAACCCGTCATGGGAACCGAGATCGCCAACGACCCACCCCCCGCCGTGAAAAAACAGCAGACACGGCAGCGTCTGATCCGAAGAGGTGCCGGCACCGCGGATGACCCGCAGGGTCACCTCCCCCCCAGGCACCGTGATCACGTGATCCCTGGAATCGGCAACCGGATCGGGCGGCGGCTGCAGCGGCAGGCGGGTGGCGGTATAACTGACACGTGCCTGTGCGGGGGTTTGCGTCTCAAACGGCGGAGAACCCGCCTTACGGGCAGCGTCGATCAGGGCCCGTACATCGCGATTGATGGCTGTCATAATTATCTTTCCTATCCGCCCGTCCTGATCCGCCATGGCGACGAACAGAAGGCTTTGCAGTCGACGGCCTTTTGGTGCTTCTTTACGAGTGCGATCGAAAAGCAGTCCAAGCGCGCGATCAGCCAAGCAAAGAACAAGAAAATACGCAAGAGGGGGCACATATCCGTGGCATCACAGAAGAGCACTCTCGGCTTACTCAGCATCGTCGCCGCTGCAACGCTGAACTGGCAGACGGCACAGGCCAATGATTCTATCCTCAAGGCGCAGGCAGACCCGAATAATTGGGCGTCGTATGGCCGAACCTATGACAACACTCGGTTCAGCCCGCTGAAGCAGATCAACACGAAGAATGTCGCCAAGTTGCGCCTCGCCTATGCCTTCTCGCTCGGCTCCCTGCGGTCCAACGAATCGACCCCGATCGTGATCGGCGACACGATGTATGTGACCTCCTCGTGGGGGCCAAAATACGTCTACGCACTAGACGCGGTCACGGGCGATATCAAATGGGCGTATCAGCCTGATATTCCCGATGATGTGCTGCAATATACCTGCTGCGACGTCGATAATCGCGGTGTCACGGTCGCCGATGGCAAGGTCCTGGTTGGGCGACTCGATGGCAACCTGACCGCGCTCGACGCCAAGACGGGGGCAGAGCTTTGGACGACCAAGGTCGTCGATTACCAGCAGGGCTCGCCCATCACCTCCCCGCCCCTCGTCGTCGGCAACAAGGTGATCAGCGGCTTCGGCGGCGGCGAATTCGGGGCCCGCGGTTCGCTCCAGGCCTATGACATCAATACCGGCAAGCAGCTCTGGAAAACCTGGATGATCCCGGCACCGGGCGAACCCGGCGGCGACAGCTGGAAGGGCGACTCCTACAAGCATGGTGGCGGCGCCCCCTGGCTTGTTGGCTCCTACGATCCCAAGACCAACACGATCTTCTACGGCACCAGCAACCCGTCTCCCTGGGCCAGCAATGTCCGCTCCACCGGCACCTCGGACTACGGCAAACTCAGCAACCTCTATACCTCATCGACCCTTGCGCTCGACCCCGATACGGGTGCCATCAAGTGGTCGATCCAGAGCACCCCGGAAGACGCCTGGGATTATGACGGCGTCAATGAACTGGTGCTGACCGACCTCAAGATCGGCGGCAAGATCGTGCCGACCTACCTCAAGGCGGACCGCAATGGCTTTTTCTACGTTGCCAATCGTGACACTGGAAAGCTGATCTCGGCTGAGCCCTATGTCCCGGTCAACTGGGCGAAAAGCATCGACCTTGCGACCGCACGCCCGGTCGAAAACCCGGATAAGCGTCCCGGTCCCAAGCACCCGGCCAAGGATATCTGCCCGAACTGGATGGGCGGCAAGAATTGGCAGCCGATCTCGTTCAGCCCGAAAACCGGCCTCGCCTATATTCCTGCCAACAACATGTGTCAGGACATGTCCGAGGGTGATGTCAACTACCGCAAGGGACTGTTCTATCTGGGCAAGGAATTCGTCTCGATCCCAGGTCCCGGTGGCTATCTTGGCGATATTGAAGCCTATGACCCGGTCAATCGGAAGATCGTTTGGGAGCGCAAACTCGACCTGCCCTACAACGGCGGTATTCTGACAACCGGCGGCGATCTCGCCTTTTACGGCGACATGCATGGCGATTTCACGGCTCTCGACGCCCGCAACGGCAAGAAGCTTTGGGATATCCGGCTTGGCAGCGGCATCGGCCAGGGCGCCATCAGCTTCGCCGTAAAGGGCAAGCAATATATCGCGATCGTGGTCGGACGAAACGTTTCGACCCCGGCCTTCATGGGTGAGCCCGGCAACAAGATCGTCAACGCCACACCGGAGGGCGGAACCCTCTATGTCTTCACCGAGTGATAAGCGAGCGAGCATGACCGACTACGAAACCCTCTACCCGAGCTTCCGCTTCGATCGCCCCGGGGACGGATTGCTGCGGCTCACCTTCGATGCGCCGGGGCTGAATGCGGTCTCGCCGGCAGCGCATCGCGACATCGCCGATGTCTGGATCACGGTGGATCGTGACCCCGACATTCGTGCCGTCTTGATCCAAGGTGCGGGCAAGGGTTTCTCGTCGGGCGGCTCTTTCGAGCTGCTGCAATCGATGACCTCGGGCTACGAGGATCGGACGCGCGTCATGCGGGAAGCCCGCGACCTCGTGAATAATATCATCGCCTGTTCCAAGCCGATCGTGTCCGCGATTCACGGCCCGGCGGTTGGTGCCGGGTTGGTGGCAGCGATGCTGGCCGATGTCTCGGTCGCGGCCAAGACGGCCCGGATCATCGACGGCCACACCCGGCTTGGCGTTGCGGCAGGCGATCACGCCGCCATCTGCTGGCCGCTGCTATGCGGCATGGCAAAGGCTAAATACTACCTCCTGACCTGCGAGACCCTGACGGGGGAAGAGGCCGAGCGTATCGGCCTCGTCTCTCTTTGCGTCGATGACGACAAGGTCCACGACAAGGCGATGGAAGTCGCGACCAGGCTCGCGTCCATGTCGCAATCGGCGCTCCAATGGACCAAGCACACGCTCAATCATTGGTACCGAGCCGCCGGCCCCGCTTTCGATGCCTCTCTTGCTTATGAGTTCTATGGCTTCGGCGGGCCGGATGTGCTGGAAGGCATCGCATCGCACCAGGAAAAACGGCCACCGGTTTTCAATCGCCCCGCGAAATCGTCTTAACCTCTTTATGAGATCTGCATGACCCTGAAAGTCGCCCTGGTAACTGGTGCAGCCCGTGGCATCGGGGCCGCGATAGCCAATGCGCTGGCCGCCGATGGCTTCGCCGTCGCGATCGGCGACCTCGACCCCGCTTCTGCCTCGACCACAGCGAGCCAAATTGCTGCCGATCACGGCGTCGCCACCATGGCAGTCGGCATGGATATCGCCGCGCTCAGCGATGTTCGGGCCGCGATCGAACAGATCGAAGCCGTGCTGGGGCCGCTGACCGCTGTCGTCAATAATGCGGGCATCGACGTGATCAAGCCATTCCTTGAATCAACCGAGGAGGAATGGGATCGCATCATCGCCGTCAACCTGCGGGGGACGATCAACGTCTGCCGCGCGGCGCTGGACGTCATGGTTCCCCGCAAGCAGGGCCGCATCGTTAATATCGGCTCCGATGCAGGCCGTGTAGGCTCATCGGGTGAGGCCGTCTATTCGGCAACCAAGGGCGGCGTCATCGCCCTCAGCAAGACGCTCGCCCGCGAGGTTGCGCGCCACGGCGTCACCGTGAATTGCGTCTGCCCCGGCCCGACCGAGACCGCCCTGCTAGGTCAGGTCGCGGAATATTCGCAAAAACTCTATGAGGGTCTGTCACGGGCCATCCCTCTGGGAAGGACGGCCCTGCCCAGCGATATCGCGCCTGCTGTGGCTTTCCTGCTGAGTGACGGCGCAAGCTATATCACGGGGCAGACACTTTCGGTCAGCGGCGGGTTGACGATGGTATGAGTATCGATGACGCCACGCCATCGGAGAACTGGGACATCACCCGTATCCGCGCGCATGTCGCCTCCGAGCTTCCCCTGATGCGGACGTTGGGCATCGAAATCGAGACGGCGGAAGGAAGTCGCGCCCGCGTTCGCCTTGATCTCGCTGAAGGGCTGAGGCGACCAGGGGGCGCAGTGGCAGGACCCGTCCTGTTCGCGATGGCCGATCTCGTCTCCTACCTGCTTACCCTTGTTCTGTTCCGGCAGGATGTCGCCGTGACCGCGAGTCTGGCCATCCAGTTTCTTCGACCCGCGATGTCGGTGCCGCTGATCGCCGAAGCCGTACCGCTGCGAGAAGGACGCACGCTGCAATCCTACGACGTGCGCATCTGGTCCGAGAAAGATGGGCCGGATCGCCTGATCGCGCAGGCCAACGCGACATGGGCCAGGGCAAGCTGGAGCGGAGGTCAGAGATGAATCTGGGTTGGTGGCTGGAGCGCGCGAGTTGGGAATACCCGGACAAGATCGCCGTGATCGACGCCGATGGCACAGCCACAAGCTATGCCGCCCTGATCGCTCAAGCGAATCGAATCGGCCATGTCCTTCGTGACGAGGCTGGGATCGGCGAGGATGATGTCGTCGTCACCTGCATGCCTGACAGCCATCGCCACGTGGCGCTTTTCTACGCGGTCATGCGGGTCGGCGGGGTTTTCAGCGGACTCAATCCAAGACAGCTGACCGAGAAATTCCACGCCGATATCAAGCGCTGTCGTCCCAAGGCTGCCATTGTCAGCCCCGACAACGCGCATATCGGGGAATTGATCGCAACCTATCCTGGGATCAGGATTTTCATCACCGAAGGCGAACACCCGGAATTCGCGAGTCTGAGCCGCCTCGCGGCGGGCAAGGCAGACAAGCTGAGGGTCACACCGCGAAATCACGCCGATCTTGCCGCGATTAATTTCACTTCCGGGACGTCCGGTGCCTCAAAGGGTGTGATTTTCACCCATGGCAAGCTCGCAACATCCGCCTGGGGTTCGATCTTCATGGCGGGCGTAAAAAGCGACACACGCAACCTGTCACTCGTCGGGATGTTTCACAGCGGCGGCATCAATGATTGCATCAGGCTGGTGATGGCCGGCGGCACGATCCTGTGGAGCGGCGGCTGGGATGTAGAGCGTGTGGTCGGTATCTTCCGCAAACACAGGCCCAATTTCGCCTTCTACATCGTGCCGACCATGGTGCGCGATCTGATGCGTCATCCAGCCTGGGCGAGCCTGGACCTGACGGGCCTGCGCACCCATGTTGCCGGCGAGACGGTGCCGCCCGATATTGAAAAGGCGCTGCGCGAGAAGGGCGCTTCCGTCGGCGCGCTTTACGGCATGACCGAGACGATGCCGCTGAGCGCACTCGCCTCAAGCCTCTATTACGGCGACGAACACACCGTGCCGCGAGGGTCGTCGGGCCGCCCAAATAAGGAATTCTGCGAGGTTGTCCTGAAAGATCCGTTCAGCGGCGAAATCCTGCCGGGCGGCGATGTCGAGGGAGAAATCTGCCTTCGTGGGGACGTCGTCACGCCGGGCTATTTCAATGACGCCGAGCGCTCGGCGGCGGCGTTCGATGATGAGGGCTTTCTCCACACCCGCGATGTTGGATATCGAGATGCAGAGGGCTGGTACTATATCCGCGGCCGCACCGACGATATGATCATGAGCGGTGCGGAAAAACTCTCCCTGCTGGAGGTTGACGAAGTTCTTCTGGCTTGCCCGGCGGTGCGCGACGCCGCTTGCGTAGGGGTCGCGCACGAGCGTTTTGGTGAAGTGCCTGCTGCCGTCGTCGCGCTGAAGACGCCAATGAATGAGGGCGAGGCATTGGCGCTGCTGGATGCCCATTGCCTTGCCACCACCGAACGCTGGAAGCGCCCCCGCCTTTATGTCTTCGTCGAAGCCGTTCCCCGAACGGCGGCTAAGAATACCAAGATGGCGGGCGAAATGCGGCGCCTGATTGGAGACGTTGTCGTGGCTGACGCCGATGGCGTGACGACGATCAGTCGCCTGCGGACGCGGCTTGCAAACACACCACCCACCTGATCTTATCGGGACAAGAAGAGGGACTTCATGGCCGGTTTATTCTTTGACGAAATGCATGTCGGGCAAATCTTCAAGCACCCGATCCGACGCACGGTGACGGAGGCGGATAACCTGTTCGTGACGGCCCTGACCCATAACCCGGCGCAACTCCATCTCGATGAGGAGTATTGCCGCGAGGAAACCGAATTCGGCCAACGCATCGTCAATTCCTGTTTTACCCTCGGCCTCATGGTCGGTGTTACGGTAGCGGAAACGACACTCGGGACGTCGATTGCCAATCTTGGCTGGGACGAAATCCGTTTTCCTGCACCGGTCTTTCATGGCGATACGCTACGCGTCGAAACCGAGATCCTGGAACTTCGCGAGAGCAAGTCGCGACCCAATGCCGGGATTGTGATCTTCCAGCATCGCGCCTTCAATCAACGCGGCGAATTGGTGGCCGAATGCAAGCGATCCGGCCTGCAACGCAAGCGGCCGACCGCAAGCGCCACATAACGGCAGGATCAGAGCCCAAGCGCAGGCAGAAGCTGGTGAATGCTGGAGATGCCGAGGCGATGATAGGCCCGGCGGCGATAGGTCAGCACGCTGCTCTGACCAATGCCGAGATCGAGAGCGATGGCCTCCGCCGTCATGCCGGCGAGTGTGCGGGCGCAGACACCCCGCTCCCTGCCCGTCAGGGCTGGATAGATGTAGGATAGTCTGGTCTCTGTCCGCGCGACGAATGACCCTGAGGTGGCCTCCTCCGCCTGCTTGAGGGCGCGATGCTTTGCCAGTATCGGCAACACGAGCCCGCCCAGCTCGCGCAGGCGCTCCCGGGTGGCCTCTGAGAGTCGATCCTGGGCGACGGGGCGAAACAGGCTTAACACCATCCAGTTTTCGCCGCGTTCCATGACCAGACTGATCTTCTCGCCAAATCTCGGGCGCTCGTAACATTCATGGCGATAGGCTGCATCATCGATTTCGCCTGGATCGATCCGATGAAGCTGAAGGGCAAAGCCCGGACGGGTTCGCCGCATCGCTACCGCCAACGGATCGCCGGCATAATAGCGCATTGAATAGGCGTCGACGCGATCCGCCGCGCCCGCGCCCCGCCCGAGCGACACGATCGGCGACGGAGACTTGCCCGGACACAGCTCGAAGCCATACATTTCCCGCAATGGCATAACCTGATCGATGGCCTCAAACAGGACAGGCTCAAGCATGGCCGTGCCCATGGCACTCAGCAGGGCATCGTAAGTCTGTAACGTTGTACCGGGACCAAAGGCCATGTCGAGGATGCCCTTTGCAGGATCTTGGCCGACGCCTTGTCATCAGACCTGACGACAGACACCAATAACGATACGCATTATCACGATAGAAACCAATCCAAGACATGGCGCATCCTTTCATCAAGCGCTGTAACCAGGAGCACCCCATGGCCAAGCCGTTCGCCTCTTCCGCTGATCTTGCCGAAAAGAAGGAAACCCTCGAGGTCATCGCCGATGGCGTCTACGCACTCACCGCGGAGGGCGATCCCAATGTCGGCGCGATCGAGGGTGAGGACTTCCTGGTTTGCTTCGAAGCCCGCGCCACACCGGTGGCGGCGCGCGACTGGTTGGTGAAACTGCGGCAGCACACTGATAAGCCGATTCGCTATCTGGTTCTGACCCACTACCACGCCGTCCGTGTCCTGGGAGCCAGCGCTTTCGAGGCTGACGCCATTATCGCCAGCGGCGCTACCCGCAAGTTGATCGAAGAACGCGGTATGCAGGACTGGGCAAGCGAGTTCGGGCGCATGCCACGGCTATTCAAGGAGCCCGACACGATCCCCGGCCTGACCTGGCCCGACATCACCTTCGATGACCACATGACGATCGAACTCGGTGGAGATCGCGGTCGCATCGATCTGCAATTCTGCGGTCGCGGCCACACCGCAGGTGACATCGTCGCCTGGCACGACAAGTCGAAGACCATGTTCGCCGGCGATCTCGTCGAGGCAAGCGCGGCGCTCTATACCGGCGATGCCTTCCACAAGGAATGGGCGAGCAAGACGCTCGAGAAGGTCAAAAGTTTCCGTGCCGAAAACCTTGTCGGTGGTCGTGGTCCCGTCGCGAAGGGAACGGCGGCATGCGATGCCGCCATCGAACAGACGCGGGAATTCCTGGCAGGGATGATTGAACATGTTGGTGCTGCCCATGCCCGTGGCGGCACCCTGAGACAGGCTTTCGAGGCAACCCACGCGGCGCTCGCCCCGAAATTCGGCCATTGGCCGATCTTCGAGCATTGCCTCCCCTTCAATGTTCAGCGGCTCTGGGATGAATTCGATGGCATGGATTGGCCCCGGATCTGGACCATGGAGCGTGATCGTGAGGTTTGGGCGCAACTCCAGGACTAACGATCATGGCGGTCATTTCCGGCATCCCGGTCTGGAAGGAATTCGCTATTACGGCCCCAGCCGTGGGGAGTGCGACGACCGAGCGCACTGAGACGCTCGTCGTTGGTGCCGGCCCGGTCGGATTGACGGTCGCGCTTGGCCTCGCCCGGCTGGGACGGCGGGTGACGGTTGTCACTCGTTTGCACTTCATCGCGGCGGGTTCGAAGGCGATCTGCTTCTCGAAACGTACCCTCGATATCTGGAATCGTCTTGGCGTCGCCGATCAGATGGTCGCCAAAGGTGTAATTTGGAACGTCGGGAAAGTCTTCCGTGGTGCGGATACGACCCCGATCTACCAGTTCGACATGCTGCCGGTGAAGGACCAGCAGATGCCGGGCTTCATCAACCTGCAGCAGTACCACGCCGAGGAGATTCTCCTAAACGCCCTGTCCCTCCTGCCGAATGTTGAGATTCGCTGGGGACACGAGGTTATCGATATCGAAAACCGTCGGGATGGCGTGCGCACGACACTGAAGGCAGGCGACGAGGCGGCCTACAATGTCGAGACCGACTGGCTGATCGCCTGCGACGGCAGCCGATCACCGGTGCGCACGCTGCTCAAACTCGACTTCGAAGGCCGCGCTTTTGAGGATAATTTCCTG
>CAIXXC010000263.1 GCA_903923205.1 uncultured Rhodospirillales bacterium | reverse complement strand
TTCCAGCCCGTCCATTTGCCCGAGCGGAGCAGGCGCTCACCTTCCGAAAGGCGACGGGCAACGGCGAGGATCAGTGTCATCGCGAAATCGGCGGTGTCTTCGGTCAGGACGCCGGGCGTATTGGTGACGGTAATGCCCTTCTCCCGTGCCGCCATGATGTCGAGGTGGTCGATGCCGTTGCCGAACGACGCGATCAGGCGAAGCTGCGGCCCGGCGGCGGCGATGACATCGGCGTCGATCCGGTCTGTCACGGTCGGCACCAGGACATCGGCATAAGTCACGGCTTCAAGCAGTTCCTCGCGCGACATCGCGTGGTCGTCTAGATTGAGGCGCGCGTCGAACAACTCCATCATCCGCGTCTCGATCTCCTCGGGAAGCCTGCGGGTAACGACGACAACGGCCTGTTTATTTTGCATGAGCCCGACGACCTTAAGAGACATGGGTTGACACCCTTGCGATAACAGCCGAGACCGCTTCTGTCCAGTGACGTGCTTTTTACCGGCGTTGTTTGCTTGACCGTGATGGGGCGGGGGCTTACCAACACTGCCGTGACAAATCAGAGCATCAACCGTTTTCGTTGCGCGATCGTCGGACTTGCGGCCCTGTTGGCGGGTCTGCTGGCCGGTTCGTCCGCCCTGGCCGACGAAAAGGACAAGCTGCCCTTGCCTCGCTTCGTTTCCATGAAGCACGGACTTGTCAATCTCCGCGCCGGTCCTGGCAAACGCTATCCCGTGCAGTGGGTGCTGCAGCGTAAAGGCATGCCGGTCGAGATCATTGGAGAATTCGACACCTGGCGGAAAATTCGCGACTGGCAGGGCGATGAAGGCTGGGTGATCGAGCAGGCGGTATCGGGCGAGCGCAGCATCATCGTCACCGGCGAGATTCGGGCGCTCCACTTATCCGCTGATCCGGAGGCCGATCTTGTCGCCCGGCTGGAGCCCGGCGTGATCGGTAAATTGTTGTCCTGCCCCGCCGATACCCCGGATTGGTGCCGCGTCGATGCTGGTGGCGTCAAAGGGTGGTTGCAGCGCGAACAGTTCTGGGGTGTGCTGCCCGGGGAGGCGGTACAGCCTTAATGGAGGCTTATCTTCGGGCGACCCGAATGATCACCTCGACGCTGGTGATCGTCATCCCGGCAGGCGGTGAGGGCAGGCAGACGACGTTGAGACTGCTACCAGGGATATCGCAAAGTTGCCCGCCGGCTTCCTCGTAGAAATGATGGTGCTCGGTCGTGTTGGTGTCGAAATAGGAACGACCCGGTTCGACCACGACTTCGCGCAGCAGTCCAGCCTCGGTGAACTGGTGCAGCGTATTGTACACGGTGGCGAGCGAGACCGGGATCTCGCGATGCTGGGCCTCGCCGTGGAGCTGCTCCGCCGTGACGTGGCGGTCCTCGCCAATGAACAAAATCTCCGCAAGCGCCAAGCGCTGCCGAGTCGGCCGAAGGTCGGCGATCTTGAGCCGTTCGAAGACGGAAAGCGAGCAAGACAGGTTCATGACGTTAATATGGCTTTTCTTGCGCCAGAACGAAAGCGGTTCTCAATCGCAAGGATCTCTCGACCAGAAGACTGTGGCGCGATTGCCTCAATACCCGGTCAGCAGACGATCGACCAGTTCGCGCACCGTCGGAATGAAGCCATTCGAATAGAACGGATCGCTGCCGAAGCGGTAAGCGTTGTGGCCCGCGAACATGAGGTTGTTATCAACCTCGTCGGAATGGCTGATGTTCTGCAAGGTCTTCTGAATGCAGAAGGATCGGGGGTCGGCCTTCTTGCCGGTGGTGCCTTCCTCGTTCTGGGACCAGTTTGAGAACATGCATGCAGAAAGGCATCCCATGCAGCTGACCTGATCGTGACGGATCGTTTCGGCCGATTCCGGTGTAACGAAGACCAAGGTCGAGTCGGGGGTGCGAAGGGCGTCGGTAAAGCCCGCGGCGATCCAGCCCAGTGCCGCCTCACGATCGTGCGCCGTGACGTAGACCAGACGACCACGAGCGCCCACGGGAAGCGGGGCGGCATGGTCTCCGACGGGTTCGGACGTATAGGCGATCTGGCGCTCCGATCGACCGCGCAGATCAGCCAGGAAGGGATTGCTGACAGCGGAGGAGTAGAAACCCGTTGGGCTGAAGCGGTTCAGGAACACGTCTCCCGGCTGCAGGGTCAACAAGCGACGCTTCCAGGCGTCCGAGATCGGACTCTCCTTGGTCAAGAGGGGGCGTGTGCCGAATTGGAAGGCGATCGGCCCAAGTTCCGGATTTTCGATCCAGTCTTCCCACTCGTTCAGTGCCCAGACACCGCCCGCCATGAAAATCGGCGGGGTTTCGAGACCGAACTCCCGCATGGTCGCGCGCAACTCGCGCACGCGCGGCAGCGGCGCCTGTGGGACCTCGGGGTCCTCTGAATTGGAAAGGCCGTTATGGCCGCCGGCCAGCCACGGGTCCTCGTAGACAACGCCACCCAGATTGTCGCGGAACTTGTGATAGGCCCGCTTCCACAGGGCTCTGAACGCGCGGGCCGAGGAGACGATGGGATAGTAATGGACGTCGTGCTTGGCGCAAATCTCGGCAATCTTGTAGGGCATGCCCGCACCACAGGTGACGCCGTGGATCAGCCCCTTGGCCCCGCTCAGGATCCCTTCGACGATCTCTTCGGCGGCACCCATTTCCCAAAGGATATTGACGTGCATGCGGCCCTGGCCGCCGGAAATATCGTGCGCGATCCGGGCTTGCGAGATGCCGCCGCGAATAGCGTAGTTGACGAGTTCATGCTGCCGTTCGCGGCGCGTGGTGCCGTAATAGATTTGCGGCAATTCCTTGCCGTTCTCATCAAAGGAGTCGGCGTTGACGCCCGAAAACGTCCCCACCCCACCCGACGCGGCCCAGGCGCCGGAACTTTCGCCGTTGGAGACGGAGATTCCCTTGCCACCCTCAACCAGGGGCAAGACCTCTCGACCGGAAATCACCAGCGGGTTCAACGCCTTCACAACAGGAAACCCTTCCTCATCTGGCCCCACACATTCGGGGCTTCGGTGCCTGATATAGCAGAAAACCGCGCGGAACCAAGGTCCGCGCGGCTTCTTCTTTGATCCTCGATTAAGTCGCCGGGCGGCTCCTTACGAGGCAGCACCTTCGGTCGGCTTCTTCGCGCCGATATCTTCGCCGGTGGCCTGATCAACCTGCTTCATGCTGAGCTTGATCTTGCCGCGATCGTCAAAGCCGAGAACCTTGACCTTCACCGCATCGCCGACATTGACGACATCACCGACCTTGCCGACCCGTTGCTGGGCCAGTTCGCTGATGTGGACGAGACCGTCACGTGAACCAAGGAAGTTCACGAACGCGCCGAAATCCATCACCTTGACAACCTTGCCGGGGTAGATGACGCCGACTTCCGGCTCCGCGACGATGCCGCGGATCCAATCGATGGCGGCCTGTGCCGACTTGGCTTCAACGGCGGCGACCTTGATCGTGCCATCATCCTCGATGTCGATCTTGGCGCCCGTGGTCTCGCAGATCTCGCGGATGACCTTGCCGCCGGAGCCGATCACTTCGCGGATCTTCTCCTTGGGAATGTTCATCACGGTGATACGCGGCGCGTTGTTGTTGACTTCGTCACGGGCGCCGGTCAGGGCCTTCGACATCTCGCCAAGGATATGGCGACGGCCATCGGCTGCCTGAGCGAGTGCCTGACGCATGATCTCTTCGGTGATCGACGTGATCTTGATGTCCATCTGCAGCGCAGTGACGCCAACATCGGTACCGGCAACCTTGAAATCCATGTCACCGAGATGGTCTTCGTCGCCGAGGATATCGGAGAGCACGGCAAAGCCCGTGTCTTCCTTGATCAAGCCCATCGCGATACCGGCAACCGGACGGCTCAGCGGCACACCTGCATCCATCATCGCCAGAGACGTGCCGCAGACCGTCGCCATCGACGAAGAGCCGTTGGACTCGGTGATCTCGGAAACGATTCGGATCGTGTAGGGAAACTTGTCCTTGCCCGGGAGCAGCGGCTTCACGGCGCGCCATGCAAGCTTGCCATGGCCGATTTCGCGACG
>CAIXXC010000262.1 GCA_903923205.1 uncultured Rhodospirillales bacterium | reverse complement strand
CTCCCGCACCTGAAGACCGTCGAGGACTTTGAGGCGGTGCTGCCCTGGAATACCAAGGTCGCCATGCGCCCGACATCACAACCGAGCATTGCCGTCGACCACGTGGTTATTTAAGCGCTTACAGATGCTCGACGGCGTGCTGGCCCAGGCCAGCCGCTAAGGAGGCGATATGGAGCACATGATTCAGTTGCACATCGAGAAGCTGCCCGAAGGCGTCTATCTCGCCACCAGCGATGATGTGCAGGGGCTCATCGCCCAGGGACGCACGATCCAGGAGACCATCGAGATCGCCCGCGATGTCGCCAAGAAGCTCATCGAGGCGCAGACCGGCACGCGGCTCCCCACCGTCGCCGAGTCCTTCGACTACCCGGTGATCGTCGCCACCTGATGGGACGGCTGAGTGGTTTTCGCTATCGCGACATCACCCGGCGATTGAAGGCGCTCGGGATGGAGTTTCATCGCCAGGCCGCCGGCAGCCACGAGATCTGGCACCACCCGACCACCAACCGCTAAACCACGATCCCCAACCATCCCGGCGATATGCCCGAGGGCACGCTGCGCGCCATCCTCAAGCAGGCCGGTATCGAGCCGGAGGACTTCTTACAGAAAAAGTGATGCCTGCGCATTACTGCGGGCCTGGAGTGTCTGCTGGTCCAGCAGGAGGACGCTTATACATCGATCGGCTTTTCTCGATTGAATTCGACGTGCTTATCCGAGAACAGGATTACGTCATTCCCAAACACCACAAGCACATCCGCAAATTCCTTAGCGGATGTGACGACCCCATTCCTGACCCCTTCATCCGTGTGAACATTCGGATATGCCCAGAGACTCAGGAACGATCGTCGGCACAGGCGCGCGAGGATTCCCTCCGACGCGTTAACTCCATCGCCATCTGGAAGATCGAAAACGCCGCTGTAAGCCGGCTGGTCTGGGGGATCGGTAGAGTTCATAACGGTTCTCTACCAAATTTCTACCGCCGAAAGTGGAAATGCGGCTAGTCGCCAAATATCTATGACTTTCTCGCTTGAATAAGGATTGTCAGCACAAATATCTGGCCATTCTCACAAGTGAAGTCAGGATGCGCTTGTTGCCGGTGGATTTCATTCCCCTCTCACGTGCGCTCTACGCAATACGTTCTCGCGATGGAAGTCCAGGTACCGCCGCTGACCCTCTGAAAACGCTCCAAAGTTTACGCGGCACTCGCGATCTATTCCCATTCGCTTGAGCGACACCGTGTCGGCTACCGGCGAGACGATGAGCTGCCCGGCGTCTTCGAAAGAGATGAACCCCTTATCGAACAGATGGTCCACGGTGGGCGTCATCAGTAATCCGTTCTCGCCGTCGAGTCGCTCATCGTTATTGCTGTCGCGCCAGGGCCGAACATGGCTGGCAATCAGATGCTCCATGCGCTCGACCTTGGTGATGCGGCACGCGCGCTCGATGGAGCGCACGTTGTCCCGGAATTGACCTTGACCTCGACGCGCAAGAACAAGCGCGGCCTTCTCAGTCTCGCGAATCGCAGCATTTGCAGTGATCTCAACTTCTACCCGACGCTCCCATTCCTCGATGTCTTGTTCCGGTGCCGGCGTATCCCTTTCGATCTTGCTGACTTCGTGCCCGACGTCGGCCACGTGGTTTGCCTCATTGCCGATCAGTGCGAACAGGGTGGATGCCAGTGCTGCGTTGACCATCGTCAGGTACACGCTCTGCAGGCCGTTGCCCTCCGGAGTCAGCGGCGCGTACTTGTTCGCCAGGTCAGGGCGTAGCCTGGCGATGTGATCCTTCGGCCGGATGGCATTCGACAGTCGCTGCCAACGGACCCCAACCCGCCAGCCAATCTGGCTCCAGTTCGTTCCGGCGTTTCCGAATTCCTCTGGCTTTGGGCTCTCTCGGCAGTAGCCGCTCACGATGCCGAGCGCAGCGATGCGCGTATCGCAGAACGAGAACACGATGTCCCCCGGGGCGACCTCGCGCATGAACTCGTAGAACGGATTGCGGTTACCGTTCTTGTTACGTTTGGGCGACCACAGATAACCTCCGTCAATCTCCTGGCGGAAGGTCTGGTTCTGGTTGACCCACCAGTAGCGCATTGACTACGGTTGATCCTTTGCCTTGTCGGCCACCATCCGCAACTCTGGCTTAGCTTGAGGCTCCTGGCGACGATAGCCAATTCTTGCGCGGAAGTGAGCGGCCGTTGCCGAGTCCGTGAAGTAAACGAAGCAGCCCTTCATGCCGCGGGTCATCAGCGTGCGGTACGTATTCTTGATGATTGCATCGGCCTTGGCCCGAGTCTCCACGGGATCCGTTGCCAATGCCTTCTTGTAACCCTTGATGGACTGGTCCTGCCGGGATCGCTTCTCCGGCTGCGTGACGATCTCGTCATTGCGCACGATCAGATCGGGTCCGACGATGACGCCAATGTAGTCGACCTCCAACCCCTGGCAGGTATGGATGCATCCAATCTGTTCAACGGATCGCTCGGCCGTGATCCACAGGCCGCCATCCTGCGCCAGGTTCCACTGCATGGCGAAATCATGATCGGGAAGGACGACATCAAAGGCGTTCGGGTCCTTCTTGCTCTTCCAGTCCCAGCAGTACCCGGCCACCATGCGTGCCCGGTTGGCGGTGCGATTCTTCTCCTCGATCAGGCTACGGACTTCGGTCGGTGAGTCGAACACCTGGAAATCGAATTCGTCGGGGTCCAGGTCTGGGTTGGCTGTATCCCGAATACCAAGCACCTGGTCCAGCCACGCAAGGTAGCCGTCGGATCCTGCGCATCGGAACTGAGATTCCAGCTTCAGATGGGTCACCGCTGCGCCAGCCTTGCGCGCCCAGGCTTCGATTTCCGATTTACGGCCAATATCCTTCCAGGTGACGCGCTGATCCTCGTCTATGAAAAAAATCGCACACTTGGCAGCGCGGATAATTTCGTCGATCTGGTTGTTACCGAGATTGGCGTACAGGCCGGACTTTTCATTAAGCCGATGCGCCTCATCGACGACCAGGGCATCGAAAGTATCGGCGGGCGTCTCGATGAATTCCCCGGACCCGGCGAATAGACTGGCGATCTTCGAGCGTCGGTAAGCTCCGGATAGGGTCTGTTCAAAGACTGCGCGGGGAGCCCGGTTCTTGGTAACGTACTTCGCCAGTAGTCGCTTTGCGGTGAGTGCCGTCAGCAGATTGATCGCCACGACAGATTTCCCGGTTCCAGGACCTCCGTCAACGATGATCACTCGCTTGGCGCCATCAGACGCTTCCACCGCTTCGGCGACGATGGTTTCGTAGGCCACCTTCTGGTCATCGATCAGTACGAATTCGCGTTTACCCTGCAACATCCCGACCAGCGCATCGATGAGCCTGCGAGAGGGGCGTATGCGGCCATTTTCAATCTGGACGATCAGCTTGCCGCGATCGCCGCGGCGCACATGCTGAGCGATAAAAGCTCGTAGGCGCTCGCGTTCGCCCTGGCCGGACAGGAATATGGGTGCCAATTCGACGTAAGACAGGTAAATAGGGTCGTTCAGGACCGCGCCATCCACGAAGTTGTGAAGGTAGGCGCAGGGCTGTAGCGGAATATCTCGGGAGTACACTTCTTCGTTGAAATTTCGCAGCAATTCCGCGTAGGACCAGGCCTGATAAGAGGGATGACTCGTGTCCCCCTCGCCGCCGGAGAATCGGGTCCTGACGAGGCCATCCTTGTTGGTTTTTGAAGCGGTTTCCCACTGCTTCAATTCAATGATGATCAGCTTGCTGCGATTTTGCTCATCGAGCCCCGACATCAACAGGTCGATGCGCTTGGCCGTCTGGGGAATCACGTACTCGATGGCAATACCACAGTCCTTTGGTATGGACTCGTGGCGCAGCACCTTGGCCATCGCCATCAATGATTCCTTCCAAGCGCGGATTTCAGTCTTCGCGACGCGCCGTCCAGTTCGGTCCTGGTACGCGCCGAGAACAACGGCCTCGATATCGTGACCGAACGCGTCGTCGAGAAATCCCGACTTGGTAGATTGATAAATGATCATCGGAGGGCGAGCGCGTCAGGTCTCCGAGTACTTGCGTGCCGATCCCTTGAACACACTCGCGGGGTATTTCTCAGCGTTGCGAACGATTTTGTCGCGCACCGCCTGCAGCAGATCGACGTCCAGCTTGTCTGTCAGACGTATCAGGTAGATCTGCACGTCGGCCAGCTCGCTCTTCACAGCCGCTAGCTGCTTCTCGGTCAGGTTTCTGCTCTGCTCTTCTGTCAGCCACTGAAAGGGTTCCAGCAGCTCGGCCGCCTCCACCGCGAGGGCGGAGGCCAAATTCTTCGGGGAGTGAAACTGGTCCCAGTCCCGCTCGGCGGCGAACGCACGTAACTCGTCTCGGACCTTGATTAGTTCTGACATCGGCATGCTCATGGCGGCGAATAACTGAGCGTAGCGTGTCCCTTAGCGCCAGTGCATTACTTCTGCGGCGAGCATCAACCACGATTTACTCAAGACGTTGAGTATTTTTACTCAGCGTATTGAGTAAACTGGCGGGCGACCGGGCAGGGCGCGCGCGGTGACCCCAAGTCAATTTCCGCGGGCGTTGGTCCGTGGAGGTCCCGGCCACGGCGCCTGTAGCTAGACTTGTAGCTGGGCAGAGATCATGCTGGCAATATCATTTATTAATCAATTGCTTGCGCAATCCCCGCGCAAACAGGTGCAGAACGTCGAGTAGCCGGCCTCAGGTCGCCTT
>CAIXXC010000261.1 GCA_903923205.1 uncultured Rhodospirillales bacterium | reverse complement strand
GGGCATAGACCGCGTCGAGCACCATCGAGCGGTAGTGGCGGAAGATGTAGGAACCGTCGATCAGGCCAAAACCCTCACCGCGCATGAACCAGTGCATGCGCGAATGAATCTGATCGGGCTCGCTGCCGAAGACAAAGAAGAAGCGCGTATTGCGCGCGGAAGCCTTCGCGTGGAGGGCCTCCCAATCCTGAACCCAGAAACTGTGGTCGAGGAATTCGAGGAATTCCTCCATGATAATAATGTAGCGGACGTCACAGCGCTCAAGCAGTGGCTCGATATGAAATCCAAGGCCGAGGCCGAAGACGAGCAGATAGCCGGCGTCATGGGCGTCGCTGATCGGGAGCTTCGGCAAGGTACGCCCATCGAGGAAGTCGTACATCGCCTCCGAGACGCGCTCGTGAACGAACTGCGGCGGATCATAGCGCTGGGGCGGGTCCATGAAAAACTGCCCCGGTACGCGCTTGAAGTCGTCAACTTGTTTCGCCGCGAAGCTTGCCGCGTCGATATCGTAAAACAGAGTGTGACCCAGATCGAGATTCAGGTCACCGGTCTCGGCGCTACCGACCAGGGTCGAGCGCGCCGGGCCGATATCACGAAGCTTCTGGAAAATAGCCGGATAATCGCGTTCGAAGAAGGCGAGGTTGCGGTCGTAAAGCTCCTGGTCCCGGTCCATCAATGCTCGTACCTCTCACAGTACAGGGGGGGATTTGATCCTCTGCCGCCCCCAGGGGTGACCGAGGATCAATCTCCGACTTGACGGTTAATTTTCAGCTAAGTCTTTGCGGTTTCTAGCCGAATCCTAGCCATGTGCGGCAACCAATGCTTTCTCCAGTCGTTCCAGACCTTCCTCGAGTACGGCGTCCGACACCGTCAGGGGGACGAGGATCCTGATCACGTTTGAATAGACGCCGGCCGAGAGCAGAATTAAGCCCTCACCCAGTGCCGCTGCGGTCACGCGTTTGGTCGCATCGGCGTCTGGTTCGTAGCTGCCGCGATTCTTGACGATGTCGAAGCCGATCATCGCGCCAGGACCGCGAATCCCTGTGATCGGCACCACGTCATTGCGCGCCGCGAACGCGGCGATGCGTTCCTTGATGCGGGTGCCGATCGTATCGGCGCGGGCGCAGAGCTTTTCCTCCACGATCACATCCAGCACGGCGAGGGCGGCAGCGCAGGCGATAGGACTGCCGGCATAGGTTCCGCCAAGCCCACCAGGCTCGGCGGCATCCATCAGGCTTGCTCGACCGATCACGCCTGAGAGTGGAAAGCCGCCGGCGAGGGACTTGGCAACGGTCACGATATCGGGCTCAACCCCCGAATTCTCGATTCCGAAGATCTTGCCGGTCCTGGCAAAGCCGGTCTGGACCTCATCGGCGATCAGGACGATACCCATCTCATCGCAGAGTTTGCGTAGCGCTAGCAGCAACTCGACCGGTGCGCCGTAGAAGCCGCCTTCCCCCTGCACTGGTTCGATGATGATCGCGGCGACGCGATTCGGTTCAACATCCGCTTTGAACAAAAATTCCAGCGCGCGCAGACTGTCGCGAACCGTGACGCCATGATCCTCGACCGGGAAGGGGACATGGTAGACCTCCGCAGGCAAGGGGCCAAAATGCTTCTTATACGGCAGGACCTTCCCCGTCATCGCCATGGTCAGGAGGGTTCTGCCATGAAACGCGCCCGTAAATGCGATCACGGCTGAACGTCCCGTCGCGGCGCGTGCAATCTTTACCGCGTTTTCTGTCGCTTCGGCCCCGGTGGTAAAGAGTATCGTCTTGGCTTCACCACTAAAGGGTGCAAGAGCATTCAGCCTTTCGGCAAGTTCGATATAGGGTTCGTAGGCAGTGACCTGGAACGCTGTATGCGTATAGAGGCCGAGCTGTTTTTCAACTGCAGCAAGGACCTTGGGATGGCGATGACCGGTGTTGAGGACCGCAATGCCCCCCGCGAAATCGACATAGCGCTTGCCCTCGACATCCCACAACTCAGCATTTTCGGCCCGAGCCGCGAAGACAGGATAGGCAGTTGCCACGCCACGCGGCACGGCCCGCTCGCGACGGGCGAGAAGTTCAGCATTGATCGGCATTATCCCGTTCCTCTTCAGTAAAGTGATCACATTATCAAGCGCCGACAGCCCCGCGCAGACAAGTGCATTCTCTTACAAGTGAATTCTCCTGAAGACAGTCGCATGATGCGTTCTTGGCAGGGATCGCAATATTGACAAGACGCGATTGCCGGTCTCCGGCTCGCTCTCGCGAAACTGCAGCGCACACGGTATTTTTATGTTCCGTCAATTTTTTGTTGCGACGCAAAAAAAGATGGCATCAAGTACCATTAGTTTTTTTGGGCGTCTCAATTTCTGAAGACCTTGTCTTCGTACGCTCAGGGCTCAATTTTTAAGTACAGTGCGGAATAATGATCCCTGCCGGAGTTGCCAACACGGACGCTCATATCTTGCAGGCTCACGAGCTTGCGCAGCTTGGCAGCTTCGAACTCGATCCGCATTCGGGTGATCTGCTCTGCTCGCCGACGATGAACCAGATCATCGGTTGGAAGGACGGGCCTGATCGAAAACTATACGCGTTGATCGATCTCATTCATCCTGGCGATATCGTCCGCTTTGAAGCGTGGATCGATGAGCTGCGCGCGGACGGGAGTATACCGATCTCCTGCAACGCCCGGATCATTCGTCCGGGATACGATGTTCGCCAGCTCTATTTCCGTGCCCAACGCTACAAAGGTGATTTGGGGCGCCGCGTCTTTGGGGTGCTTCAGGACTTGAGCGCGGCAATGGCGGAGCGCCAGGTGCTTGCCGAGAGTATGCTCTTAGCGCAAGATATGTTTCACAACGCGACCTGGGGAATGTTCCAGACGACGGCGGACGGGCGTTACCTCAATGCCAACGCCGTTCTGGCGCGGACCTATGGCTACGACTCGACGGACGAGATGCGTGATGGCCTGACGAATATCGGGAGTCAGCTCTATGTCGAGGCCCGTCGCCGCGCGGATTTCATTGCCCTGATGAAGCGCGACGGTCGTGTCTCGGGTTTCGAATCCGAAATTTATCGCCGCGATGGCGCCAAAATCTGGATTTCGGAGAGTTGCCGCGAAGTCCGGACCAGTACCGGCAGGTTCCTGTATTACGAGGGCACTGTCGACGAGATCACCGCGCGCAAGGAGGCTGAAGAAGCGCTTCGTATTGCGACCGAGACTGCGCAGGATCATAGGCGTCAGTTCGTGGCCGCGCTTGAGAACATGTCCCAGGGACTTTGCATGTTTGGTGCGGATGGCAGGCTGGGCGTTTGCAACCCGCGCTTCCTGGAGATGTACGGATTTTCATCTGAGACATCGCTCCACGGCGAGATGCTGGAGGATATCCTTCGTAAATCGCCCATCTTATCAACGGATACATCGGCTGCGCGACCAGTCATCGCAGAACATCTGAAGATGATCACCTCAGGCTCAAGTGAATTCCTGACCCAGGAACTCCCTGACGGGCGGATCATAACGATCACTCATGAGCCGATGATCGGGGGTGGCTTCGTCGACACGTTGACCGATGTTACCGAGCAACGTCGTTCGGCGGCGCGGATTGCGCATATGGCGCTTCACGACCCTCTGACCGATCTGCCTAACCGGGCGATGTTCCGGGAGCGCCTCGAGCAGGCCCTGCGTCGAGTCCACCGGGGTGAGGCGTGTGCCGTGCTTTGTCTTGATCTCGACAGGTTCAAAAGTGTCAACGATACCCTTGGCCACCCTGCTGGCGACGCGTTGCTCCTTGCAGTTACGGACCGCCTGCGGCGCATGGTGCGTCCGACGGATACTGTCGCCCGTCTGGGTGGTGACGAATTCGCAATTGTGCATAGCAACATAAGGCATGCTCAGGATGCACAAAAGCTTTCGGATCGTCTGATCCATGAACTAAGCCGTCCCTACGAAATTGAAGGTCATCACGTGATCATTGGGACAAGTATCGGTATCGCCTTGGCGCCGACCGATGGTCTCGATCCGGATAAATTGTTGAAATGTGCCGAGATGGCGCTTTATCAGGCGAAGGGTGATGGGCGGGGGCGTTTCCGATACTTCGAGCCACAGATGGATACGGAAATGCAGGAGCGTCGCCTGCTTGAACTTGAGTTGCGCAAAGCGCTTCGGGAAGGCGAATTCGAACTCTATTTTCAGCCTCTTGTGGACCTCAGTCGCAATCAGATAAATGGTTTCGAGGCGCTTATCCGCTGGAATTCACCAGCCAGAGGTTTTGTGTCGCCGGCAACTTTCATCCCTCTCGCCGAAGAAATCGGTCTGATCGTACCGATCGGGGAATGGGTGATAGGCGCTGCCTGCCTTGAGGCGGTGCGCTGGCCAGACGGAATGAAGGTCGCCGTGAACGTGTCGCCAGCGCAGTTCAAGAGCGAAGCACTTGTCTCCGTCGTCCGACTTTCGCTGGAGGCATCCGGGTTATCGCCGAGCCGGCTGGAAATCGAGGTCACGGAATCGGCGATGGTCGCCGATTTTGAAGGAGCAAATAAGCTGCTGAACGACCTCAAGCTGCTCGGTGTGTCGATTGCGATGGATGATTTCGGCACCGGCTATTCGTCACTGAGCTATCTCAGCCGTTTTCCGTTCGACAAGATCAAAATCGATCAGAGTTTCGTGCGTGATCTTGGCAAGAAGGCTGATTGCATGGCGATCATCCGGGCGGTCACGGGCTTATGTGATAGTCTTGGCGTGACCGCGAATGCCGAGGGGGTGGAGACGCAGGAACAACTCGACATTCTCCGCCACGAGTGCTGCAACGAAGTGCAAGGGTATCTCATCAGCAGGCCGCTGCCGGTCTCGGCGATCGCCGGGTTCCTCGCTGACTTTAGCAGAAACGGTCTTCCGTCGTCAGATGCCCCGATCATGCCGTCAGATCACATCAAACGACGACGGTCTGAAACCGTCTGATCCCTGATACCGCCCTCTACCAGCTTCAGTTGGCAGGAAGGGCGGCGACAAGCTCTAGGATGCGGGAGGCAAGCTCCGGCCGGCAGATCAGCAAGTCGGGTAGATAGGTTTCCGCCTCATTGTAGTGAAGAGGCGAGCCATCAACCCTTGAGGTGTGGAGCCCTGCTGCCCGCGCGACCGCGATCGGCGCGCACGAATCCCACTGATATTGGCCCCCGGTGTGAAGGTAAATCTCGGCCTCCCCCCTTACGACTGCCATGGCCTTGGCACCGGCAGAACCCATCGGCACCAATTCCGCGTCAAGCGCCCTCGCCACTGCGACGGCCTCGCGGGCAGGTCGAGTCCGACTGATCAGCATTCGCAGCCGTTGCGGCACTATCGACGCGGCAAAGGTCTGGTCGGTGGATAATGTGATTCCAAGTCCAGGCAATGAGACTGCGCCAACAGCAGCGACGCCATCAATCGCCAGGCCGATATGGACCGCCCAGTCGCTGCGCTGCTCGCTGAATTCGCGGGTGCCGTCAAGCGGATCGATAATCCAGACCCGGCGTTGGCCGAGTCGCTTGCTGGTATCCGCCCGTTCCTCGGACAGGATACCGTCTAGAGGACGCGCGAGCGCAAGGGCCTCAAGAATGAAGTCATTGGCGATCCGATCACCGGTCTTGCCCAGTGCCTTGTCACTGAACAGCTGCGACGATTGCAACGTCAGCAGCAGTGCCCCGGCAGTTTCGGCGACCCGGCGGGCCAATTGTGCATCGGTATCCGCCATGATCATGCACCCTTCAGGACAAATTCGACGATCAATTCCGCAGCATCCTCGGGTGAGATGCTGCTCGTGTCGATCCGAATTTCGGCATCCATGGGAGGCTCATAGGGAGAGTCGATGCCGGTGAAATTTTTCAACTGACCGGCGCGGGCTTTCTTATACAGCCCCTTCACGTCGCGGCGCTCGGCCTCGGCGAGGGCCGTGTCAATGTGAATTTCCACGAACTCCCCTGCTGGCAGCATACCACGAACCATGTCGCGCTCCGCTCGGAAGGGACTGATAAAGGCGGTCAGGACGATCAGTCCGGCATCAGTCATCAATTTCGCGACTTCGCCGACACGCCGAATATTCTCCACCCGGTCGGCGTCGGTGAAGCCGAGGTCCTTGTTGAGACCGTGACGGACATTATCCCCATCGAGGAGGAAGGAGTGTCGGCCCAGCGCGTGCAGCTTCTTTTCAACCAGATTCGCGATTGTTGACTTACCCGCGCCCGAAAGTCCGGTGAACCAGAGCAAGCGGGGCTTTTGGCCTTTCTGCGCGGCGTGGGCCTCGCGACTGATATCGATGGTCTGCCAGTGGATATTATGCGCGCGGCGCAAGGCGAAATGCAGCATGCCGGCGCCTACGGTGGCATTGCTGATGCGATCGATCAGGATGAAGCCGCCCAAATCATGGTTTTCGGCGTAGGCGCTGAAAGGAATAGCGCGATCCAGGGCGATGTTGACGACACCAATTGCATTGAGGGTCAATGTCTTGGATGCGCGATGCTCCATCGTGTTGACGTTGATTTCGTACTTCGGCTCGGTGATCGTGCCGGATACCGTGGTGGCCCCGATCTTCAGCCAGTAAGGGCGGCCCGGAAGCATCGCCTCGTCGGCCATCCAGACAATCGTTGCCTCGAACTGGTCGGCGACTTCAAGCGGGGCGTCCGCAGCGGTGATGATATCACCTCTAGAACAATCGATTTCATCTGCCAATGTCAGTGTGATCGACTGCCCGCTTTGGGCGACATCGAGATCGCCATCCAGTGTAACAATGCGGGCCACGGTCGACGTCTTGCCAGAGGGCAGGACACGAATGGCGTCTCCGGGGTGAATCGTGCCGGAAGCAACCAGTCCGGCAAAACCCCGGAAATCGAGATTGGGTCGATTGACCCATTGAACCGGCATCCTGAAAGGCTCGTTGACCAGATGGCCGGCGTCGAGCGGGACGGTTTCAATGTGTTCAAGCAGCGTTGGCCCTTCGTACCAGGGCGTAGCAAGACTTTTGCCGGTGATATTATCGCCCTTCAGGCCCGAAATCGGAATCGCCGTGAAGCTCTCGATGCCGATACTCCTGGCAAAGCGTTGGTATTCAATGACGATATCGTCAAAGCACCATTGGCTGTAGCCGACCAGATCCATCTTGTTGATGCAGAGCACGACGTTGCGGATGCCGATCAGCTTGACGAGAAAGCTATGACGGCGGGTCTGTGTCAGGACGCCCTTGCGCGCGTCGATCAGGATAACCGCGAGGTCGGCTGTCGATGCGCCTGTCACCATGTTGCGGGTGTATTGCTCATGGCCGGGCGTATCGGCGACGATGAACTTGCGGCGATCCGTGGCAAAGAATCGGTACGCAACGTCGATCGTGATGCCTTGCTCGCGTTCCGCTGCAAGCCCATCGACCAAGAGGGCGAAATCAATTTCCTGGCCTTGAGTGCCGACACGCCGGGAATCGGCTTCGAGCGCGGCAAGCTGATCCTCGAAGATCATCTTGCTGTCGTAAAGCAATCGACCGATCAGCGTCGACTTGCCATCATCGACGCTGCCACAGGTAATGAACCGCAGAAGTGACTTATGCTGATGCTGGACGAGATAGGCGTCGATATCGGCCGCGACGAGGTCCTGC
>CAIXXC010000260.1 GCA_903923205.1 uncultured Rhodospirillales bacterium | reverse complement strand
GGTTGATATCGAAGCCGGCGCGCCAATTATCACTGAGGTCAAACAGGCCTTTACTCGCGATATCGCCGCGAATCTGGTTGCGCCCGGTCGGCGCTCCGGCGACGCCATAGCCGTTATAGGCGTCGGTCACGCTGATAAAGGTCGAGATGGTACCGTTGCCGAAGCGCTCGCGGTATCGCCCGGCAAGCACAACACCCGTCTCGGTCGACAGAATCGGAGAGAACAGCAGGTCCTTATCTGGCGCGATATCCCAGAAATAGGGGATCGAGACATGGAATCCGAGTTGCCTGGAATTTTCTATCGTCGGCACGAGAAAGCCGCTGCGCCGCTTAACGCTTGGGTCGGGATGGGAGAGATAGGGGGTATACATGACCGGTATCCCCCCAATTTCGATGCTGGCGTTGTGGTAGATGACTGTCTTCGTCGCCTGATCGTGGTCGATCCGCTCGGCCTTCAACTGCCATGTCGGGGCTTCGGCCGGATCCTTCACGCAGACATCGCACGGGCTGTAGATGGCCTGTCGCAATTCGGTCCAGTTGCCGTTCGTTCGCCGCCCGTAATTTGCCGCAGCCCGTGACCGATCCGCCATCAGAATGCGGATATCCTTGATGAAGCCGTCATGAAGGTCGTTGGTGAGTTCGACGTAATTTCCCGAAATATTGTCGCCGCTTGGCTCGACGAGAGTCACATGGCCGCTGGCGATGACGGAGTCGGTATTTTGATTATAGCTGATGACATCGGCAAAAACCGTCCGCCCCGCCTGACTGATTTCGACATGACCACGGGCGATGACGATATTCAGTCGATTGTCATAATTCAGGTCTTGCGCGCTAAAGAGCAGGGGCTCGCGCTTGTAGAGGTCCTTGTGGTGCGTTTTCGGCTTCGCGGGCGCGACACCCACACCGTCGCCATCTGCCTGAGCGGGCTGATTATCGATCGCCCCGAGCGCGGCCATGGCCAGGCCGACGGCGGTCAGACGACCGGCCCAGGTGGAGAAGTGCTGCGTTCCTCTTTTTACGCTCATACCATCTTAACCGTCTTCAAGGTGCAGAAGGATCGTCGCTCCAAGAAGCGTGCTCACCCCTGCGGGCGTCCATGCCGCCAGCACCACGGGAATTGTCGCCGAACTGCCAAGCGCAAAGGCGACGTCTGACAGGAAGTAAAGGATGAAGCCCGAGGTGACCCCGCCTACCAACATCGTGGTGGTGCCACCTCGGCGCTGTATCCGCAAGGAGAAGATCGCGGCAATGAGCACCATCGAACACAGAAGGAACGGGCGCGCCAGCAAGGAATCGAAATACAGGCGATGCCGCTGCGCCGAAAATCCAGATTTCTCAAGCAGATCGATAAACCCCGGTAGGGCCCAGAACGAGATGGTCTCAGGAGACGCGAAGCTTTGCTCGATCTTCTGCGTTGTGAGTTCCGACGGAATGTCGAGCTGCCCTACGGCTTTCGAAGCATGATCGGTGGGATACCAATCCCAGGCGTCGGAAAGCAGCCACCGATTGTCATCCAACTGCGCCCGTTGGGCATCGATTCGGCGGATAACCTGCTCATGCTGGTCGAAGAACAGGAAGGTCGCGTCGTCCAGCAGCACCCCTGTACCGGGTTGGCGTTCGCCATGAATGATGGCCTCGACGCCATCGCTGTCCCTCTGTCGCAACCACAACCCCTTCGTTGTCAGAAGGGGAGAATCGCCAATCTTGCGGAGGATGCGGTTGTCGAATTGAGTGTAGTCACGCTGCGTCCGGGCAGCGACCGGATTGAACAGGGTGACTCCCATGACGCCGATGATGAAGGCGGATGCGATGGCAGGAGCCAGAAACTGCCAGACGGATACGCCGGCGGCGCGGGCGATCACGAGTTCCTGGTTCTTGGTCAATTGTCGCAGCGCCAGGATCGACCCGATCAGCACGGCAAACGGCATGACTTCCTGCGCGTTGAAGGGCATCTTGAGCAAAGCCATCTGCGCCAGTGTTCCGATCCGGACACCCTGAAGACCAGCCGCGCGGCGCATCAACTCCACCACATCGCCTAGGAAAACAACGCCCAGGATCAATGCGAAGCTGGCAAGGAACCAGAGCAGAAACTGGCGCCCGATATAACCGAATAGGGTGGTTGGAAAGATCATCCCGCTGACCTCAGGAACTGGACGCCGGGGACATCATACCAGCCAGAAAATCGCGCCAACGAACGCCGATTCGAGGTGATGAAAAGATCAACGCACCGGAAATCACCATTGGCGCTAGGGGGGTGAGATACATCAGGATCACGGCTGCTGGATGATGGTCGGCAATCGCCGTTACCGCGACGCTTGAGGCTTCGATCACCGCCACTACGAGCCATGCGACGACGACGCGCGGATTTTTAACCCTTCGGCTCAGCTCCCCGCTCAGCATGGACGCGAGAGCCACAAAGATGAATGAGAGGCAATAGAGCGGCTGTGTAAGTCGATTATGGCCCTCGACCCAGAGACGCTCGCGATAGCTGGGATCGCTGCTGTCCTTCCCTTTCGGGAAGAATAAATCCGGTAAAAAACGTTCGTCCGGTTGCAGATAGTGCACGCCGTGGGGATCGCCATATTGCGCGACATCGATGCTCCAGCGATCGAACGTCAACACGTAGAGTTGATGCTTGGTCCGGTCCCAGGTTTCGCGAGACCCGTTGAACATGACGACTCGTGGGCCATCGTCGGTTTGGACCAGCACGCCATTTTCCGCCGTCAAGGTGACCGGGCGTTTTGGATCTCGTTCATCCTGGATGACGATCCCATGCAGTTGATCGGCCGCATCGTGTGACTTTACATAGACCGTGAGCGAGTGCGACACGGCAGTGAAGTTGCCTTCTTGAAGGAGATCTCCGGAGAACTGATTGCGTATCTGAAATTGCAATGCCTTGAACTCGTTCTTGGCGACCGGGCCCAGATAGAGGGTGATCGAGAACATGGCGAGCACGGTGATGCCGCCGAGAATCATCGCTGGCCGGATAAGTTCCCCCTGCGAGGCGCCGCATGCCCGCATCACCACCAGTTCACTGTCGGCAACAAGTTTGCTGTACGTGAACTGAATGCCGATGAAACTTGCGACCGGGAGCGTGAGTTCAAGCAACTGCGGCAAGGTCAGGACTGCCAGACGGGCGAATGTCCCAAGGCTGTTGCCCCGATCCACCACCGCCTCGACCAGTCGCAGCGCTCCCGTCAGCCAGAACGCCATCGTCAGACCAAGGGTCACGAAGAGCGTGAGGCCGAAGCATTGAAAAAAGATATAGCGGGTGAGTCGGTTCATTGTTCCGTCAGCTTGGGTCGCCACTATAGCCTTAGGGGAACCTTGACGCCTTATTTTTATCGACTGGCGGGGCTTGACGGGCATCGGCATCGTCTTGCGGTTCCGTTGGCACCGGGCTATCCATCTTGACCCGGTTGTGAAAACCCTTTGACAGACCGTTCAAGAGAAGGCGTCCGCATGAAGATCAGTTTCGTTGAGCCCGTGCTGCCCAAGTCTGGGACCCTCGTTGTTGGCGTTGCCGAGGATCGCGTGCTGACGCCCGCAGCGGCCTTGCTCGACCACGACTACGACGGAATCGTCCAGCGCGCGATCGCGGCGAGCCGCTTTACCGGCAAGCGCGACCAGACACTCGCGATTTTGGCGCCGCCCTCGCTTGGTATTGCTCGTATCTTGCTTCTCGGCATCGGGAAGCCTGCGGAATTGGAGACGACGCATCTCGAGGGCTTTGGCGGTGTCGTTGTCTCTACCCTCAATACGTTCGGTGAAACGGAAGCCACGATCGACGCTGCGGGTCTCGGCCCGCTGGGGGTTGCTGCGCCCCAGGCGGCTGCATCGATCGGATTTGGCGCCAGCTTGCGGAGCTACCGCTTCGACAAGTACCGCACGAGGGAAAAGCCGGAGCAAAAGGCGACATTCAAGAAATTGTCGATCCTCACGACAGCCGTGGCGGCGTCGCGCAAGGCCTTTGGCTCGCTCGATAAAATTGCTCAGGGCGTTGTCGCGACCCGGGATGTCGTGTCCGAGCCCGCAAACGTGATCTATCCCGAAACCTTCGCAGAGAAGGTTATCGAGTTGCGCGAACTCGGTGTCGATGTTGAAGTCCTGGACGAGAAGAAATTGAAGAAGCTCGGCTTTGGAGCGCTGCTGGGCGTTGGCCAGGGCAGCGTGCGACCCCCGAGGCTCGTGATCATGAGATGGTATGGCGCGAAGGACAAGCTTACCGCGCCGCTCGCTTTTGTCGGGAAGGGAATAACCTTCGATA
Source organism: uncultured Rhodospirillales bacterium (assembly GCA_903923205.1). GTDB lineage: Bacteria > Pseudomonadota > Alphaproteobacteria > ATCC43930 > CGMCC-115725 > CAIXXC01. The sequence goes on along the minus strand of CAIXXC010000260.1, from coordinate 3,579 downwards.
CCGGCGGCATATCTCTCAAGCCCGGCCCCGGCATGGAAGACATGAAATGGGACATGGCCGGTGCGGGCGCCGTTTTTGGAGCGATGAAGGCAATCGCGGGCCGGAAGGCGAAGGCGAATGTCATTGGTGTACTCGCTCTCGCCGAGAATATGCCTGACGGCAATGCCCAGCGCCCGGGTGATATTGTGACCTCGCTTTCCGGTCAGACGATCGAGGTTCTCAACACCGACGCCGAGGGCAGACTCGTTTTGGCCGACGCGCTTTGGTTCACGCAGGATCGTTTCAAGCCACGCCTGATGATCGATCTCGCGACGCTTACAGGCGCAGTGATCGTTGCACTCGGCTCGGAATACGCGGGGCTATTTTCCAATAGTGACGAGCTGGTTGAACGCCTGCAGCTCTCTGGCAAGGCGGTCGGGGAAAATCTTTGGCGGTTGCCGCTTGGAGATTCCTATGATCGGGAAATCGACTGCGATGCTGCCGATATGAAGAATATCTCTAGCGGTCGCGAGGCGGGTTCCACCATAGGCGCGGTTTTCCTGCAGCGTTTCGTGAATTCGGTGCCCTGGGCCCATCTTGATATCGCTGGCGTGGCCTGGTCGAAGAAGGACAAGCCGACCGTGCCGAAGGGCGCGACAGGCTACGGCGTCCGTCTGCTCGATCGGCTCGTGGCGCAGTATTACGAGGACTGAGGGCGAATCCAATGGCGGAGATCGGGTTCTATCACCTGGACCGGATGCCGCTTGAGGAGGCGTTGCCGAAATTACTGGAAAAAGCGTATGGTTCGGGCGCGCGGATGGTCCTTCGCGCGCCCGATCCTGCCGCTGTGGAGCGGCTCAACCGGCTGCTCTGGACATTTAATGCGTCTAGCTTTCTGCCCCACGGAAGTGCAGCAGACGGCTGGGCCGAGGAGCAGCCAATTTATTTGACTGCTAAGGATGAGAACCCCAACGGAGCCGATATTCTGGTGCAGGTTGAAGGCGCCGAGGCCGGTGATCTGGCAAGCTATCGTCGCGTGCTTGATCTCTTCGATGGCTCCAACGCCGAAGCGCTGGCGGCAGCCCGGATCCGTTGGCGGGCCTATAAGGATGCAGGTCACGTTCTGAACTATTGGCAGCAAAAGCCTCAAGGTGGTTGGGACAAGAAGGCCTGACAGGTCGGCGCGACGTGCGCCGGTGAGATTTGTGCGATGCAAACCGGGCTGCGCGCAGAGGGTTGCCCCAGTCTATCGCTTGCCGTTATAACCCGGCGACTTTGTTGAACGGTGGCATAATCTAGCCCGAATTCATCGATCCCTGTGTCTATTATGGAGCACCCGAGGCCATGGCCATCGAACGTACCCTTTCTATTCTTAAGCCCGACGCCACGCGTCGCAACCTGACCGGCAAGATCAACGCTCGCTTCGAAGAGAACGGCCTGCGTATCGTTGCACAGAAGCGCGTCAAGCTCTCTTCCGAGACGGCGGGCGAGTTCTATGGCGTGCATCGTGCGCGGCCCTTCTTCGGCGAGTTGGTTGCTTTCATGACTTCTGGTCCTGTCGTTATCCAGGTTCTCGAGGGCGAGGATGCGATCGCGAAGAACCGTGAGATTATGGGCGCGACCAACCCGGCCAACGCGGCTGCCGGTACCATTCGCAAGGATTTCGCCGAATCGATCGAAGCCAATTCGGTCCATGGCTCGGATAGCGCCGAGAATGCCGCTACCGAGATCGCTTTCTTCTTCGCGGGCTCCGAAATCCTGCCCTGAACGGCTCCTGTTTGAAGGAGGCTGGTAGGGTGACGCGCTTCACCGTATCATTCCGGCCCATTGATGGGGCGAGGGGATGAGGATGGTGTTGCGCGTCCGTTTGGCATGGCTGAGGGCCCTCGGGATGATGGCAGCCTGCGCCGCTTCGATGCTGGCCGTGGACCCACCGCCCCCGGCAGTTGCGGCAGCCTTTTCCTCGGCTTTCGTGATTGCCGATCTTCCTGTCGATGCCACGGGCAAGAGCGGGGTTGCGGCGCGGGATGCCGCTCGTGCCGCCGCTCAGAAACAGGCACTCGACTTGTTGTTGCAGCGTCTGACCGCACCACAGGATTGGCCGAGGTTGCCCCACCTGACAGGGGAAGATGTCACGGATCTCGTGCTCGATATGGAAGTCGAAAGCGAGCACGTGTCATCCTCGCATTATGTGGGTCGATATACGTTCCGCTTTGACCCGAAAGGCGTCCGCGCCCTGCTCAAGCAAGCCAATATCCCTTTTACCGAACTCGTCAGTAAGCGGATCGTTGCAATCCCGCTTTTCCAGACGCCGTCGGGCGTTCACCTCTGGGATGACCCAAATCCATGGCGGGACGCCTGGAACGCGGCGCACGGCCCGGCTGGCCTAGTGCCTTGGGTTGTGCCTCTGGGGGATCTGGGCGATGTCCAGTCGCTCGACGTCGCTGACTTGAAGCTGCCGGCTGCAGATAAGCTTGTGGCGATGTCGCAGCGATATGACGGCGGCGATATTGTTGTGGCTGCGGCAGTGCTCCAGGATTCGACATCTGGATCGCCCACCCCGACATCCGGCAAGGTGACGGTGCCTATCCCCGTCACTCTGCAAATAACGGTAACGCGATACGGTGCCACTGGGACCGACAGCGAATCGACCAGTGTGTCCGGCGATAAGCCCGACGCGGGCTTCTATTTGTCAGGTGTGGTCGCGACCGAACGGATGCTTGAAGACTTATGGAAAAAAGTATCGCTACCCTCGGGGAGTGCGGCTCCAAATGCGGGCGGTCCGGTTGTGTCTCCCGTTGGCGGTGGCTTGTCTGCAACTCACGGGGGGATGCAGGTTGAGGTCGAGGTTCCGATTACGAGCGCGGCTGATTGGGTCAAGCTTCACGATCGAATCACGCAAGTGTCGGGCGTGGTCGGGACACGGATAGAAGTCTTTACCAAGGACCAGGTCTTGCTTCAGTTGACCCTATCTGGGGAACCGCAGCGACTTGCCCTGGCATTTGCTCAGCAGGACTTGGCACTGTCAGCTGGACCCAATGGCGGCGCGATGATCCTTTCTCCCCATGCTGGTTCCGTCTCGGGTACCCTTGCGGCGCCAGGCGGCGTGCCAGGGGCCGTCCCGGTCCCGCTTGCGCCGCTGCCATCCCAATCTCTTGGGACGCTTCCAGTACCTCCATCCTCAGCGGCTGCCGCGGTGTCGCCATCAACCCAATGATTCCAGCTAGGCACAAAAACCTATGAGCGCGTTATGGGCTAGAAACCTGTTTTGGGCAGGTTTGATCATTGCCCTGATCTATGCCTTCCATCTGCTCAGCAACATTATCCTGCCGTTCGTAGCCGGGGCGGGTATCGCTTTTGTTCTAAGCCCGCTGGTCGATCGGCTAGAGGCGTATCGAATACCGCGATCGATCGGCACGTTGATTTCGCTGATCGGGTTTCTGCTTATGATTGTCATGATCGTGCTGCTTGTTGTTCCCATATTACAACAGCAGCTTGGTCAGTTGGTTTCGCGTGTCCCTGGCTACATCACCGGTGCCCGCAGTGAATTCGATAGCCTGCTCAACCTCGCGAGCCATCGATTGTCGAAGACCGACATGC
>CAIXXC010000259.1 GCA_903923205.1 uncultured Rhodospirillales bacterium | reverse complement strand
TCAACCGGGTATGCCCGCATATCATTGGACCGTTCCTATTCGCCTTGAAGTCGATGTCAGTAAGCATCGTGTTCTGGGTGACGGTCATGGTGATCGTCACCCCATGGATGCTGCCCTACACAACCCGGCTGATCCAAGAATTCCAGAACGATCCGACGATCGCCGGAAAGATCGCGCATGTCCTCGTTGGCATCGTCATTCTCTTCCCGCTGTGGAAGCCGATCACCGCGCTTTTGGCTCAGTTCTATCAGTTCATCGACCTCACCCGTCAATTACTGCTGATCCAGCCGCCGCTGCCACGGCAGCCGTTGGTTCCGCCCGCCCGGCGCCGGTGAGGAGGCGGGTATGGCACAGCGTTCAATCACCCATAAGCCATTTGGCGATGCCGGTTTTGCCGACCGGGATGAACTGCAAGCACATGGACTCCTGGGCGATGCCCCCGAGGCGGTGCCGTTCGGCTTCGGTGTCGAGGAGGGGCGCACCAGTCGACAGAAGGTAATTTATAATGGAGAGCGGCATTCCATCCTGTTCGGCCCCAACGGCAGCGGCAAGTCACTGCGCGTCGCAGCTTCGATGCTCCTAATGGCTGAACGGCGTTCTTTCGTCGTCATCGATCCCAAGGGCGAACTGGCGGCGATCACCGCCCCGTTTCGCCGTTCTGTCGGGGAGGTCTATGTCGTCAACCCGTTCGGAACGCTTGCCGATCTTACCGGGTATGATGATCTCGCGAGTTGCGGCTTCAATCCGCTGTCATCCCTCGATCCCGCGTCGCCGTCATTCAATGCCGATGCCGGACTTCTCGCCGAGGCACTGATCACAATGGAAGGAACGCAACCCTTCTTCCCCCGCTCGGCCCGCAACCTGATCGCCGCGCTCATCATGTGGGAAGTGCTCGGTTGCCGAGCCGAACGTGAGCGCGGAAATATCGTCGCTCCTTCCCTTGGCAATGTCCGCGACATGCTGACGGCTCCTGGGAACGCCGGGACCGAAAAGTCACCTCCCGACGGGCTCTATCGAACCATCGCCGAAATGGCGCTTTGCCCGCATCGGGGTATCCGCAACAAGGCCTCGCCGATGTTGCAGGAAAGCCGTTCGATCCGGGACGTGATCTCCGAGGCGGCGACGCAGACCGAGTTTCTCGACGATAGCGAGTTGGCGGACGACCTCACGAAGCCCAGCCTCGATTTTCATCGGCTGCGGGATCAACCGGTCACCGTCTATGTGATCCTGCCGGCGACCATGATGGAGCGCCATACGAAGTGGCTGCGGCTTGTCCTGTCATCGGCTTTGTCCAGCCTCATGGCGCCGCGCTCCAAGGGGCAGTTGCCGGTGACCTTTCTGCTCGATGAATTTTTCCCGATTGCCAATGGCGGACTGAAAATCATCGAGACGGTGTGGGCCTATGTCCGTGGCTACGGCATCCAGATCATCCCGATTTTGCAGGATTTGAACCAGCTTCAGGACCTCTATCCGAAGCGCTGGCAGACATTCCTCAGCAATGCGGGCGTGGTCGCTTCTTTCGGTCCCACTGATCTCACCACTGCTGAATGGATGGCACGGCGGGCGGGCGAGACAACGGACTACGCCCAAAGCATCAGCGATCAGGAAGGCCAAGGATTTCAGCCCGATCATAAGGGCGGCATTCAGGCGAATTTCAATCGCGGCGGCGGCGTGAGCTGGTCGCAAACCCGCGTGCCGTTCCTCGACGTCCATACGCTGCTCAATACCCCGGAAGGCCGTCTCTACGTCTGGAAGAACGGTCTCGCGAATACGGTCCTGACGGAAGCACCCCTCTATGTCGATCCAAGGCTCGGCCTCAAGGGCCGTGCTCGGGCGAACCCGTATTTCTCAAAGTAAGGAGACTGGTCGATGGCGCCGAAACCGCATGAGAATTCAACGATCACGCCGTTTCCCGATATTGCATCCGGGAAAGGCCCGTCACGGCCCTCGATCAATGAGCCGAGCTTGCCGATCCAGGAATTGCGCCTTGCCGCCCATTTGCCCGAGGCGGCAGCCGGGGCCAGGCGGATCGGCGCGGCTTTGTTCGACAAAACGAACAGGGATGTCAGCATCTTCTTCGGTCAGAAAGAAGTGCTGGAGTCCGAGAAAGCGCTTCTCAACAAGCTCCTCGCGACACGCGGGCAGGAACTGTGCCGCACTCGCCCGCTCGAACAGCACATAACCGGCGAGGCGGCTTACGAGGAACCCAAAGGCTCGCAACTCATGGGGTGGCTGCTCAATGGCGCATCCGCAGCAGCCGTCGTTTCGCTCTCGTGGATGGCGGCGAACTGGGTGCTTGCAAGCGAGCTATTCCCGAACGTGAATACCATGGCGTCGGCTCTGCTTGTCAGCGGCGTCGCGGTATCCGCCGGAGTTGGTCTGCCGCTCGTCGGCTATTACCGCCTTGGCGATGACGATGCGAAGTCGGCCTTCATGACGCGGACAATCCGCGTCGGTGGAAGTCTTCTCGGCGGCTGGCTTCTGTCTTTTGCGATTGCGGCTGGGCTCGACGGGTTCGTTACGGATTCAGCCGGTCATGCCGGTGGGGGCGTACTGCTGACGGCAGCATCGATCATCCGGAACGTCGCCGTCGCTGGTTCATTGGTGTTCCAGCTTGGCGCGGAAATGGCGGCAGGCGTGGGTCTCAAAGTCGCCGCCAGCGAGTTCCGTCAGCGCCATCGCAAAAAGATCGCCCTGAAAAGCCCGGTAATGCCGGAACTGGAAAAGCTCGTACGTGGCTACAGCGCCCGGCTGACCGAGATTGCCGAAACACTCGCCAATATCGCCGCCCTTGAAGCGGCGCTCAACGATGGCCGCGAGGCATTCGCCCTCAAGTGCGAAGCCGCCGTCTGCGAATTCCAGTCCCGGCAGAACCACGCGGCGAGCGCCGCCCGTCTTCGCACCTCCAAGCCCCGCACCTAATGAAATGAAAGGAGAAAAACGATGAAACGATTTCTATTGAGTTCGACAGCTCTCTTGCTGGCCCTAACTACCGTCGCGGACGCGCGCACCTTGATTGTCGGTATCCCCGCCAATCTCAGCGACACCGCCCATACGCATGTCGACGACGTGATCGGGGGCATTTACGACGGCTTACAGCCCGGAGACGATTTGATCGTCATCGACGCGAACCATTTGAACCGGGTGACCGAGGCCGCAATACCCGCACAGGGTTTCGCTTCAAAGAAGGCGAAAGCGCGCGCCCTCGGACCCGTCTTTCAGAAAATCTACGCCTTCACCAGCGCCGATGATCGGTCTGCCGAGGCCGACAATCTCAACATCCCGCCGCTCCTGCACGAAATCGGCGACAATATTCTTCCCGCCGTCGACGGGCGTAGGGCGCAAATACTTCTCCTGGGCAGCCTGATTTGGTCGAGCCCGCAAGATGCGTCCTTCACGTTTCGAGATGGTATCCCGTCCGACGGAATTCTGACGGGATCGAGCGGTCCTTTCAGCATCCAAGGCCGCAGCGGGGCTCTGACCGGCGCACTGGTCAGCGTCTGCTACACGGACCCCCCGAGCGCTTTCCAGGCCGATGACTTCAAGACGCTCGCCCAAACCTTCTGGGGCAAAATGATCTCCGGGCAGGGCGGCAAAGTCGGCGCCATGGAACCGGTTAGCTCTGATTGCGCCGGGCGGTTGTTCTCGCCGGAGGCATCGGTCCAGAGCTACCGGATCGATCCAAACGATACGGCGGCGCTCATTACCATTCACTGGCAGACCGTTCCGGTTCGCTAAGCGACCCCCCATTCCAGCTCATAAGGATGATCGAGATGGACACGATCAATTACACCTTCAGCCTGCCCGAGGATTTTCAGGTCAGGAACTTCGACCGCAGAGAATGGTTCGTTTTCCCGGATGACCTCCTGGCGCGTCACCGGCCCTCGAACTGCATTTTTCAAATCTACCCGTCGCCGGACCTGCCGCCCAATCATGCCCTGGAGGTTCAGGATATGGTCGCCAGCCTTGTTCATGTTTGTGAGGATCGCGTGTTGCTGGACCTGACCTCCCTCGAACGGATCGGCAGGGCGGCGATCGTCGCGTTCATGGTTGACCGCGGCTATTGGGACCTCGACGAGGGCGAAGAGATTTCTCATCTCGACGGCGAACTTCCGTTCTGAGGCCTCCCGAGCCATGGCTATGACAACGGCGAAAACAAAACCCCGGACACGAAGCGGCAGTGAGAACCGCCGCCGTGACAAACGGCTTTTGGTTCGCCTTGACGACAGGGAACTCACCGAAATAGAGACCGGCGCGGCAGCGGCCGGTCTCACCCTCGCCTCTTTTGCGCGGGCACGCATCCTCGCCAATCCGGCAAAACCGAGCCGTCGCGCCGCGGCAGATATGGCGCTTCTCGCCCAAGTTCTGGGGCAACTCGGCCGCATCGGCTCCAACATCAATCAGATCGCCCGTGGCCTGAATGGCGGCGACAGGCGCGAACTCGATGATCTCCCGTTGGCACTCGCCGAATTCCGGGGAACGGCATCATTGATCTTGCGGGCGCTGGGGATGCGGCCCGATGCCGATCATCATTAATGGCGCCAGCCGCCGCGCCGGTGGTTGGTGGGCCAAACACCTCACGAATAAAGAGACAAACGAGCGCGTCGAACTGGTCGACATACGCGGCCTGGCCGCCGAGACCGTGCGGGACGCCTTTCGAGAAATGCAGGCGCTGGCGATCGGCACCAAATGCGCGAACTACTTCTATCAGGCCAACATCAACCCACGCGCCGATGAACATCTGACGCCTGAGCAATGGGCGGAAGCCGTCGATACGCTTGAACAGAACCTCGGCTATTCAGGTCAACCGCGCTTCGTCGTCGAACATGAGAAAGGGGGACGCACACATCAGCATGTCGTCTGGTCGAGGATCGATATCGAACAGCAACGCGCCCTCCCGGACTCGCTCACCGCGCCGATCCACGAACAAACCTCCCGCGAGTTGGAAATCGCCTTTGGGCTCGAACCCGGCAAGAGCATTCTGGTGCCCGACCGCGACTTCGCGCGCCCGGAACGCGGGCCGGAGAAATGGGAACGGTTCCGTGGCGACCGCCACGGGATCGACCCAGAAGATATTGCCACCGAGCTGACCGAACTATGGCAAGCATCGGATAACGGACAAAGCTTCAAAACCGCGATCGAAGAACGCGGCTATGTGCTCGCGGCGGGTGATCGCCGGGATTTTGTCGTGCTCGACGAAGCCGGCGACGTACACAGCCTTGCGCGCCGTCTCGATGGTGTACGCGCGAAAGACGTTCGCGAACGTATGGACGATATTGATCGCGCCGAATTGCCGACGGTCGATGAAGCGAAGGCACTCATTGATGAACGCAATCATGCCACCAGCTATTATGATCGCGACGCCGCCGATGCTGTATGGCAAGCGCAAGTCACTGACGCGGCGATTGCCGCTGACAGCCGCGACGCGAGGCGCGCGGCCTTCCTCGATGAACTCGCCCAAGCCCGCCCGGCAACCGCGATTGAGGAACGTATCAACGAACTCGTGGCCTCGGTTCCGAACGGCGAAGAGTTTCTGCGTGTACTCGGTGCCGATGGCCTGACGCTGGCCCGCGCGTCCCGTGATGATCTCGATTATTTGAGAACTGAACTCTCAACGTCATTCGCAGAAAGCGACAAGCCGCTATCACCATCGGCCCTGGCTATCACCGAAGGTGAACTGGTCGCCGTCAATCGCTTCGGCGGAATTCACCGGCTGAACCTGCACAAGATCGACAGTGATCTCTGCGAAGCTCTTGTCACAGATGGCGGCGGAACGCTGGATAGTATCGAGACGGTCCGTGGTGATGCGCTGGATGTCCGCGCATCTCAGGCCGAACATTGGCAGGAAGTCCAGGACGATATCGCCGCGTCACGGGAAGAACGCGCGCGTGAAATCGACGACACGTCGGATATGGCGTCGCCCCCGTCCGATGATGGTGCGCCCGATGTCACACGCGGTTTCGGCAAGCTTCTTGATATGTTCGCGAAGCCGGTCGAGCACTTCATCAATTTTCTGGATGGGATGGTCGCTCCGAGCAAACAGCGCCCGGTCGTGACAGCTCCTCGAGAACAGGAAGCGCCAAGCCTGCCGACCGAAATTCCATCGCCAGATTTAGTCATGTCCGACAGTGCGAGGCAGCGTGCCGTCGCGCGCGCGCTCAGTGAAATCGACAGCGCGGCCCGGCAGGAACAGGAACTTCAATCTCCTGACCGTGAGCAGGAGCGAGAACGCGACCACGAACGGTGGGTTGGCTCGTCGTGAGACGGAACGGCCTTCAGCTTTGATCCCTCGGCCGACTGAGCAATTTTGTCGTGGCAAGGCCCAGCCAGCTTCAGCTCTCACGCAAACTTTATCAGTTTAAGCGTCGATTTTTGCCAACTTTATATATTTAACGTCGATTTCTTCGGATGGATGGGCTGTCCAGGTCGGCGGCAGACTATCCGAGGGGGTGCACGGGGGAAGCGCAGCGTCCCCCTGCCAAGCGTGTTGAAAGGACAAGCGCTGAAGGCTGCGCGGACTGCCAACACACCGCTTGCCCTCCCCCACTTTTTGCCTTCAGGACATCAGTTATTGGTCCTGGTCGCCATTTCTCTCGGCATTGAAGGTGTTGACGCGCGTGTTGTAATTGTCGGCGTCTTCTCCCGGCGTTTGGGCGGACGGTCCCGGCGCGTCGCTATGCGCTTCATCCATACCCTGATTGATCGAGCCTTGATAGGTCGGGTTACCCGCTCCATCGGAATAATCCTGAGCAAAAGCCTGCGTCGAGGCGAGGAGAAAAACGGCCATGCCGGTCACAAGAGCGATACGCATGGGGCGATCCTTTCCAGTTTTAAGATTGAGAGAAATTCAGCATTTCTGATCGGTATAGAGCTGCACCAGCCGTTGCTTCCGCTGCATCGCCTGGGATTTCTGCGTCGCTTGATCCTCAAGCTTCGCCGTGTGGCTGTTAATGTTGGAGAGCGTCGCGACCTCGCCGACGATCGGAACGAAGGTCAGCGCCGACACACCCGTATCGGCTTTCTGCGCCATCACCTGATCCATTTGTCCCATCTGGGATGAGAGGTCGGCGCAACTCAATTGGCTGTCGCCGGGTTGGACCGTGGCAATTGTCGGCAACGGCGGCGGTGGTGCAGCGCAACTGGTGACGCCTATTGCGAACGGAATAACGAAGATGGGTTTGGCGAGGAACCGAACGAGGGTCACAACCTGCTCCAGTCTGGAAATCTATGAGACGAGGGGTTCAATGAACGGTGCTCGATCGCGCGGGCGTGTTTTTTGCGCCGAACGATCTGCATTATTCTGTTCAGCTTGGAACAGCGCCGCCCTAGCCAATAATCCCTAGAATTTCAGCACCTTATCGAGGTTCCGCCACGTCCGTTCCGCGAGCGCGCGTTCCTCAAGACCAAGCGCACCCGCATAGATGCTGGTAGTCTCGATCCGGGCATGACCGAGCCAGCGCTGCACGATGTTGAGTTGCACCCCGTTCTGTCCGGCCTCGACAGCGAAGCCATGACGGAGTGCCTTTGGTTTGGCATACAAATCGGCGATCCCGGCTTTCTTCATCACCCGTTTCACATGGGTCCATGCCGTGGTTCTGCCCCACGGCCAGAGCCGTACCCCACGTCTCTCGGCGTCCGCGATTGCCGATGAAATCCCATGAACCGATTCAAGGCGACGCAACAAGCTGCGCGGCACCGGTACAGCACGAAATACGCCAGATTTCCGCTGTTTCAGCGTTTCGAAGATGATCGCCACCTCGCCGCGATCCACCCGCTCAGCCGTCAAACTCAGCACTTCCGAAATCCGCGCGCCGGTCAGAGCCAGCGTGAGACAGAAGGTGCCTATCGCCCCACCCTCCTTGACGGCAGCAGAAACGAAAGCGAGCCGTTCCCGCGCGACCAGATATTTGCGGTGACCGCTGCGATCAAAGAGTGTTGGAACGGCCATGAAGAATTCTCCCTTCATTCACGACATGAGAGAGGAAATTCTATTGACGGCAGAATCCGATTTTGAACAGAATAATGCATTCTGTTCATTGGATACGATAATTACGGATATTTTGTCTAGGTTATAGACTTAGATTTCACCGCATTACTCTTAACATTACCGATCTTCGTTTTCGCCTGATCTTGCGGTGGCCATAGATACTCTGCCGGCCAATTCATTGTTCGGGCCGACGATCACGACGACGATTTCGCCCGTTGGGTCGTGATGGGGAGCCTTTGAACGACGTGACCCACGCCGCCACCTGTCGCCAAAGCCCGACAAGTCCTTTTGGACGGAGCGCCTTATCGTCTTCCCCGTCCGTCTTCTCGCGGAGCTTCTCACGGCGGGCATCCTGGCGCTGCGGCTTTTCGTTCAACAGACGACGATAGGGCGTCCGGCCAAACGACCGCCTCGGCATCACGTCGTCGCCACGACTGCGTTCTTTCTCCTTGATGACCTTGCGGCCCCTGTTCATGTCGTGCCGATGCTGCGTCATCTCATGCGCCGTCTGGATAAACGCGCCGAGCATCCGATCACCTTTGACCCGGCGCTCGAAACTGTGACCCGTTAATCGCGCGATCAATTCAGCGGGCGTCAGTGGTCGAACAGGTTTGGCGCGTTCGCCGTTGTGGAAAAACTGCGACGCCGCGCGACGTTCATCGATCCGTGCCATTTGTCGTGCGAGCTGATTGAGATTGGGAGCCGTCTCACGCGCGATGAACAGCTCGACCTTCTCGCGATGACGCGATAGCGCGACATAGCTCGCCGCCGAACGCCAATGTTCCGAATGGTAGAGGTAGGTCTGATCGAGCGTCCGGCCTTGACCTTTGTAGATCGTTCCGGCGTAGCCATGCCGGAAGTCGATGAAGGCTTCGGAATCGAGTGTGAGTAGGGCGCCATCCTTGCCGTCGAGACGCACGGTGATCATGCTGCCGTCGATGTCCTCGATGATGCCGGCGTTGCCATTATATATAGAGAGTCGTTTGTCGGTGCCGGTGAACTGAAGACGGTCGCCGCGCGAAAAATCGAAGTGACCATGCTTCGTCTCAAACGACCGCGAGCGACCGAGTTCGCCGTTCTTCATGCGGATGCCGCGCAGCTCGCGGTTCAAGAGATCGACATCGGCATTGGTGTAGGCAAAGACGAAGCGGGATTTGTTCGGATCGGCAACGGTGTCGGTCGCCCATTGCTGCACCAAGGCCGCGCGCGCCTCTTCCAATGTCTCGCGCCAATGGATATTTCCCTTCTCCTCATATCGCGCGAGGGCGTCGTGAAAGTTTCCCTCCGCCATCAGCTCGGTCGCGCGGCGATCATCGTCCTTCGTCTGCCGGCGCACTTCAGTGAGGCTCGCCGCACCCAACCGATCTTTCAGCGCGCCGAACATGCCGCCGCGATCGATGCTCGATAATTGCCGATCATCACCGACGAGAATAAGTTTCGCGCCGGCTTGATAGGCGTGCGCGGCCAACATCGCCATCAATTTGGTGTCGATCATCGCCGCTTCATCGACGATGACAATTGTGTGACGGTTCCACGACGCGCGTTTGTTGTTGAGCGAAAATAATTCGCTGTGAATCGTGCGCGCGATTTTGAATCCGTCGCGTCGCATATCTTGCGCGACCGCGTTCGTTGGTGCGAGACCGATCGCCTGATAGCCGTTCGCCGCATAAGCCTCGCGGATCGCCGCCATCGTGTAACTCTTGCCGGTTCCGGCCTGGCCGTCGATGAGCGCAATCCCACTGTCTCCCGTCGTGTGACGAAAGGCGTTGGCCTGTTCGTCCGTCATGCTGGCGAAGCGCTTGCTGTCCAACACTTTCATACGGATGTGTTCGGCGATGCCGTGGCGTTTATTGCGGTCGAGACCCTGCGCCGCGCGAATGACGTGGCCTTCGGCTTCAAGGACGGTTCTGGTGGTGTAGCGCGTGACCGGACCGTCCTCTTCATCGGACAAGGCGACGATCTCGGTAAGGCGGAGGATGCGGGTCACGAACTGCACACGCTCGTATGCTTCTTTGATCTGTTTCTGGAGTGTCCGGTCGAGGTCCCGGCGGGTGAAGGTCGCCCGCTGCTTGGTCATCAGTTCGAGAACGGCCCCGGCGTTCCCGCTGGCAATCGCGTCGCGGAGTTCGTTGGCCTCCTCCCGCCGTGTGCAGATGACGCCGCCGCTGAACTTACGCTCGTATGCTTCGGCCCACCGGGAGAGCTTGAGGTAGTTTTCCTTGAGGTCGAAGGCGCGGCCCGTCGCCGGATCGATTTTCGAGGCGACGATGTGCATATGCGCGTAACCCTCGTCGTTATGGGCGGCGAAGAGGGCGCGGGCGTTTGCCATTCCCATCGCGGCAAGTGCCTCATGGGCGGCCTCTTCCATTTGCGCGCGGGTAGGGGTTTCGCCGGGTCGCCAGCCAAGGGAAAGATGGACACAATCTTTCTCGCAGCGGCGGGTTCGGCTGGTTTGGTTTTGGGCGTCGAACTCCATGATGCGGCGTGCGAGGTCGGCGTCTTCTTGTGTTTCGATCGGGAAACCGAACCCGGTTCCCCCGATCCAGGCGACGCGGCTGTTTGCATTCGCGGGTATGCGCTGCAGGGCACCGGTCACGGGGTCGCGGCCTTCCCCAAGAATGTAGCGCGTTGCCCCGGTGATGCCTTTGCCCACCGTACAGCGGGGGATCATAAGGCAATCACCCGCGCGAAGGCGGCCTTCAAAAGGCCGGTCATCGCGCGCAACTCATCCCGTGCCGGCACATTCCCCCGGATGTTGGCGATATGGGTGAGTTGGTTGAGGTTGTTCCCGATGGCGGAAAGCTCGTAGGCGAGTTTTCGGGCATCGGGATTCTGGCGGGTGCCGGCGATAACGCCGGGCTCCGCCAGACGCCGCAACGTGAGCGTTCGCACATAAGCGCTGAGAGATGAGGACCCGGCATCGCGGGCTCCATTCTCAAGCTGGGCGCGCTCCGTCGTCGTCAGTTGCACATGCACTGACGACGTGCGGCGTTCGCCGGAATAGGTCTGCTCGTAGCGGGCCATGACGGCAGTTCCCCCGGTAGGGGCCAGATGAATTCCAATGGAATTCGCTATCTGGCTGCTCGTAGCCAAACTACATTTCTTTATTCAAGATTTTGTTAATTGCGGCGACTTAGGCGCACTCTAATCTCTATTAGACTGGAGATGTTCTAAAGAACATATCGCCGTATTCTATCGAACGCGATGGGGACCATAGCAAATACTTGAAGATGTCTACAATAGATTCCTTTGAGGAAATCGGCAGACGACATGCGTAAACGCCCCGGCGCTGAGAGTGCCGAGGCGTGCATAGCCATGTATTCGTGTCGAAGCGGAGAGCCCCGCCGGGAAATCCCGACGGGGCGTCCGGGTTATCGGGTCCAGACGAGGGCGTAACCCTTATCCTTCTCGACCAGGCGGCAGAGGATCGGTGCCGGGAAACTCGGGTCGTCAAGCTTGACCGAGATGTACGCGTTTCCCGCTTTGCTGGTCGAGGACCACGCCGCCCCGATTTCTGCCTTGCCTGCGAACACCCGGAAGTCGGGAGCCTGTTCGCCGGTTTTCTCGACCGGGGTGATGCCGACCTTCGTGTTGACCGTCAGGGTCGAGATCGTACCGTTGTATGCGTTGTCCTGCTTGGTGAAGTTGCCGATGATAGCCATGATACTGTTCCTTATCTAATGTTTGAGACCGCCCCATGCGGCCTCGATGGCGACCGTTTTTGCGGCGAGGCTTCGGCGGCGTGCGGGCGCGTTATCCCGAACCCCGAAGGGCGCGGAGCTGCACAAGCGATCAGCGCGGAAGCGAGCGGGGAAACGCGGTTGGAAACTTCACCCGCACGAGGGCGGAGTGACGCATAGGTTCGCTCCAATTCGAGGCTGCTTGGATGTGGCGGCTCACGGGGACAAGGAACACCGGCGTATGTCGAGGAACGCCAAGGCGGATAAGGCTGGAACGATGTTCTTCGCCCATGGTCATCACCGTCCCGCAAAACCTCGCAGGTCGAACCCGGCGCTCTGGCATACGGAGGTATTCCTCAGCGGCAAGACCTTCGTAGAGGCGGTCACGCCAAGCTTGGGAAAATCGTGCTCTCGATAGCGCCGCGGCCTTTACCCGATCAATGATGCCAAGCTGCCGTGATGGCGTTCTGTAGGGTGGTGTCGGTTGGCATGGTGGTGCCTGCGGTCTGCGGGTTGAACCCGGTGTGGGCCGCTCCGTAGGTCGCCATCGCTGTCACCAAGGTGGCGAGCTGTGCATCCAGCCTCAGGCTATCCGTCGTATCGACCAAGGCCGAGACCTGGGCTCCGGCATTGGTGCCATACCAGTTCTGAACCGTGATGGTGTCCGTGGTACCCAAGAGGTCGATGACCAGATTGTTGCCTGATTTCTGCAACCACAACTTCTCGTCCGTTACGCCGGAGCCGAAGCTAATCGTGCCGCTAGCCGTCGTCTTGCTGCCGGAAGCTATGTTGTTGATTACGTCTTGGCCGAAGGTCGAACCAATGTTGTAAGTATCAACACCAGCGCCGCCATTCAGCGTATCCGTGCCTGTCCCAGCCGTGAGGGTGGTTGCACCAGATCCTGCTGTCAGAACGTCGCCAGCACCATTGCCAGCCTGCAAAGTATCAGCGCCTGCACCACCCAAGAGGGTTTGCGCGGCCTGATTATTGCCGATCAGTGTAACGTTGGAAGAAGAGCCGCTGGCATCCAGATTAAAGGAACCAGAGACCGTCTTCGAGGCGAGGCTGTAGGTGCCTGCGGTGGTCGCAACAACTCTAACCGTGCTGCTCGGGGCATTGACGGTTGTGAATGCGGCAAACTCGCTTTGCGTGACCCCAACCCAATCCTGATAGGCATTCAGGGTTGGTACGTTGTTAACCGTCATCACGGACAGATCACCATCCCAGGTATTGATAGTGTTGGCGACGGCTCCGGTTACACCATTGATGACTGTGCCCGCGAGGCTAGTCGGCTCCCAAGAAACATCAAAGATATTGGTGCCGGTGCCACCATTGAGGGTCTCTGCCCCTTTGGTTACAGAAAGCGTATTGTAACCATAACCGCCCGTCAGGACTTCGCCTGCTGCGTTGCCGGTCAGGGTTTCCCAACCGGTTGTACCCGTGGCATCCAAATTAATGATGCCTGTGGTCGTCTTGGTGGTCAGATCGAAGTTCCCGCTATCTGCTGTCTCGATTGTGATCGAGCCACCGGGGGCATTGATGGTCGTGAAAGCCGCAAACTGAGCTGCCTTCATCTTTACCCATGTCTGATTGGCATTCAGAGTTGGCACGTTGTTTATGGTCAGAACCGAAAGGTCACCATCCCAAGTATTTAGGATGTTCGTGCCGGTGCCGCCATTAAGAACGGTCCCGGAGATGCTGGTCGACCTCCATAGAATGTTGAAGTTCGTGGTGCCGCTACCGCCGTTCAGCGTTTCTGCGCCAACCGCCGCTGACAACGTGTCACTACCGGTGCCGCCGGTAATAACTTCGCCGGCAGCACTGCCCGTCAAAACGACATTTGTGCTCGTTTGCGCTGCGCTCAGATTGAACACACCCGTAACCGTCTTCGAATTCAGGTCGTAAGAACCCGCCGTTGCCGCATAAATCGTTGCGGCGCTGCTGCCTGTCGAATATGTGCCCATCGAGTTGAATTCTGTAGATGAAAGCTTTGTCCAGCCCGAACTCACCGAAAGCCCGGAGGGACCAAGCAGCCCTGTGTTCGACAGGTCTGTGTTGGAGACAGACAAAACGTTGCTGTAGAGATAAGGGGTGACGGTTGCCGTGTCCAGGAAGATGGCTCCCGTATTACTTAAATCCTCAACAGAACCGACAGTGGCTGATCCAGCGTCAATCCAGGTGGACACCTCTCCATTATTATCAAGGAACACTTGGCTACCACCATTGTTGCCGAGAATTTCACCATTATCATTGATGCTGGTCGCAATGGCATTGGTTACTCCCGAGACATTCAAGGTAGAGATTGCTCCCGCGCTGTTCATGACGAAGGATTGATTGCTTCCTGAAATCTTGCTGTAGCCAACTACATCTCCGTTATTATCGACATCGTTAAAGTAAGTATTTGTCGACCCATTGATGCTCGTTGTCGTGTATGAAGTTCCATTAAATGTGAAACCATGCCATGCGCCATCAGTTCCCAAATAACGTCCAACAATCTCACCGGAGCCATTAATCGCCGTAGGGATAGTAGTGGCGCTATTTGCATTACTGGCTGCACTCGGTACGCCAAAGAAGCTGAACACCCCGGCGTTGTAAATATAAGCGTAATCCCCGAGTGGGGCGCCTGTGCCTTTAGCTGTGATTGTTGCAACACCAGTGACTTCGCCGGAGTCATTCATATCAACGAAGGACAGGTTATAATTACCCTGAATGGTAATGCCGCTGGTTGTCACGAGCGGATTGACCGTAACGGTGAGGTTCCCGGCCGTCGCGACAAACCCTGCAAAAGGATTGCTGTTTGGAACTACCTGAATGACTTGTCCCGTGTCGGTCAGACCTGCGGAGTACCCAGAAACTTGAGTAAACCCGCCAGCAGTAACCATCACGTCAGTGCCACCGTTACCGTCGGATACTGTATAGAAGGGGTCAGGTGCATAGTTTTGGGATGTTGATAGATTGAGACTATAGGTCGT
>CAIXXC010000258.1 GCA_903923205.1 uncultured Rhodospirillales bacterium | reverse complement strand
GTTCATCACCTCGTCGCCCTTGTCGCCAGGTGCCGCGTTCTGCAATGCGCCGATCTGTATCCAGCACGATGTCGAATGGATCTCCGACTGCATCGCCCGGCTCGGCGAACGAGGCGCCAGCACGATCGAGCCTACAGCGCAATTCGAAGACGCGTGGGTCAAGCATCATGATGAGGTAGCCAGTACGACCCTGATCAGCCGGGAGCGTTCCTGGTACACGGGCGCCAATATTGAGGGAAAGACTTCCCGCCTCATCGGTTATCCCGGCGTGGATGAGTTCCGAAAGGCCTGCGATGCCGTAAAGGCAAAGGACTATGAAGGTTTCGAGATCGCGTAAGCAACAGGAACGGTCGTCTCGCGGATAAGGCGACCGTTCTCTCTCCTTTCCAGAACAAGGAGCAGCGGGAGGCCTCTAGGCAGAGACAGGTCGCGCAGATGCAGCATCGGCACCGGTTAGCGCTTCAGGATATGTCGAGACCTTGTAGAGGATTAGGGGGACGGCAACCACGCTGGCCAACCCTTCGACCAATGCCCTGTCTCCGGCCATTGAACCCTGCCACAGCCAGACCAACGCTGCGCCAACGACGAACAGCGCCGCGCACACAATGCTGACCGCCACTTCCTTGATCGTAATGTAGCCGATCGAGAGCAGGCAAACGGTGGTCACGAACATACAAAACAGGAATATATTCATGAGGTGCTTACTTTCGTCCTGGGTCGCGTAGGAGTTCCCTACCCTGGCACCGCGATAATGTCGCAATATATCGCCGGCGTCGACGAGAAAGATAGAATGCCAAAGTGCGCGATCAACCGACTCGCAAGGCAATCAGACAATTTCCGAAGCCGCGCCGAACGCGCTGTCGCGTCCATTCTGCGAGGGGCGGGGCGTATTTCTGTGACCGGTTTCTCACTGGCGCGTCAACCCCAACCATAGAGGAAATAAATAGTAATTTATTGCAACCCTAGATATTTCGGGATACGTTAACGGAACGGGAAAATAATTTTTGATTAAATGTTATTTTAGGTTGTTATTTTTCTATGAAAATATCCATTGGAACAAAAATTTCCTCGATTTTCACCGCGATTATATTGGCAATGGCCTCCGCCGCTTGCCTTAATCTCTACGCGACACGAGAAGTTGAAGCAAATCTCGACAATATAACCAATGGCTACCTCGTGGCCTACGGCGCCTGTGCACGGATGAATATACGCACGCTCGAACAGGCCTATCGGGTACGTCGGTATGTTATCGAAAAGACTCTCTCGATCAAATCTCAAGATGGCGACATCGTCGCGACCCGCGCCCGCCTCGCGCTGCTCAGCAATCAGTTTCATACTGAGTTAAATCACGCCAGGACCATCATTGGCGGCGAATTGGACAATACCGGGTCGTTGGCGGATCGTGCCCTGTTGGGGCGGATCGACGAGCGACTAGCCAAGATCGAGAGCGAACAATTCGGATTTGAGAAAAATCTCGCCACAATTCTGGCAAATTTCGACGCTGGCGATCTTTCCACCTTCAAGCTTCAGTTCGCCGCGCTGACTGTATGGCGGATGGATTTCGATGATTACGTCGAAGGCACCCGTCTGATGATGCTGTCGGCCGCGCAACAGGCAGGCAGACAGGCAGAGACGAACCAACTGCGCGCCACCTTCTACGGCTGGACCGTCCTGGCGCTCTCGGCGATCCTTGCCATCTGGGTGTCGGTGCGCCTGACGCGACAGTTGGTGCGGCCGATCGGCAATCTGCTCGAAGGGACCAGGGCGATTGCGTCCGGTCGCCTCGACCTCGAACTTCCAGTGACCAGCTCCGATGAGATCGGTGTTTTGACCGCAGCCTTTAATCGCATGACCGAGGATTTGCGTGCCGGGACACGGGCGCGCGAGATGTTCGGCAAATATGTCGATACCCGGGTCGCCAAGAATTTGATCGACCACCCGTATATGCTCGGCCAGGAAGGCGAACGCCGAGTGATGACGGTCCTGTTCTGCGACCTCGCGGGTTTCACGAGCATGAGCGAGTCGATGACGCCGCGCGGTCTTGTCACGGTGGTCAATCGCTATTTCACTCTGATGTCCGAGGCCGTGCGCGAGCATGAAGGCGTGATCGACAAGTTCATCGGAGACGCCGTGATGGCCTATTGGGGCCCTCCCTTCGGGTCGGACGAGGATCAGGCCGTCTCAGCCGTCCTCGCGGCAGTCGCGCAGCAAGCCGGGATCCGTCAGTTGCAGGCCGAGTTGCCCGAGTTGATCAACATGAAGCATGGCCTGCCGGAGCTCTCGATCCGCGTCGGCATTGCCACCGGCGAGGTCGTCGTCGGCAGTATCGGCTCCGAGCTGATGCGCAACTTCACGGTGATGGGAGATACCGTCAATCTGGCCTCCCGTCTGGAGTCCGCCAATAAGTATTACGGCACCCGCGTGTTGCTGGCCGAAGACACAGCGGCGCGCGCAGCAGGGGTCGTCGAAACGCGCGAGATCGACCGGCTGGTTGTCAAAGGCCAATCCCAGCCTCTGCGTGTCTTCGATGTACTCGGCACGAAAAACGCGCTCAACACCGCCCAAATCGCGTTACGTGATTCCTACGCCGAAGGGCTCGCAGCCTATTACGCTCAGGATTGGGTCAGGGCTCGGGCAGCCTTCGGGGCAGCCCTTGCGGCCGTGCCCGACGACGCGCCGACCGTCGTCATGCTGGGGCGGATCGATGTTTTCGAGAAAAATCCACCTGGGCCGGAATGGGATGGTACTTGGATCATGACCGCCAAGTAGCAAGATCGGTGGGCAGAAGGCCCATCGCTTAAGGAAATCGGGCGACAAAAATGATCAGACCCGAGCGGCAGCCCAAAAGCCTGATTGCGTTGCTTCAAAGAGCGCGCCACCGCGCACGCGCGTCCCGATACTCACAACCCGGACATCGTCGATCAGCTCAGCCAGATCATCCACCGGTAAAAGCTCAGGCTCCCACACCCAACCATCTGGATCGGCAGGCGGCGCAGCGTTTTCGATAATCTCGATCCCGGCCTGTCGCAGATGGGTAAGCGCTAATTCGACCTGTGACCCATTCCACTGTCCCCCGATCGGCCCGTTCGGCGCATGCAATCTGACCCGCTTGCCCTGCTCGTGAAGCCAGAGGGAGGCCGTCGCAGCGATTGCACCGCCGCCGAATACGTTGATAGCGCGGGACGCTGGAATTTCACGTCTGATGAGCATGGTAAAGGCGTTGACGGCACCCTCCGGGACGCCCGATGCCCGTGCGCCGGTCGCGACCATAACCTCGTCGAAGCCAGCAAGATCTGAGCTCGAAGCAACCTGTCCCAGCCGAATTTCGACACCCAGACGATCAAGCTCGTGCTGATAGAAGGCGATCAACCCGGCGAACTCTCGCGCTCGAAATGGCAGGGCTGCTGCGGCATTCAATTGCCCTCCGATCCGATCCGAGCGCTCGATGATGGTCACGCAGTGACCACGGATCGCCGCAAGCCGGGCGGCCTCGCATCCTGCCGGACCCGCGCCAATAACAAGGAGTTTCTTCGCGACGGGTGCCTTCTGCCGGACAACGCGGGCTTCCGCCTCGCGGGCGAGTTCCGGGTTGATCACGCAACGCGCGCGCCGTCCAAGGAACAGGGAGATCGCGCACTCATTACAGCCGATGCAGCGCCTGACCTCAGCGTCCCGGCCCTGCCTGGTCTTTGCCACCAGGTTCGGTTCCGCCATGTTGCCGCGTCCAAGAGCAACGAAATCAAGCTCGCCGGCGGCGACCGCCGCCGCAGCCTCATCGAGCGCCCAGGCCAACCGGCCCACACCAATCACGGGAATGGAAACGGCGGCCTTGACCGCTTTGGCGGCGGCAAGCAAACCGCCCGGCACACCGGTCCACAACACCGTCGATACCGTGTCGTAATTTCCGGCAGAGATATCGAGCGCGTCGAGATAGGGGGCGATCAGGGCGCAAAAGCGCACACCTTCATCAAGTGTGAGTCCACCTTCGTAAGGCTCGTACACACTCGCTCTGTACAGTAAGGGAAAGTCAGCGCCGATTGCCGCCCGAAGGGCTTTGACCAACTCAAGGCCGAAACGGGCACGGCCGGCAAAATCGCCACCATAGGCGTCTTTGCGCCGATTGGTTCGCGGCGACAGGAACTGACCCGGCAGATAGCCATGCGCACCATGGACCTCCACGGCATCGAATCCAGCGGCAATGGCGATCTGCGCCGCCGCGACGTATTTTTCGATGATAGCGGGGATCTCATCCGTGGAAAGCGCACGCGGGGGATCACCGAACGCGCTGGTGATGCCAGCGGTTGCAGCAACCGGCGCGCCGCCGCCCGGAATATTCCGGATCGTCGTCTGGCGCCCACCGTGGTGCAGCTGGGCCGCTATCTTCGCGCCCTCGTTATGGACGGCTTCAACCAGATCGGAGAGTCCGGCCCGGAAGCGATATTCATCAAGCCGCAGCGGATTACCCACCGCGCGGCCCTGATGCCAATCGATCGCCGCGTTTTCGGTGATCATCAAGCCGACGCCGCCGCGCGCACGCTCGCGGTAATACTCGATCATGCGCGGGCCGGCCTCACCATCGGCAGTCGCGAACATTGTGTAGATCGGCGACTGAACGAAGCGATTGCGGAGCTTAAGGCGACCAATCCGGCCAGGCTCGAAAAGAGCGGCGGGGCGAGCTTGGCTGTTCAACGAGTTGTTCTTGTTCATCGGGCTTGAGCTTCTCGTTTCAGCGCCGGACGAGCGCTTGCGGCGATCATCATTACGGAACCGCTTGCGCTTTGGAAGGGTGCTTGGGTGCAGGCAACCAACACATACCCACCAAGCCGAACATCAATATCAGCCCTGCGGGCCACGCTGAAGCCGCGATCGCCTTGCCATCAACACGTGCCCGGCGACGAAAGCCAGGCCATGCACAATTAAATTCAATCCAGCAGAAGCGAGGAATAGTCCCGCCAGCGCCTCCGGGGCGAGCGAGATGCGGGCGCCGAGCCGTGTCGCCAGCCCGGCAAAGAACAGGTCCTTGGTCGGTATCAGCGGCAGACGCCAAATGGCCGCTTGCAGCGCCACGAACAACGCCCACGTCTGCCATTTGATCGTGAGCACCGCGCAATGCCACTGAAGTGCCTGCAGCAACATCTGCGTCAGTCCCCGCATGATGTGCAAGCCCGTGATGCCGGCGGTTTTGGATAGCGAGAGTGTCAGCAGGTGACGACGGAAAATCGATGCGGCGACCACCAGCGCGACAATCAACCCGCCGGTGAAAAGGGCGCCGCGGCGCAAAAGAACCGCATCCCCTACCCCCAGCCGATCGGCCATGGTGCTGACCAAGACGATCAATACCAGGAAAGTCACGAGATTGCCGGCGATCGTGGAGAGAATATTGACGTCGCGGATATTGCGGAAAACTTCGGCGCTGGGCAAGTCGACATGCTTGCGCGCCCATATGAACAAATTGGTTTCGCCTGTGTATTCCAACACTGTTTCGTTGAAAATGCGCTTGTGCAGCAGTGCTGGCAGCACTGCCGCGCCGGTGCCCCACATCCAATTGTAGATGAGCACCTCGTAGAACGGCAGGCAGAGATAATTGACCATGAATACAGCGTAGAACAGCGGCGAGGTCGGCAAGTGTCTCAACACCTGCCCCCAGCCGATGGCACCAAAGCTCCGGGCCAGAAAGGCCAGGATGGCGACCATCAAAATCAGGCGCAACGGTCGCTCCGCGACGCGCCACACTGATGAGAGGCGCGCGCGCAGCGTCTGCAATCTTTCAGTATTCATGGTTTGCAAAATTGTCCTAACACGCGGCGCAATGGACGCATAGGGGTCGCACCGTCGGCCCGCTGCGTCCCACTGGCAGGTTGTCCTTCGCATGGTCCGCGAATTATGGTCCAGTGGCCCCTCGAAGCACCGATTATATCCTGAAGGCTCTGCACACATGCCTGTTGCCGCCGCGATTATCGATGATCTGACCCGTGGGCCACCGGTTGCCTCGATCGGAAGCAGTTGGAATCTCCTGACCGATGGTGTCATGGGCGGCGTTTCAAGCGGGACGATGACGCGCGGGAACCTCGATGGCCGCGCCGCGATTCGCCTGCGGGGAACGGTCAGCCTGGAGAATAATGGCGGATTTCTGCAGATCGCGCTCGACCTCTCACCCGACGGCAGCGTCATCGACGCCAGCGCCTGGGACGGGATCGAGCTCGATATCCTTGGCGATGGCGAAGAATACGGCGTGCATCTGCGTACCGACGCCCTGACGAGGCCCTGGCAATCCTATCGCCATCTCTTCACCGCCGGGCCCGCGTGGCAAACGGTGCGGCTGCGCTTCGCCGACTTTACCGCGCACCGAACCGATGTGCCGTTCGATCCCCGCCGGTTACGACGCCTTGGCGTCGTCGCCATAGGCCGCGCCTTCTCGTGTGACCTCTCACTTGGCGGCTTACGATTCGTGGCAATACCGCCGACAGGCAAGGCCGTCTCGACATGAAGATTATCCCCGATCCTGTCGGCCCCGATCAGGAAAGTGTCTGGTCCTATCCCCGCCCCGCGATCGCGATGCCGTGCCAGCGCCACCTGACGATCCGCCATCGCGAGCGTGTGATCGCCGACACCCGCACTGCCGTCCGCACCTTGGAAACGAGCCACCCGCCAAGCTATTATTTCCCCCCGGATGATATCGCGCCAGGCATCCTGCACCCGTCGCGCCACCGCAGTTTCTGCGAATGGAAGGGGACGGCGATCTATTACGATGTCCTGGTCGACGGTGTAACGCTTCGCGACGTGGCCTGGAGCTACCCCGACCCAACGCCCGGCTTTCGGTCTTTGCGGGACCATGTCGCGTTCTACCCGCGACCATTCGACGGGTGCTTTGTCGATGGCGAACGCGTGACGCCTCAGCCCGGCGATTTTTATGCCGGGTGGATCACATCCGATCTCGCCGGCCCGTTCAAGGGTGGCCCGGGGACAAATTTCTGGTGACGCCCACGATCACCGCACCTCGCGAAAGAATGCCGTGACCTCTTGTGCCAAGGCTGCGGGCTGTTCCATTGCAGCGAAGTGGCCGCCCTTGGTCATGACGCTCCAGCGGCGGATATCGCTGAAGGTTTTCTCCGCGATGACGCGGGGTGCGCGCAGGATTTCGTGGGGAAATTCGGCGTAGCCGAGCGGCACGTCCATCGCCCGTCCTTCCGGCACCATCCATGGGCTGTGAAGCCGGTCGTAATAGGGCCAGAATGACGCGCCGATACAGCCGGTGAACCAATAGAAACTGATATCGGCCAGCATCTGGTCGCGGCTGAGCGCCGTCTCGGGATTGCCGCCGCAATCGGTCCAGGTCCGAAATTTCTCGACAAACCAAGCCGCCAGACCGGCGGGCGAATCATGAAGGGCGACGGCCAGAGTCTGGGGCTTGGTGCCCTGGATCATCTGATAGCCGGTCTCCTCCGCGCCGAAATGGCGAAGCTGCGCGGCGAACTGTTGAATTTCCGGTGCCGGATCGGTGTAGAGCGCCGGATCGCGGCGGATCGCGCTTAGGAAGTTCAGGTGAATACCGATCAGCCGTTCGGCGTAGTGAAGGCCGAGGCTGGTTGAGACGGTCGCGCCCCAATCACCGCCTTGTGCGCCAAAGCGGTCATAGCCAAGCGCCGTCATCAGTTCGGCGGCGATATCGGCCATCTGCCGGATACCGAAGCGCGGCTGGCCTGGCCGGAACGAAAGTCCGTAGCCGGGCAGTGAGGGTGCGATTACGGTAAAGGCGTCCGCCGGATCGCCGCCAAACGCTGCCGGATCGGTCAGGCGGGGGATGATCTCAAGAAACTCGAACACCGATCCCGGCCAGCCATGAAGCAGCAGCAAAGGCATCGGGCTGGGGCCTTTGCCCTGCACATGGAGCGCATGCACATCGATCCCGGCGATCGGCACCTTGATCTGCGTAAAGCTATTGAGCTGGGCCTCCTGCGCCCGCCAGTCGAAACCATCACGCCAGTAGGCGATGAGATCGCGCAAATAGCCGACATCCGTGCCATAGGCCCATGGCGCATCCGGGGCCTGATCCGGCAGGCGGGTCAGCGCCAGTCGTGCCTTCAGATCGGCAATCTCCGACTCCTCAACATGGTAGGTGAAGGGGTTGATCGTCATGGAAGGCGACTTTCGCAATTGAGAAAAATGAACAAGCGCTTGGCTTTAAGGCTGGAGGACTCCACGCCGCAGTATATATATCCCCTGCCACGATGTCAGTCGGCCGATGAACTGAGGGATAGGAGAAACACCAGCATGGATCTCAATCTTACTGCCGAGGAAGCGGCCTTCCGCGACGAGGTCCGGGCTTTCATCGCCCGAGAATTGTCGCCCGAGACGCGGGCGAAGATGATCCTGGGCCGCGAGATCGGCAAAAAGGACATCGTCGATTGGCAGCGCAAGCTGAATGCGCGCGGTTGGGCTGTCCCGAACTGGCCGGTCGAGTATGGCGGCCAGGGCTGGAGCCCGATGCAGGAATATCTGTTCCAGACAGAGATCGAGCAGGCACCGGCACCCGCATCCTTGCCCTTCAACACCTCGATGGTGGGCCCGGTGATTGCGACGTTCGGCTCGGCCGAACAGAAGGCGAAATTCCTGCCGGCAACCGCCAACCTCGATATCTGGTGGTGCCAGGGCTTCTCCGAGCCGGGTGCCGGTTCCGATCTGGCCGGCCTCAAGACCACTGCCCGACGTGAGGGCGACGTATACGTCGTCAACGGTCAGAAGACCTGGACGACGATGGCGCAATACGCCGACTGGATCTTCATGCTCGTGCGCACCAATCCCCAGGCGGAAAAAAAGCAGCAGGGCATTTCTTTCCTGCTGATCGACATGAAAACGCCGGGCATCACCGTGCGCCCGATCCAGTTGCTCGATGGCGGTCACGAGGTCAACGAGGTGTTCTTCGACGAGGTCAAGGTGCCCGTCGAGAACCTCGTTGGCGAGGAGAATCGCGGCTGGGATTATGCCAAGTTCCTGCTCGGCAACGAGCGCATGGGCATTGCCCGCGTCGGCGTCAGCCGCCAGCGCCTGCGCCGTGTCCGCGAGTTGGCCGCGCTGGAGCGGGTGGGCGACGAAACGCTGCTCGACCAGCCCTGGTTCCGCGAAAAGCTCGCCAATACCGAGATTGAGTTGAAGGCGCTCGAGATCACGCAGTTGCGGGTCGTCGCCGAGGCGCGCAAGCGCGGCAAGCATGGCCAGCCCGATCCCAATTCCTCGATCCTCAAGATCCGCGGATCGGAAATCCAGCAGGCGACGACCGAATTGATGATGGATGTGGTCGGCCCGTTTGTAGCCCCCTTCCCGGCCTCAATCGACGACGAGGACCAAACGAATGATCCGCCGATCGGCCCCGACTACGCTGCCGCCGCCGGCCCGACCTATTTCAACTGGCGCAAGATTTCGATCTATGGCGGCTCCAACGAGATCCAGCGCAACATCATCGCCAAGGCGATCCTCGGCTTCTAGAACAGCTTTCTGCGATCAGATGTCCTTGTCTGATCGCGCCTTGCTCTGGCCGTAAATTTCGGAGTGGACTCCATGGATTTTGATCTCAACGACGACCAGCGACTGATCAAGGAATCGCTGGGCAAGCTGCTGAGCAGCCGCTATGGCGACTTCGCCAAGCGCGACAGCTACATCAAACAGCAAGACGGCTTTGATCGCGCTGTCTGGGCCGATTATGCCGAAGCGGGCATCCTTGCCCTGCCCCTGCCGGAAGCCCATGGCGGCTTTGGCGGTGGCCCGGTGGAAACCATGATCGTGCTGGAAGAAATCGGCGCGGCGCTCGCGATCGAGCCCTACCTGACCGCGATCGTCCTGTGCTGCGGGCTGATAGTGCGCGGCGGCAGCGATGCGGTAAAGGCCGATATCCTGCCGAAGATTGCCTCGGGCGCAGCCATTGCCGCCCTGGCCCAGGTCGAGCGCGGCTCGCGATTCGATCTCCACGATGTCAGCCTCGCCGCGCGCAAGGACGGCGATCACTATGTCCTTGAAGGTGAAAAATCGGTGGTCATCGGCGGTGGCGTGGCGGATCACTTCATCGTGACCGCGCGGACATCGGGCCAGCGTCGCGATCTAAGCGGAATTACGCTGTTCCTGGTCGATGCCAAGACGCCGGGCGTGTCGCGGCGCGCCTACCCGACGCAGGATGGCTATCAGGCGGCCGAGATTTCCTTCGGCCAGGTTCGGGTTCCGGCAGCGCAGATCATCGGCACGCTCGACCAGGGGCTCCCCCTGCTTCGTCGCAGCGTTGATGAGGCCATCGCCGGGCTATGCGCCGAAGCCGTCGGGGCGATGGCGGCATTGACGGAGATGACGATCGATTATCTTAAAACGCGCAAGCAGTTCGGTGTGGCAATCGGTAGTTTTCAGGCCCTGCAGCACCGGGCTGTCGACATGCAGGTACAACTCGAACAGGCCCGGTCCATGGCAATCTTCGCCACGCTCAGCGTTGATGAGGAGGACGCGGCGACGCGCAGCACGGCAGTCTCAGCGGCTAAGGTCCAGATCGGTCGCGCGGCCCGCTTCATCGGCCAGACGGCGACGCAGCTTCATGGCGGGATTGGCGTCACCCAGGAATACAAGGGTGGCCATTACTTCAAGCGGCTGACGATGATCGATCAGATGTTCGGCGATTCAGAACATCACCTCCGCCTGGTGGCGGCTGCGGGCGGTCTGCTTCCGGCGGCGTGAGGTTATAACTCGGTCCAGTGCTCGAAAGTAGCGGCCTGGCCATGGCAGACACTCATCGCATCGATCAGGTTCCAAACCACCGCCTGCTCGATGCGAAAACGCCTGCCTTTGGCCGAAACGCGGATTCCAGCGTAATCGTCGATGAACCCATCCCGCGCCACGCGGGCGAGGAGTGCTGCACGCTCGTCACGCAGCAGCGCCTCGGCGGACAAGTGCGACGGCATCCGCAAAAGCGCGTCGGCCGCGATCTCGAAGCGGTCGAGCGCCAGACGATTGGCATAGAAAAAAATCGGATCCGGCTCGGTCCCGTGGGCAAGGACCACCCTCGGCGCCTGCCAAAGGGCGGACGCGAGGTCTGTGCCATCGGGCACCAACGGGCGGCCCGTCAGGCGGAGAAAACTCTCTGTGATCAGAGCGAGTCTCCCCCCGGCGCTGGCGTCAACCAGCACCCGGTCAGCGACACCGGACACGTGACGGTCAGAGCTGGCGCTTGACCCAGCCCGACGTATCTTGCAGGTCCTGACCAGCGCCGGCGATGGTGCCGCAGGCTGCGAGGCTGGTCATCAGACCGAGGCATCCAAGCAGGATAATCTTGCGCAGCATAGTCTCTTCTCCTCGATGGCGTGATGGCGTGATGGCGTGATGGCGTGATGGCGTGATGGCGTGATGGCGTGATGCAATCGACATTATGACAACGACGTCGGGGCTCGTATAGTAGGGGCAGAGATTTTTTACCCCAATAGGCGGTAGTAGACGGCATTATTCTATTCCTCCACCCCTGATCCGCGTGATGTCGGCCAGGCGCGAGCAGGTAAGGTTCATGGACGCTAATCTTGATATCGCAACGACCGCCGGCATGATTTCCGCGCGCATCGATCGGCTGCCAGCGACACGGACCGTCTGGCGAATCGTGATCCTCCTCAGCTTCGGGATGTTCTTCGAACTCTACGACCTGTTGTTCTCCGGCTATGTCGCGCCAGGGCTGGTGAAATCCGGCCTGTTGAGTCCAACTACGCCCGGATTGTTCGGAACCAGCGGCGTCGCCGGCTTCATCGCCGCGCTGTTCACCGGCCTCTTCATAGGCACGCTTCTCTGCGGTTTCCTTGCCGATCGCTTTGGCCGCCGGGCGGTCTTCACCGGCTCGCTATTGTGGTACACGGCTGCCAACATCCTGGTGGCGGTGCAAACGACCGCGTTCGGTCTTGATTTCTGGCGCTTGATCTCTGGCATTGGCCTCGGCCTCGAGATGGTGACGATCGGCGCCTATCTGAGTGAATTGGCCCCCAAGGCTATTCGCGGGCGGGTCTTCGCCGTCTCCCAGGCCATCGGCTTTTCCGCTGTGCCAGTGATCTCCTGGCTTGCGTATCAGTTGGTCCCGCACGCGCCCTTTGGGATTGCGGGCTGGCGTTGGGTTGTTCTGATCGGGGCCAGCGCAGCCATCTTCATTGCCGCGCTGCGGCGGGGCCTGCCGGAAAGTCCGCGTTGGCTTGCACAGCATGGTCGGATTGAAGAGGCAGACCAAGTGCTTGCGGCGATCGAAGCCAAGGTCGCCGCCGAATATGGCGGGGCGCTGCCGTCACCGGCAACGGCACCGCCGGTCGCACCAACCGGTCGTTTTGCCGACCTCTGGATCGCGCCAATCCGCCGCCGGGTTATATTGATGAGCGTGTTCAACGTGTTTCAGACGGTTGGCTTCTACGGCTTCGCGAATTGGGTGCCGTCCTTGCTGATCCGTCAGGGCATCACCGTCTCGACGAGTCTTGGCTACACCACGCTGATCGCGATCGCGGCCCCGATCGGGCCACTGCTGGGCTTTTTCTTCAGCGACAGGATTGAGCGAAAATCGGCAATTGTCGGAGCCGCCGCCGTGATCCTGATGTGTGGTCTCGTCTTCGGTCAGGCCCGCGCCCCGGGTCTGATCATCGCGATGGGCGTGGGCATCACGCTTGCCAGCAATATCCTGTCCTACAGCCTGCACACCTACCAGCAGGAACTGTTTCCGACCGGCATCCGCGCCCGCGCTGCCGGGTTCGTCTATTCGTGGAGCCGAGCGTCGGCGATCTTCAGCGCCTTTGTCATCGCCTTCATTCTGCAGCGCTTCGGTACTGCAGGCGTGTTTTTGTTCATTGCCGCGGCCATGATCGGGGTGATGATCACGATTGGCGTCTTCGGCCCACGCACCCGCAATCGGGCGCTGGAAGAGATTTGAGCCAAGGCATGCGGGTCGCGCCTCTCGGCAGCGACCTGCGCACCCTTATCGGCGCTTACGCGTAATTCGGTGGTCGCCGGCCCGACCAAGGCAAGGCCTGCTCCAACTGCGCCGCGAGGCTGTAGAGTGTCTCCTCGTCGCCCATGCGACCCACGAACTGCATCGCAAGCGGCAAGCCGGATTTCGCCTGCCAGAGCGGCAGCATGATCGCAGGC
The DNA here is from genome assembly GCA_903923205.1 of uncultured Rhodospirillales bacterium. GTDB lineage: Bacteria > Pseudomonadota > Alphaproteobacteria > ATCC43930 > CGMCC-115725 > CAIXXC01. The sequence goes on along the minus strand of CAIXXC010000258.1, from coordinate 3,037 downwards.
TGACCCGTCGTGTTATAGAGCGCCGTAAAGGTCGAGTAGTTCTGGATGATGTGTTTCCACCAGCCCATCATATCGAGATTCGCAGCATTCTGGTCGAGTTCGCCGAGCTTGGCGACATCGCGGCCCAGGCCAGGTGTCAGCACCACGTCATAACCGCGCGTGGCGCCGCAGGCCTGACGGGTGACCCTGTTCTGCATCGCCATCGCCTCTTCAAGCTCGACGCCCTTCAACATATGGCCGTATTTGTAGACTTCCAACGTCACCGCCTCAGCCGTGTCGGGGCCGATCTTGCGGCCGGTAGCCTTGGCAAACCCGTCCATAAAATAGCTCAGCGTCACGGCCCAAAGCCGGATGGTCGATTCATTGAATTCATCGGCATCGTAATCGATCCGAACGTCTTCACAGACATGGCCAAGATCGGTCAGCAGCTTCTTGGTATCGGCAAGCCGGGCCAGATTCTCCACCGAGGTCTCGCACCCGCCGGGCAGTCGGTCAACCACGCCAATCCGGAGCGACCCCGGAGGAGTCATCGCCGCAGCGAGGAAGCTGCGCCTCGGCGGCGGCGCCGAATAGAAGGCACCGTCATCGGCGCCATGAACCGCGTCGAGCAGGGCTGCGGAATCCCTGACCGATCGGGTCTCGGCGAATTCGACGGCAAGGCCCCAAAGGAAGATGCCCAGATCCGGGCCGGTCGCGGTACGACCGCGCGAGACCTTCATCCCGACAACCCCATTGCAGGCCGCGGGAATGCGGATCGAACCGCCACCGTCATTGGCATGGGCGATCGCCACCATGCCACTGCCGACAGCCGCACCGGCACCGCCAGACGACCCACCGGCGGAATAGCCGAGATTCCAGGGATTGCGCGTCGGGCCATACAGCAAGGCCTCGCTATTGGCATTAAACGCCATCTCCGGCGTCGTCGTTGTCCCGACGGTGACGAAACCGGCCTGCTTGAATTTCTCCATAAGCGCCGTGTCATTGTCGTAACGCATGCCCTCGCCGAGGCGAGAACCGCCTGAAGCGATCATGCCCTTGAAGTGCATGCCGAATTCCTTGACCAGGAAGGGCACTCCCTGAAACGGCCCAGTCGGCAGTCCGGCCTTGATTTCGGCCAGAGCGTGATCACGGAGTTGCTGCACGACACAATTGACCCTCGGATTAAGGCGTTCGATCGCATCGATTGCGCTGTCAACCAGGTCGACCGCGCTGACCTCGCGTCGACGCACCAACTCAGCGAGCCCGAGACCATCATATTTGCTGTATTCTGGAATGATCATGGCGTTATCTCCGCTATCGTAAAAACGATCAACTAATCGAGGTCGCGCGAAGTATATGCCCCCCTCAGGGGGCAACAATTCCCCTAATGGGTCATCTCCATCAGGTCATCATATTCGCTTGGCCGCCCGTCGAGCAGGCCAAGCGTGCTTGCCGAGGCAACGGCCTGGGCTATCGTGCGAGCATTGAGCTTGGCAATTGCCGATTTGCGCTGGCGCCGTACAGTCTCGCACGACCGACCTGTCGCGGCGGCAGTGGCGACGGCGCTATAACCTGCAGCAGCGTATCGTAGGCATTCCCGCTCGCGCGGTGACAAAGGTCCAGCCCCAGGCGCCACACGTTCGCGTCCGAGTCTCGGCGCCACCGCACCATGAAACTGATGCGCTAAAACAAACAAACGTTCACCAGCCATCGCGTGCCGCCGCCAGGCGCCAATCGGATCATGGGCCAACCCGCTGACGAAGGCAAACCGCCCACCCGGCAGGTGGATCGGAATTGTCAAGCCGTCGCGAAACCCGAGATCATCAACAAACTCGATCGCTTGTCGTTGCAACGGCGATAGCCATCCTGCCGCCTTCACCTCGTTCCAGTCCAATGGCAAGGTTCGCTCGTAGCTGCTCCAGAGATAAGGGTCATATCGACCGAAGCGTGACCAACCTCGCTCCCAACGGGCGGGGAAGTTGCGTGACGCGATATCGGCGGCGACCCACCCGCCGTCACTCGACCTTACCTGGGGCATATAAGCGTAGTCGATCGCGTCGAAGCCGAGCCGGCGAGCCTGCTCCGCCAGGAGATCAAGCGCATGGTCAAACGAGCGTGCAGCGCAGAAGATCGTGTCCGTGCTCAATGGGAGAAACTCCTCTTGTCGCCGCCGTGTTTCACCTTGAGGCGACGGTCTTGCACCGCTCGGTGAGAGGCAATCTACTGTTCACCCGGCACGACTCACACTATGCCCCCGATACCGGCTTCGTCCAGAGGGCGGATTTACGAGACCAATTGTTCCCGCCGGACCGGAGTGGTTTGAGATAACGCCTGGGCATCGACGTTTGTCCATTTATGACACATACTAAGGTTGTCAAATTATCATCATGGGTAATTTTGGGGTGTGGTGAGTTTATCGACCACCTCCTCCTTGGAATGTGTTCCCAATGTCTCTTGCACAGTTATTGGCCGAATTGACCGATCCAAGGCTCCAGGCCTTCGTTTCCTCATGGGACAAGGTCCGCGGCAATCGCGACGTACCGCGCTGGCGCGATCTTGATATCGCTGCCATGAAACAGGTACTGCCTTACATCTGGGCTTGGGTTTATGATCGGGAATCCGATGTCTTCACCGGGAAACTCGCAGGTGAGGAAATCCTTGGCGTCGTGGGTCGTGGCCTTCGCGGCGCCAAGGCGCACGAATTCTACACACCTGCGCAATACCGCTTGTTCTATGATTGGACGAGCCGTGTCGTTGTCAATCAGGACGGCCTTGTGATCAGCGGCCCAGTCTTCAGCTTCGTTGGCTCCAGTGCTATCGGACAGCGCGTCGCCCTCCCGGTCGCTGTCAAGGGCGAAAAGGCAGACACCATTCTCGGGGTGACCCTTTTCGATTTCAGCCAGACCCGCGCCATGTCGATCCGTAATTTCCTGGCGTTCGAGACGATCAACTTCCACACGCTCGAGCGGTGATCTGGCGCGATCGAGAAGGAATTTCGATTTATCGAGATGCGTTGCGATTTAGAACCAGTCAGAAAGTCTCGACCCAGGGACGCAAT
>CAIXXC010000257.1 GCA_903923205.1 uncultured Rhodospirillales bacterium | reverse complement strand
TGGTCGCGTTTCCGACCGAAACCGTCTACGGCCTTGGCGGCGATGCGACCTCGAACTATGCCGTCGCCAACATCTTCGCCGCCAAGGGTCGTCCCCTCTTCAACCCGCTGATCATCCATGTCGGTGAAATCGCCCAAGCGTTGGAATTCGTCGTCATGGACAACCGCGCCAAACGCCTCGCCGAGGCGTTCTGGCCGGGGCCGCTGACCCTTGTGCTGCCGCGACAGGCCGATTGCCCGATCAGCCTGCTGTGCAGTGCCGGGCTTGACACCCTTGCCATCCGCGTCCCCCGTCACCCCGCAGCACTCGCCCTGTTGGCGGCTTCGGGGCGGCCAATCGCGGCACCCAGCGCCAATCGTGCCGGCCGCGTCAGCCCAACGACCCCCGCGCATGTGCGGGAAGAACTTGAGGGTCGTATCGACATGATCCTCGATGGTGGACCGTGCAGCGTCGGCGTCGAATCCACCGTGCTTGACCTGACGGGTCCGCAACCCGTGCTGCTGCGCCCGGGGGGTCTGGCACGCGAGTCGATCGAGGCCCTGATCGGCCCCATTATAACCCCTTCCACCGACGCCGCGACCTCTGAGGCGCCTCGCCCTAGTCCTGGCCTGCTGTCCAGCCACTACGCGCCGCGGGTCCCCGTGCGCCTTGACGCCCAGGAGCCCTCCGGCGGTGAAGCCTTTCTTGGATTTGGCCCTCCGGCGCCCGGCGTCCGCGCGCCTGATATCCAGCTAAGCCCAAGGGGTGACACGACCGAGGCGGCGTCGAACCTCTTCGCCAGCCTGCGCGCCCTGGATCGACCGCCGTTTTCCGGGATCGCCGTAATGCCGATCCCCGATGCCGGGCTCGGGGCCGCCATCAATGATCGGCTGCGCCGCGCCGCCGCACCACGGTCATCAGCATGATCACAGACGACGTGATCGATCGCCTGAAGGCGCTGCTCGGCCCCAAGGGTTATCGCGACGATGCTGCCGAGATCGCGCCGCATCTGGTCGAACAGCGCGACCTCTACCACGGCAAAACCATGCTGGTCGCCCGCCCGCGCGACACATCCGAGGTCGCCGCCGTGGTCCGGCTCTGCCACGCGGCAGGGATCGCGATCGTGCCGCAGGGGGGCAATACCGGCCTGAGCGGCGGCGGCGTGCCGAACGAGGACGGCAGGAATATTGTCCTCGCCCTTGATCGCCTGAATCGGATCCGCCGTATTGAGCCTGAAAATTACTCACTTGTCGCCGAGGCCGGCTGCGTCCTGGCGCAGATTCAGGATTTGGCGCGCAGCCATGACCGCTTGTTTCCGTTGAGCCTCGGCGCCGAGGGCTCGTGTCAGATTGGCGGCAATATCTCGACAAATGCCGGCGGGGTTCAGGTCTTGCGCTACGGCAACATGCGCGAACTCGTGCTCGGGCTTGAGGTTGTGTTGCCGGATGGCCAAATCTGGGATGGACTGAAATCGCTGCGCAAGGACAATACCGGCTACGACCTGAAGCAATTGTTCATCGGCGCCGAAGGCACGCTTGGCATTGTCACCGCCGCCAGCCTTCGATTGTTTCCCCTGCCGCTCGAAGCCGCGACAGCGCTGGTCGCCGTCACCGATCCGGCCGCCGCGATGAACCTGTTCAACCGCGCCCGGGGTGCCACCAACGATCAACTCAGCGCGTTCGAGCTGATGCCGAGGATCGGCCTCGATTTTGCCATTCGTCACATCGACGGCTGCGTCGATCCTCTGCCCGACAGCTATCCCAACTACGTGCTGATCGAATTGACAAGTTCCAGCGAACACAGCCGGCTCGACTCGATCCTGGAGGCTTTCCTGTCCTCGCAACTGGAGGACGGGTTGGTGCTGGACGCCGTGATCGCGAAAAACCGCAGCGAAGCCAAGGCGCTGTGGAAGCTGCGCGAAGGTCTGGTGCTGGCGCAACGCCAGGAGGGCGGCAGCATCAAGCACGATGTCTCGGTCCCCGTTGCGGCCATTGCCGACTTTATCGCCGAGGCCTCGGCCGCCGTGATCGCACGGCTACCTGGCATTCGCCCGGTGCCCTTCGGCCATGTCGGCGACGGCAATGTCCATTTCAATCTGAGCCAGCCGGAGGGGGCCGACCGCGGCGAATTCCTATCCCGGTGGGGCGAGTTCAACCGGATCGTCCATGACATCGTTGCCCGTTATAATGGCTCGATCAGCGCAGAGCATGGCGTCGGCAGGCTTCGCCGTGAGGAGTTGGGACATTACAAGGCACCCATCGAACTCGATCTGATGCGCAAAATAAAGGCAGCGCTCGACCCCGACGGCCTGATGAATCCGGGCAAAATCATTCCCGAGATATCAGAGTCAAAATCGCTCGAAACCTGAATCTTCGAAAAATATTCTACAAATTGACGAAAGATCAGGATCTGTATTCCCGCACAGCGGCAAAATATCCGAAAAATAACGGAACAGATATTGTAGCGCCATGATATTGTCGCGGGATTGAATTTCGCCCCGAGGAACACATGGCCACGCACAAGTTCAAGGTTGGGCAAAAGATGAATGTCACTCTGATCGGCTTCGGCCGCAATGCCGGCAACGGCTTGTTTGAAATCGTGCGGTTAATGCCAGCCGATAATTCGGGCCAGCAATACCGGATCAAGAGCATGACCGACGGTCACGAGCGGATCGTCACGGAAGCCGAACTGGCCTGATCCGTTCCGTCGATAAACGCCACCGCCGCCAGGAGTATTAAGTCTATGAAGCTGCGCGTCGGTTTCGAGATGGTCTACGAGTGTCCTCAGCCGACACCGATGATCCTCATGCTGAGCATCCATTTCAGCCGCGTTTCGGACATCATTGTCCCAGACCACCTCAAGATCAGCCCCTCGGTGCCGATCACGCCCTATCGCGATGGCTTCGGCAATTGGTGCAGCCGCATCGTCGCGCCGGCAGGCCAGACGCGGCTGTCAGCGGATGGAATCGTTCAGGATACCGGCCTGCCCGACACCCTGACCCCTGACGCGATCCAGCATAAAGTCGAGGATCTCCCATCGGAAACCCTCGTCTACCTCCTTGGCAGCCGGTATTGCGAGACGGACCGGCTTTCCGATATCGCCTGGTCCCTGTTCGAGAAGACGCCACCCGGGTGGGCCCGGGTCCAGGCGATCTGCGATTTCGTCCACAATCACATCACGTTCGGCTACGAACACGCGCGCGCCACCAAGACCGCCTTCGAAGCCTTCAGCGAGGGCAAGGGTGTTTGCCGCGACTATGCCCATCTTGCCGTCACCTTCTGTCGCGCCATGAACATTCCGGCACGCTACTGCACCGGCTATCTCGGCGATATCGGCATGCCGCCGCCCTATGGACCTATGGATTTCGCCGGCTGGTTCGAGGCATATCTCGGCGGCAAATGGCACACATTCGATGCCCGCAACAACATTCCCCGGATCGGCCGTGTTCTGATCGGACAGGGCCGCGACGCCGCCGACGTGCCCTTGACCCATACCTTCGGCCCCAATCTGCTGAAGAGTTTCATAGTCCGCACCGATGAGGTGATCTGAAGCGCCACCGCCGCAAAGAAGACTCTCGGGGAGCCATCATTGGGGGAAGATTATTAACCTTGGCTCGGCTATCTTGAGGGCAGACAACAAGAATAAACTGCCGCGGGAGCCACCCGATGGATACCAGCACCCCCACACCCCGTCGTAACGGCCGCAAGATCGGCCTCGCCCTCGGCAGCGGCCTTGCCCGAGGCTGGGCGCATATCGGCGTGCTGCGCGCCCTCAAGAAGCGCGGCTTTGAGTTTGATGTCATTACCGGCTGCTCCGTCGGAGCATTGGCGGGCGGCTGCTATCTTGCCAACCAGCTCGATGCCCTCGAAGACTTCGTCCGGTCGCTCAACAAGCGCAAGATCGTCGGCTATCTCGACATGAGCCTGAACCAGGGCGGGCTGATCGGCGGCACGCGGTTGGTCGATGAGATGCGCAAATATATCGGTATGGCGAAGATCGAGGATTTTCCTGTGCCCTACGCGGCGATGACGACCGATCTTCTGACCGGGCATGAAATCTGGCTGCAGAAGGGCGATCTCGTCGAAGCCATGCGGGCCTCCTTCTCGCTGCCGGGTATCTTCCCGCCTGTTAAGGTCCAGAACCGCTGGCTTGCCGATGGCGCGCTGGTCTGCCCGCTGCCGATCGCGGCCTGCCGTGCGCTGGGTGCCGACATGGTCATCGCGGTCAATCTCAACGCCGACATGATCGGCAAGGCCCGCCACCAGAGCGGCAATTTCGCCCGAGCCGCCGGCTTTGACATGATCGACATGCTGGAACGGGAGGGCGAGCACAAGAAGCTGTCCTTGATGGATCGTGTCACCAAGGCGATCTTCCGGCGCGACTACGATGGCCCCAGCCTGCTGGGCGTCATGACCTCGTCGCTCAACATCATGCAGGATCGCATCACCCGGTCGCGCCTCGCCGGTGATCCGCCCGACGTCCATATCGCGCCCCGTCTTGGCCATTTCGGCCTGCTCGAATTCGATCGCGCCGACGAGGCCATCAAAGAGGGCGAGGCGGCGGTCGAGAGGGTCGACAACTACCTCGCCGATGCGGTGGAAATCCTGACCCAACGGCACAAACCCGGCGAAAACGAGCCTCTGTGACGACAGAACCGGGAAAAAGAATAACGAAGGAACCACCAACCATGCCGGAACACACTACCGCCGCCGCACCATCCGCCGACAGTCGCGCCGAGCGCGGGCTTGCGGTCCTCAAGCAGATCGGCGGCGCTACCTATGATGTCGGCGTCAAGCCGCTGGCCGAGGTTTCCGCCGATATGGCGCGGCTGACGGTCGAGTTTCCGTATGGCGAAATTCTGGCTCGACCGGGGCTCGATCTCCACCTGCGCCAGGTCTGCACCGTTGCGACCCTGCTGGCCCAGGGTTCGGTCCAGCCGCAGCTGAAATTCCACATGAACGGGCTGATCAATGTCGGCGGCACGCCCGATGAACTGGTCGAGCTTCTGGTGGTGGCGAGCGTGATCCTCGGCTTTCCCATCGCCATCGACGCCCTGCCCATCGTGCAGGGCCTGTTCACGGAGCGCGCAATTGCCTTCACGCCGACCGCCGCCACCGCAGAAGACGACACCGACCGCTACCGTCGGGGTCTTGACGCCCTGCGCCGCGCCGTCGGGGGCGAGCCGACCGAGATGCTGGCCCAACTCGCAGCCGTCGTGCCGGAACTGGCGCAATGGACGGTGGAATACGCCTATGGCGAGGTTCTGTCCCGCCCCGGTCTTGATGCCAAGGTCAGGCATATCGCGATCATCGCGATGTTGACGGCAGCAGGGAACCGGGCCGAGGCCCTGCGTTTTCAGATCATCGCCGCCGAGCGCGACGGCGTGGCCCGTGACGAGATCATCGAGATGATGATCCAGATCGCCCTTTACGCGGGCTTCCCCTCGGCACTCAACGGCTTTGCCGCAATCCGCGACCTGATCCAGAACCCGCCCGCGCCCATTCCACCGGTGGACACGGCCCGCCCCGTCCCGGCTTCCGAGAGCCGCGCACCGCGCCATCAGCGCGGCCTTGCCACCCTCGCCCTAACCTCTGCCGCGTCGGGGGAGGCTGTACTGGCGGGCTTGAGCATGCTCGCGCCCGATATCGGCCGGATGATCCTCGATCATGGTTACGGCGATATCTTTCACCGCACCGAAATCGATCTGAAGACCCGCGAGCTGACCACCTGTGCCGCGATGGCGGCGCGCGCGACCAAGGCCAGCGAGACGCCGTTCCGGGTCCACGTCAACGCCGCGCTGACCGCAGGCGCGACGAAGGCCGAGATTGTCGAGGTGCTGCTGAACCTGCTACCGCATTGCGGGTATCCGATCGTGCAGCAGGCGATGCGCATGGCAGGCGAGGAGTTCGCCAGACGCGGCGTCTAGGTCGAGGCCCTAACCCAGCGCGGCGTCAAGCTGCTCCAGCGCCTTGAGGGGCGAAGGCGCGCATATTGGCGACGCGGTCGCGGCTGCCGGTCTCAAGCGTCATGACCGACGCCGCAGGCCCGGCGATGGCGATGCAGGTATGACCCGGACGATCGCCGTACATATTGCCCGTCGGTCCGGTCGCGCCTGATTCCCCAAGCGCCCATGTCGCGTCGAGGCGGCGCTGCATCGATTGCGCGAGCAAGGTCGCATAGGGCTCGGTCGATGCGCGTTTGATCTCTGGCGGCAAAGCCTCGCCGATGCCCAGCAGTTCGCCCCGCGCCTTGTGGGTATAGATCACCCCGCCGCCGCGAAAATAGGCACTCGCCCCGGCAACGGAAAGCAGCGCCGCCGAGATCAGCCCGCCGGTTGACGATTCGGCGATGGCGATGGTTTCGCCCCGTTCTTTCAGCCGCGCGCCGATCTTTTCCGCCAGGGGCAACAGGGTCTGCATGACCTTCTCCTTGATGAAACGCGACCCGGTTCCGGGTCGAAGACGTGAGAGCCTATCGGAAACCCCTGCCGGGGTCGATACGCCCGTATCCTGAAGCCCTGCCCGCCCGGCAGGATTGAGACTGGTCTCGCGGCTAGGCATCAGGCAAAATCCCGGCTCCTGCGTCTTCCATCGATCAACCAAGTTCCGAGGTCCGCCATGAATGCTCTATCGCCGCAAGCCACGTTCACGACCATGGAAAGCTCGACCAAAGAGGATTGGGCCGCGATCACGCAGCATTTCATCCCTTTCGCCAAAAGCCAGGCGGAGCGGGTATTGGCGCATCTGCTGCTGCTCGACGGCGATTGCGGCGGCTATCCGGTAGACCGGCTGACCCATAGCCTGCAGACGGCGACGCGGGCGCATGAGGCGGGCGAGGACGAGGAATACGTCGTCTGCGCCCTGCTCCACGATATCGGCGACACGCTCGGCGCTTATAATCATGCCGATGTCGCGGCTGTCATTTTGCGGCCCTACATCTCGGACGAAAACCACTGGATGATCGAAAAGCACGGCATCTTCCAGGGCTATTACTTCTTCCACCATCTCGGCATGGATCGCGACCAGCGCGAGCAGTTTCGCGGCCATCCGCATTTCGAGCGCACCGCCCGCTTCTGCGCGCTCTACGACGGCCCGGCCTTCGACATCAACGCCCCCAACCTGCCGCTCGCGTTCTTCAAGCCGATGGTCGAACGCGTGCTCGCCAAGCCGCGCCGCACGATCTACACCGCGCTCGAAGCCGGGGCGGCGACCGCCTAGCGGGCGCTCAAAAAATGATGGCGACGCCGATGATCATGTTGACGTCGCCATCATCCTCGGCCAGCGGCAGCAGGATGCTTTCGCTCCGGCAGGTGGACTTGTCGCGCGGGCGATAGAAATTCCCCGAAAATATGAAGGGCATCCTGTCGGCGACGACTTGATCGACGACGCCAACCAGATGATCGGCGGCGGCCAGATCGCTGAACTCGTGAAGAAAGCGGCCAGTCCAGTCGCGGCCGAGCATGACGACAAGCTCCGTGCCCGTCAGCCTGACGCGATAGCGCCGCTCGGGCGAAGCGCCGGGCAGGACATCGATCAGGAACATCCGCGACAGCAGTCGCGGCACCTCAACCGGATCGAAATCGCGCCGCGACGGCAACCCCCTGTCGCCCCGCATACGCTGCCAGAGGGTCTCCAACGCCTGCAACTCGGGCCGGCATGCCGCGATATCGGAAACCCGGCGATAGGTCTCGGGGAAAATCTCGCGATCGATAAACATGGAGCCCCGTTTATAACGTTATGGTAGTATAATATATATGACACCACCATACATCACACAACCTGCCCGCACAAGAACGGACTCGGCTGGTGCATAAGACTCCATCGATTGAGAGGTGATCAAAGCCTCATTTGGCGAAATTCACTGGCTTTCGGAAGCAAGCACCGAGGCTGACCGGTGCGGCAGCGTTGGTATAACGATCCCCCCATACCACCCCCTCACCAACCCCACGAACTCGCTCCCTTCGAACCGTCCGGCGTCGCCCTCCGCATAGAGCAGGCCGACATCGCGGGTGAGGTCGAAATCGACCAGGCGGACCAGTCGCACGCCTTCATCCCTGAAGCTGTCGGGCATCATGCCGATGCCCTGGCCGGCGCGGACGAGGGCGAGCATGCGGTCGTCGCTGGTGGTTTTCAGTACGAAGCGCGGGCGCACGCCGCGCTGGGTGAAGTGCTGACTGATATCCAGGATGGCTTCGCAATGGCGGCGCAGCACCATGCGGTCGCCCGCCAGTTCCTCCGCCCGCACGGTCTCCGCACCGCTCAAGGGGTGGTCGAGCGGCAGCACCATGGCGTAGTGCTCCCCGGCCAGTCTTTCGGGGCGGAAGCGGGCATGGCTCGGGCGGATGACGGTGAGCGCGAGGTCGAGGCGGCCGCGCTCCAGCCGTTGCGCCAGATCGCGTTCCGATCCGTCGAGCAGTTCCAGCGCCTCGGCCGCGCCGGACCGGCGATGCTGGGTCACGATGGCATCGATAATCCGCGTCGGGATGGTGTTGAGGATGCCGACGCGCAGGGTCGTCGCCTCCGGCACGTGTTCGATTTCCTGAATGGCGAGATCGATCTCGCGGGCGATGCGGCGCGCACGGACCAGAAAGCGGCTGCCTGCGGTGGTGAGCGCCACCCGGCGCTTGTCGCGGTCGAACAGCCGCGCACCGAGCTGGCCTTCGAGCTTGGCGATACCGGCGGAAAGCGTGGGCTGGGTGACGCCGACCCGTTCGGCCGCGCGGCTGAAATTGCCGATCTCGGCGACGGCCAGGAAATAGCGCAGCAGATATTGATCCATGATAGATGCAGTCTATCAGAATGGGTCGAATCTTTCAATTTCCGTCGATCAGGGACACGGCGTTATGGTGCCCGCGAGTTACCCCGGCGCGACCCCGATAACGGGGAGGGTGACGCCCGCGCCATTATGCTATGGTGGGGTGAAAATTCGGCGGGCCATGGCGGGATCGTGCGCGCCCGTCGGTCAAGATATGCTGGGAGGCATGGGTTCAAGATGAGCGAAGGTACTTTCGATTTCGATCTCGGCGAGACCGCCGACGCCATCCGCGAGACCACAGCGCGGTTCGCCAACGATAAAATCCTGCCGCGCGCGACCGAGATCGACGCGACCAACACCTTCCCCCGCGATCTTTGGGTCCCGATGGGCGATCTGGGCCTGCATGGCATCACCGTCGAGGAAGAGTTCGGCGGGCTGGGCCTCGGCTATCTGGAACACGTCATCGCGATGGAGGAAGTCTCCCGCGCTTCGGCGAGCGTGGGCCTGTCCTACGGTGCCCACTCCAATCTCTGCGTCAACCAGATCCGCCGCTGGGGCACAGACGAGCAGAAGCGCAAATACCTGCCCAAGCTGATCTCGGGCGAGCATCTGGGATCGCTGGCTATGAGCGAGTCCGATGCCGGGTCCGACGTCGTGTCGATGCGGCTGCGCGCCGAGCAGCGCGGCGACCGCTACATCCTGAATGGCACGAAGTTCTGGATCACCAATTCCTCGACCGCGGATACCCTGGTCGTCTACGCCAAGACTGATCCAGGTGCATCATCACGGGGCATCACCGCCTTCCTGATCGAGAAGGGCTTCAAGGGCTTCAGCGTCAGCCCCAAGCTCGACAAGATGGGCATGCGCGGCTCCGACACGGCTGAGTTGGTGTTCGAGGATTGCGAGGTCCCGGCGGAAAACATCATGGGTCCGCGCAATGGCGGCGTCGGCGTGTTGATGAGCGGGCTCGATTACGAGCGCGCGGTGCTGGCGGGTGGTCCGCTCGGCATCATGCAGGCCTGCCTTGATGTGGTCGTCCCCTATGTCCGCGAGCGCAAACAGTTCGGCCGCGCCATCGGCAGTTTCCAGCTGATGCAGGCGAAGGTCGCCGATATGTATGTCGCGCTGAACTCCGCCCGTACCTATGTCTACGCCGTCGCCAAGGCCTGCGATGCGGGCAAGACCACCCGCTTCGATGCCGCAGGCGCGATCCTGCTCGCCAGCGAAAACGCCCTGAAGGTCAGCCTCGAGGCGGTTCAGGCGCTGGGTGGGGCGGGCTATACCAAGGATTACCCGGTCGAGCGTTTTGTGCGCGACACCAAGCTTTACGACATCGGCGCCGGCACCAACGAAATCCGCCGCTTCCTGATCGGCCGCGAGTTGATCGGCGGTGCCGCTTGACCCGCCTGACCAGCGCCGTCGACAAATCCGGCGAGACTTATAAACGCAACGAGGCCTTTAACCGCGAACTCGTCGCAGAGCTTCGCGGCCATGCGGCGCAGGTCGCGCTGGGCGGCCCGGAGGAGCAACGCATCCGTCACCAGAAGCGCGGCAAGCTGCTGGCGCGGGACCGGATCGACATGCTGCTTGACCCCGGCTCGCCGTTCCTGGAAATCGGCCAGTTGGCCGCGCATGGCCTCTACAACAACGAGGCACCCTCCGCCGGGATCGTCACC
>CAIXXC010000256.1 GCA_903923205.1 uncultured Rhodospirillales bacterium | reverse complement strand
GCGCAGGCCGAGGCGGTTGCCCAGGCAGATCACGTCGTCTATTTCGCCGGCCGGATGCAGGTCTATCCCAAGGCGATCAAGGGAATGGTCCGCCAGTTCAAATGGGCGATCCTTGTTCTGTGTCTTGTGGTTTACTACGCCTTGCCGATGCTGCGCTGGCATCGCGAGCACGGACGCCCCGACCAGGCCGTTCTGGTCGATCTCGCGCATGAGCGTTTCTACTTCTTCAATATCGAGTTGTGGCCGCAGGAGATGTATATCCTGGGCGGTCTTGTCATTCTCGCCGTCGTCTCCCTGTTTCTGGTCAGCAGTCTGATCGGTCGTGTTTGGTGCGGCTATTCCTGTCCGCAGACGGTGTGGACGGATTTGTTCATGCTGGTTGAGCGCAAGATCGAGGGTGACCGGAACGAGAGGATCAAGCGTGACCGCGCCCCCATGTCGTTTGACAAGGCTTGGCGCAAGACGGCCAAGCATATCTCCTGGATCGTGATTGCCTTCCTCACCGGTGGCGCCTGGATCACGTATTTCGTCGATGCCCCGGTTTTCGTGCACCAGTTCTGGACCGGCGCCGCTTCCGTTGAGACCTATTTCTTCACGTTCCTGTTCACTGCACTGACCTATCTGCTGGCTGGCTGGGCCCGTGAACAGGTTTGTACCTTCATGTGCCCCTGGCCACGTTTCCAGGCCGCAATGTTCGATGACCAGACCTACACCGTCACTTACGAGACCCAGCGTGGCGAACCGCGTGCCAAGGGCAAGAAGGATTTCAAGGAAGAGAACGCCGGCGACTGTATCGATTGTGGTCAATGCGTTGCGGTCTGCCCGACCGGAATCGACATCCGCGATGGCAATCAGCTCGAGTGCATCGGCTGCGGCCTTTGCATCGACGCCTGCAACGAGATCATGGACAAGGTTGGTCGGCCCAAATGGCTGATTACCTGGGATACGACCGTTGGACAGGAGGCGAAGAAGCAGGGTCGTCATGCGGCGGTAAAGTTGATACGGGCGCGTACCCTGCTCTATTTGATGATCCTTCTGATTGGCACGACCTTTGTCGCCACAGCGTTTCTGACGCGGCCGCATATCGGGCTCGACGCACAGCGCGACCGCGCTCCGTTCTTCGTCATGCTTGACCATGGCGTGGTGCTCAACGGCTATAGCATCAGCATCGTCAACAAGAGCCAGAATGACGAGGACTTCGACCTTTCGCTCGGGCAGTTCGATGGCGCGCTCATCAAAACACTGGGGACAGAGCAGAAGGCTGGGGCTGTCACCCATTTAAAGGTGCCGCCGGATACCGTGGGGACTTATCGGGTGCAGGTCCTGTCACCCCCGCATAGCAATATCGGCTCGCAGCCCCTTGATTTCATCCTCAGGGATACGAATTCCGGTGAGCAAGTGCTCGACCACAGCATGTTCATGGGCCCGCTCAGCGTCAGCGGCAACGGTAATTGAGATGACGATCGAGGCCCATCGAGGAGATCAGACATGGCAGGCACAATGACCAGCGGCAGGGCACCCCGGGGCGTCGAAGAAAAGTCGCGGTGGCGCTTTTTCCCGCTCGCCGTGATCCTCGGACTGTTCTTCGTGGCCTTGGTCAACACCTATATGATTGTAAATGCGCTTCGCACCTTTCCGGGCGAATCCGGGACAGTTAATGGGTACGAGCTTAGCAACGACTATAATCGCATTCTCAACGCCCAGCAGGCGCAGGCGGCGCTGGGCTGGAAGGTCGTTTTGTTCGGCAAGAATGGATATTTGGCCGTGCGCATGAGCGATCGTGATGGGCAGCCGATGAGCGGTTTGACCCTGACTGCGAAGGCCAGCCGGCCGGTCGGCCCCTTGTCCGAGACCGTATTGAGCTTTCAAACCGATGGCGCAGGGCGCTGGATTTCTACGCGCCCCCTTGATCTCGGCCAATGGCTTGTCGATGTCAGGACGAGCGCGCCCGGGCGCGATTACGTCGTTACGCGGCGAGTCATCATCCGCTGATCCTGGCATGAGCGTCGCCTCGTGACGGCAGCGCCTGTCGTGAGCGTGGTCGACGCTGTCGCTTGCGCCCATTGCGGCCAAGATGTGCCGAGGGGCGTTCGATTTTGCTGCGCCGGGTGCGCCGCGGCCTTCGATGCGATCCAGGGGCTTGGCCTCGGGCGTTACTATGAACGCCGCGTCATCGATCCTGCTGCGCGGCCGATCCGGCCGGAACCTGGCGATGGCCGGGGTTTTGAGCGTTTTATTGTTACCGGCACATCGGGCATCCACGAACTCAACCTGATGGTCGATGGACTGCAATGCGGCGCTTGCGTCTGGCTGATCGAGTCGGTGCTGGCACGGTTGCCAGCGGTCGTCGATGGACGCGTCATCATGACGTCGCGCCGGCTCGGATTGCGTTTGCGAGGGCCTGTCG
>CAIXXC010000255.1 GCA_903923205.1 uncultured Rhodospirillales bacterium | reverse complement strand
TTTTTATTTATTGTTATATTCATAAAGACTCTTTCTATTTATATTGATCTTTCTAAATACGATATTTATCGCCTCTGACAATATAGATATTTGCAATCCCCGCGACCGAGGCACACGCCGCACATTCGAGATTTCTCTACCAAGGGCCGAGATCGGGCCTAAGGCGACGAACTTATATCCGATGCGAGGCGATGTCGGCGCTTCTCCGACCAGCGTCTCGGCGGATGGACTCAAGAAAATTCTAAAATCTGCAGACGCAGGCACGCACGGGTACTCGCTCTGCAATCCTTTTCGCACTCATAAAGATAATCTTCATACTGCGCAGGGTATCGCTTATGGGATATATCCAATTTCGAATTGGAATTGTCCCTCGATCATGGGTGAGATAACTCGGGAATGAATGAGTTGTTAAAAGCGGAACTGCGCCGCCGGATGAAAGCTGCAAAGCTCACACAGAAGAAACTGTCCCTGTTAGCGGGTCTGGGTGAAACGGCCGTCAGTGATATCCTCAATGACAAAAGTAAAAACCCAACCGCCCGCGTCTTGACCGCCATTGCGGCGCAGCTTGGTTGTAAACTTTCTGACCTGACCGAAGGCGCCCAATCCTCGGATGGTCACGCGGCGATTCCGCCCGATGGGGAAATCAGCTGGCAAAAGATTGATCGAAAGATGGCACTTCAGCGCTATCTCGATTATCGGCAGAAGAGTGACCCGACTTTCTCGCTCAACGACTGGGCGACGCGTGCCAACGTATCAAAAACGGAGTTACAGGAATTCCTTGAGCCTCGGAACAAAATCCAGTCGATAACGGCAGACACTTACGACAAGCTTGCCGAAGCCGACGGTGTTTCCATTCTGGTGCTGCTTGGGGAAGTAACGTTGCTGAACCAGACGACCACGTCAAAGAGAGGGCTAGAACCTAAGGCTCAAGACGTCAATGAGACAGCTGCGCACCGCCTTTGTCAGTTAGTTTCCGCGCGCGTCTACGATGCTTACCCCCCAGGCGAGATAAAATCGGCCGCGATTGAAGACTATTCAATGTTTTTACTGCTCGAAGCAGTGAATCTCTTGAGACAGGGAAAATCAGAGCCAGAAGTTTTACATACACTGATACAGCGTTCCCGACAGAAAGCCTCATAGATTTCTATTTCTGCGTGAGACGTTACATCAGCGACCATCGTCGAGAATGTCTCTCTCTTTTGACAATAATTCCCCAGATCGCCCATGACACCAAATTCCAATATTAATGTCGGTCGATATTGATTTTTATTATCTTTTGAATGGATAAGCGACATCTAATAATAGCTCCCAATTATTCAATGAAAACAGCAAGCTATTTTAATGATATTTAGAAATTTCACTAAATTACTTTCTTCCATTACCAGCATGTTCGCCTCCTCGACAAATCACCGGCAGATAACAACGAAAAATCTCCTTTATTAAAAGTTAAAACTCTATTTGTACAAAAAAATACAAACTCTGTTATTCTAGATTAAATATTGTAACCACTCAAAAAAACACCTATTGGTTGATAATTATAAGAATAAATAGAACCTCGGATGAATTCTTTCTGACGCCGTGATTTAGGGTCTGGGGCAACGGTGCAAAAGCAATTGAAATCGGCAACAATTGGTTGACCCATGAAGGTTTTCATACCGTGACCACGCTCAGGTCGTGAGCGAAGGCGGCCCCGCCAATACGCGAGCAAGACGCAATGAGAAGTGGTAGCGCGTGCTAATTCGGCAAGCCCAGCACCCTCGTCAGGGCAGCGCGCAGAAGCCGTTCGGCTTCACGTTCAGGTCCGAAATGACGATACGCAATAAACTGGTCAGGCCGAATCAGAAGGCAACCACCCTCCTCGATTTCTCGGGTCCGCGCCCAGTCGCCGGTGAAATCGGAATAGTCGCGGCTCGGCCCGATAACATGGCCAACAAGCGCAACTCCGGTCTCGGCCGCGATCACACGAGCCGCCTCTACCCAGGCTTCACCGCCGATTCCGGTCAGCACGGTGAATTTCCCTTTGCCCACGATATCGAGCGTCGAAACCTCACGGTGATTGCTGTCGTAAACCCAGACATGGGGGAGATGCGCTCCTGGACGCGTGGAGGGCTGATAATAAAGCTCTTTATCCCTCTGCCACGGGGCCGGCGCCGAGCCATCCGCAATGATCGCATTTGAGTGGTAGCGTTGGTTCAACTCGACGCCATGGCAGTTGAACTCAAAGGATTTGAATTCGATAGCCTTGCGCAGGGCCTCTCGTTGCCGCATCGCGGCTGGATCATTATCCTTGAGCTTAGCCATATTGGCCTTCATCGCCTCGGGTTCGGTGGTTGAGAGCAGACCGAGCGCGTCGAAAATGGGGCCAAATTCGCTGATCGATTGATTGGCCCGCGTCACAATTTGTTTGGCGATGGGCGAGCGTTCCGCGTCATAACTTTCAAGCAGGGAGCCACCCGCATGGCCCTGCAGCACATAGGCGAGCTTCCAGGCAAGATTCCAGGCATCCTGGATCGAGGTATTGGAGCCCAGCCCATTTGAGGGCGGATGCCGATGCACCGCATCGCCCATGCAGAAGACTCGACCACGGGTGTTTTCGCGGGCGTACATGTCGTTGACGGTCCAGACCGAGGTAGACTTGATCTTGATCGGTATCGTGTGATCGCCAATCAGCTTATGGGCGATTTCAGTCGCCATCTCGTCAGAAACTGTTGGCGCGGGCTCGTTAATGTCGTAGCCCCAAACGATGAGCCATTCGGACCAGGGTCGAACCATCCGCACCAGGCCCATGCCAATCCCGCCTACATCCGACCCGGGTTGCATCACCCAATAGAGAACACTAGGGCGGTGAGCGACATAGCGCGAAAGATCAGCCTCGAAGACAATGTTCATCGAGCCTGCAACACCCATCTTTCCTTCCATCGGAAGACCGATGTCCTCTGCAACCTTGGAGCGCCCACCATCAGCGCCAATCACATACTTCGCCCGGATCATATGAGTCACTCCGGAAACGTAATCCCTTACCTCTACTGTCACGCCATCGGCATCCTGCTGCAGGCTTTGATATTCCCAATTGAACATGACCGTGGCACCGCGCGAGGCGGCAGTATCGACCAGAATTGGCTCGAGCAGATTCTGGGGAATGTCGCAAATGGACGTTGGGCTCGCGAGGGTATAGTCGGCCTTTCGCTGGGGATGCGTGCCCCAGGTCAGGAGGCGGCCCAGTTCCTCACCAGCCAATGAAGTACAAAAGACGTTGTTTCCCATGTACTGCTGAGCGGTGCGCTTTTCATTGACCGTATTTTCGATCCCGAGATCGCGAAAGACCTCCATCGCGCGTTGATTGGTGATGTGCGCGCGTGGTGTCCGGCAGGTCCAGTTCCATTTCGTGATGACCAGCGCCTTGACGCCATAGGTTGCCAGCAACGCCGCCATCGCGCCGCCAGCTGGTCCGGTGCCGACAATCAGAACATCTGTCTCGATCATGCAATGAACCTCGTTATGTCGATCGCGGCCGCACCGCTCGCACCTGCGCCATCTGTGCCGACGGCGCCATTCAAAAATTCAGCAGGCCAGTCTCGGCCATCACAGCCTCGGCGGTGTGACGAAGATTGGCGACCCGCCATTCTTCATCGGTTGTCCAACCACCTTGCATATATGCACCGAGATAACGCCCACGCGCGACCATTCTGCGTCCAGCCGGAGCGCGGTCGGCGTGATACTGGTCCAGCGCGGCGTCGATGTCCGGTTGGGTCGCGAGCGCCGTCGCGAGTGCCTCAGCGTCGAGGCCTGCCTTGACCACGCCCGCGCCAACATGGGGGCGGGCAACATAGGCGGCGTCTCCCAGCAGCGCCACCCTACCCTTTACCATTTTCGGCACTTCGAGCTCGTAGATCGGCTGAAAAAATGGCATCCGCGCGACACGGATAACGGCAGCCAACGCCGGGGCCAGCGAATATGCCGCCCGGTCACGCATTTCCGCGATGATATCGGGGCGGATCAAAGTTGGCGGAATCGACATCGAATGGGTGAAGCCGCTATTGTCGGTCAGGAGATCGAAGAGTTGATCGGGGTCACGCGCACGTCGATACCAGCCGAGATTATAGCGTCGGTGACCGGGACGAAGATCATGACCCTCACCCGCGACAGGGTATCCTATGACTTGCTCATCCTCAGGCAGGCAGAATGCGAAGTGATCGAATAGGGCTGCGTGCGCATCCGCGGGAAGATCGGCTTCCGGCACCAATGCACGCCACGCGACGTAACCGGCATAGAGAGGGCGCGCATTATCGAAACGACACCCTCGGACCGCTGATCGGAAGCCGTCCGCGGCCACCAACAGATCGCCGGTCGCCTTTGTGCCATCAGCGAAGATCGCCGTCACGGCATCGCGATCTTCCTGAATATCCACCAATTCGCGACAAAGGTGGTAACGCTGGTCCGGCCAGGCACCACGCAGCAGCGCGAACAAGCTTTCCCATGAAGTCATAGTCTGGGGAAAATCAAGACTGCCGACGACCCGTCCAGCACCGTCCAAGGTGATCCGCCCGAGGACATCAACGCCCTTATTGTCGTCCGCCGGGAGTCCCGCTGCGGCAATCACGTTCCAGAGTTCGGGGTACGTGACAATCCCTGCGCCGCGGCTGGCGAGTGTTTCCGTCGCGCGCTCAAAAATTTCGGTGTCCCAACCCATCTTGCGGAGAAAGAGGCCAGCAAACAAACCACCGAGTGATCCGCCGATCACGAGAGCACGCCCTGGATTCATGTACGCTCCCTGATTTATCGCCGTTGAGAAGGCTTTTTTCCAAGTAAACGTCGGCAAAACTTCGGCGTCAACACCAGTGCGGTCGGGTGCTATCGGGTCTCAGGTACTCTCTTCAGGGTGCGTTTCCGCTAGCATTTTCGGGAAGCTGACACCAACCATCTGCGCGGCCCCAACGACAATAACGCGTCGTAGCGCAGCTGCACGGTCTTGATTATCGCTAAGTTCAAGCAATCGGAGCAACCAAACTGATTCTTCCTTCAGTCCCTTAAACGTCCCAACGGCGGAAGTTTCAGGTGTTGGTTGCGCCGTCACGCTATGGATCGCTGCTTCCAGACGCTCGACGACAGCCAAGCGGATTTCTTCGATCCTCGAACCCATGCCGATCGTTTTCGCCATCCTTCGACAGTCTTGGATAGCGATAACGGCCTCCTCACAGCGACCGAACATGCTCTGATCGGCGATCTGCCCCGGAACGACGGTGGCAGCGATCGCATCACTGGCCCGGCGCGCAATATCGATAAGCTGCGCGCTTGCCGCGTCTCGAGCGATCGCAAGTTGCTTTTGAGCATCCTTGTCCCCCGCCGGCGTTGTTTGTTCACTTGCTTTAAGGGCCTCGATCAGTTTCTGACCCGCGATGACACGATCCTTCAGGAACTCCTGGCCCGATTTCGTGACCTCGACGGTGTGGGTATCGAGATTTCCCATGACGAGACCGCTTAGCCGCGAACGCAGCAAGGATTTCGTGCGCCCAGGAAAGCCGGACAGAAGCGACGGCAATTCCTTCAGAAATTGGCCTGGAACAGAAAATCTTCCCAAGACAAAGGTCAAAATCCCATAAAGCTGCTCGACGGCCTCCGGGCCGGTCTCGAGCAAGAGATGCCGGATTTCCGCACGCTCGTCGAGAGTTAGAAGGTCGATCCTTCCAGGTCGCAGCAGCCTGCGGACCTTTCGCAGGTTCGACGAAATCTCAAACAACAAGGTGGCAAGTTCAAGTTCTGCCAGAAGATGCGGGGTCTCACCAACAAGCTTGCGACGCACCCTCTTGTCAGTGCGCGCATCCATGGTCACAGCGCGGATCGCCCCTCCCGCCCATACCCAGATCTCGTCTTGCAATTGCTCTTTGGGCGCACTCCCACCGGTCTCGGCAGAGTCAATGCGATTTTGCCAATCTTGGAAGACATTGGGGTCACTATTTTGCTCTACCATGGACCAAACCCGCGCCATCGCCTTGCGAGAGATTACGCCCTCGAAGTTTTCCGATGTCTCCTCGCGCAAAAGCTCCTCGATCGCGAGATAAACGTAGCGTTGGAGTGTTGCGGGGCGCGGTGGCCGCGTGGCAGCTATTCGAGGACGAAGCTCATCAATGAGTGCGGTTACACCAGGATTGCCCCGGAGTTTCTCCAGCGTCGACATCACCGCGAAGAATTTGTCCTCCGGTAGCTGCCCGAGCGACCTCAACAGCTCGCCAAGCTCGTGGTTCGATATCGAGGGGCTCTTCATGCTCATTGAATGGAGGCTTTTATCTCTTTCCGAATTACTTTAATTCGTCGATCCTTAAAATTGCCCATAAATATAAAAAAACTATTATAAGTTTATTAATAATAT
>CAIXXC010000254.1 GCA_903923205.1 uncultured Rhodospirillales bacterium | reverse complement strand
GGAATGGCCGCACAGGACGATATCCGTCAGTTCTTCGGCCTCGATGAGGCCAAGGACGTCGCGAACATGCGTCTCCAGGGTGATCGTCTCTGCGCTCAAATGATATTTGGAACCTACGCCCGTGTGGGTCGGCGTGAAAACGGTATGGCCCATATCCCGTAAAGCCTTCGCCGTATCGCGATAGCACCAGCCACCATGCCAGGCCCCGTGGACCAGAACGATATTCGCCATAGCGTCGCTCCCTTTTCTCTTTATTGTCATCCCGCCGACCCTTTCCTGGCGGCAAGGTTGCCGTCATCTCTAATGGGAATTGTCGCGGCGGGGAATTCAAATTGCGTCAGCAACGTGATCCCGTTGACGCGGCCTTGTCCGACGGCTTAGACACCCCTGACCGATAACCCCTCCTCTCCACACGATACCTAGGACAGCCATGCCCGGACAAACCGCCTATTGTCCCGATTTTGTCACGCTGATGGCATTGGAGTCGCAAGAGCACGACCGGTTCAGCAGTCTGACCAATGATCGCAATGATAATGACCGTGTCTATGGTGGACAGCTGCTTGCCCAGGTTGTTGCTGCCGCTCAGCGCACGGTGTCCGAAGATCGGGTCGCCACTATGGTGCAACTGCTCTATCTCGCCGGAGCAAAACCGGAAGACGCGATCGATTATGCTGTAACCCGTCTCCAGGACGGTCGCCGCTTCAGCAGCCGCCAGATTACCGCGCGCCAAGGCAACACCACCGTAACTAGCGCGCATGTCTCGTTTCAGATCGAAGGCGATCAGCCCTGCCACGAGCAGCCCATCGACGGCGGGATCCGTGATCCTGAAGCCTCGCGCCCTATCATCGACTTCGAGGAAATCCTGACGCGACGCCTGGGAGTGGCCGGCTATCTCAGCCTGCAATCCCATCCCTATGTCGAGTGCCGCTTCATCGATCCCCTGGGCGATTTGCTGCCGGAGGCCCGAGGCAAGCAAATCCGTTACTGGATGCGGATCGGACAGAAATTACCGGACGCGCCGCAGATTCATGCATGCGCCATCGCTTACCTGTCAGATTGGTGGCTGAATTACACGGCACTCGCGCCGCTGCTGAAGACCGTGACCTATGACGACTTTTACGCGTCCAGCCTGAATCACACACTCTGGTACCACACACCTTGCCGCGCAGACGAGTGGATGTATTGCGTCGCCGACAGTCCCTGGGCGAACACGTCGCGCGGACTTTCCCTTGCCCGGTTCTACAGGCGCGATGGCGGCCTCATCGCATCCATGGCCCAGGAGGCGCTGCAGGCCTTACGCCCTTAACGGCGCAACGTGTTCTTCAGGGGGTGCAGAACACTGCGTTGGTATGCATCGTGTCGAGATATTCCTTGATCCGCAGGATCTTGCCGTCACTTATCTCGAACAGGAAGTGGTAAAAATTGTTATAGGTTCGACCGTTCTTGGTGTGCGCCAAAGATTCGGTTTCGACGGCAACGCGATTGCCCTCAGCGGTAAATGCCTTCGGCGTCAGCAGGATCGGCCCGGTGACAGCGTCGCCGATACCTGCCAGAAGCTTCGCAAAAGCTTCCTTCGAATACGTACCCGATATCGGCATGGTGCCTGCGACCCACCAGGTTGCTTCGTCATCCATCATCGCAAGCACTGTCGTCACGTCCCCTGCAGAGAACGCCGCCATAAATCGCCGAATAAGGTCTTTATTGTCTTCGCTTAAGCTCATCGTTGCCCCCTCGTGGCCTATCCCAATCGGGTGGACCATCTTCGTGCTTCACCGAAGGACAGGTTGCCGTATCAAGATCCGACGAGCAAGCGGGCAGATGGGAGAACCCCACCTACCCGCACGCTTGGCGTGTCACGCGCCGTGGGCGTGGACGACAACGGCTACAGCAAAGCCGATCAGAGCGATGAACAGGACCCATTCCGGGCCATAGAGACTGCGTCGGGATTTTGAACTGGGGATCATAGTCATATCCTTAATTATGAAATGTTCAGGACATCGGAACTGCAACGGCCTGTGAGACCATGCCTTTGGTGGGATGCACGACCTGAAATCTTTTTACGCGGCAACGGGCGCCACAGATCGCTCGGCCGAAGATTAATTTTGAACTCCATGTCTCCGGATTGGCTGCAACCGGCAACGGCACGGCGACCCTTATAAATATTCGAAATACAAACCTTGATAAATAATTATATTATTACGCCGTGATGACAATATCACTTTCCCGTCGTCGATTAAACAGTCTCAGGGAGATAATCGACCGGATGTTCTTATAAATCCTTTGATACGAGGATACGAAGTCTGCATCAAGCCTACCCAATCGGGTGAAGTCATCATCAGCACTTGCCACTAATGTGACAATGTTGTAACCGCCGTGCAGCAAATACGCTGGACACCGGCGGGCTGCGTCTCACGCTCGAGCCCGCAAATTCTGCACAGGCGCAGATTGAGTGCAGCAAGCGTGATGTTGGCGCGGTTACCGAGTTTGCGACGAAATCAGGTTGAAGGAGGAATCTACATGGCTACCGCTGCGTCCACGCAGGAACATTTCGATACCATTGTCGTCGGTGCGGGCATTTCGGGCCTCTATCAGCTTTACAAGCTGAGGGAACTTGGTCTGAAGGCCCGGATCTATGAGGCTGGCAGCAATGTCGGCGGCGTCTGGTATTGGAACCGCTATCCTGGCGCGCGCTGCGATTCCGTTGGCTACACCTATCAATATTGGTTCTCGGACGAGCTTTTGTCGGAATGGAACTGGAGCGAGCGCTTCCCGGCGCAGCCGGAAACCGAACGCTACCTGAACCGCGTCGCCGACAAGTTCGACCTGCGCAAGGATATCGTGTTCAACACCCGCATCGAGGGCGCTCACTTCGACGAAGCCAACGGCGTCTGGACGGTAACCACTGCAGATGGCGCCAAGGCCACGGCACAGTTCCTGGTGATGGCAACCGGCGGGCTTTCCGTGCCGACCAACCCGACCTTTCCGGGTCAGGAAGGTTTCAAGGGAACGGTCTTCCACACCGCACGCTGGCCGAAGGAGCCGATCAACTTCAAAGGCAAGCGCGTTGGCGTTATCGGAACCGGGGCAACCGGGATTCAGGTGATCCAGACAATCGCGCCCAGCGTCGGCCATATGACGGTGTTTCAGCGCACCCCCAGCTACACCATTCCGATCCGCAATCCGAAGTACACCGATCAAGATCGTGCGGCCATCCGCGAGCGCTATCCGGAATTGAAGCACTTCGTCCACGAGACGTTCTCGGGTTTCGATTTCAACCCCGATCCGCGAAGCTTTTACGATCTGAGCCCGGAGGAGCGCGAGCGCTTCCTGCAGGCCCTGTGGGAGGATGGCTCGCTCAAGTTCTGGGTTGGCGGCTTCCTGGAAGCGCTTACCGACAAGGCTGCCAATGACGAGATTTCGGAATTCGTCCGCAAGCGCATTCGCGCCCGCCTGAAGAACCCGGAACTGGCAAAGAAGCTCACACCCACGGATTATGCTTTCGGCACCCGCCGCGTGCCGCTTGAGAACCGTTACTACGAGATCTACGAACAGGGTAATGTTGATCTCGTCGATCTGCTCGAGACGCCGATTATCCGCTTTGTCGAGAATGGCATCGAGACCAGCGCCGGTGTGATCGAACTCGATATCATCGTCAACGCGACCGGCTTCGACGCCGCAACCGGTGCCCTTACCCGGTTGGACCTGCGCGGCCGCGAAGGCCGCCTGCTCCGGGACGTCTGGTCGAAGGGCATCCATACCTGGCTCGGCATGACCGTCCACGGGTTCCCGAATATGTTCATGACGATGGCCCCCATGTCACCGGCGGCGGCGTTCTGCAACGTGCCGACCTGTTCACAGCAGCAGGTGGACTGGATCACGGACTGTATCAAATACGTCCGGGACCAAGGCAAGCAGTCCATCGAACCTACCGCCGATGCCGACGACGGCTGGGTCAGGCATCACAATGAGGTTGCCAATCAGACGCTCGTGCCCAAGACAAGGTCCTGGTACACGGGCGCAAATGTCGAAGGCAAGCAGCAGAGCCTGATCGCCTATATCGGCGGCGTCGGCACCTACCGGAATCTCTGCAACAACGCCAAGGAAGGTCAGTACAAGGACTGCGTTCTGGCCTAAGCAGCACGACAAGGCAGGCGGGGCGGTCGACCTGTCGCACCCCGCCCGTTTTTTTAAATCCCCGTCAGGCCGCCGCTGCAGATCAGCGTCTGGCCGCTGACATAATCAGACTCCGGGATGCAGAAGAGATAGACCGCGCCTGCCGCCTCATCGGGCGTACCACCACGCCCGAGAGGAATCGTTTGTTCCATCAGTTCCATAAGGCCGGGATTGACGCCGACCTTGATCTCGCGGCCCTCGATATTGGCGGTCGTATGTTCGAGCGTGCTGGCCGTCAGGCGGGTCTTGATCAGGCCGTAGGCCACGCAATTCACCGTAACATTCAGCCGCCCCCACTCCTTGGCCAGTGTTTGCGTCATTCCGATAACGCCGGCCTTGGCCGTGGCGTAGTTGGTTTGTCCGGCATTCCCGAACAGGCCCGCCATGGAAGAGGTGTTCACCACCTTCCGGATCACCCGGCGATCCTCGGCCTGATCGGCCTTGACCAGGGCCCGGATGACGGGCTGTGCGGCGCGCAGAATACGGAAGGGTGCCGTCAGATGACAGTCGATCATGGCGTACCACTGCTCGTCTGTCATCTTCTGGATGACATTGTCCCAAGTGTAGCCGGCGTTGTTGATGATAACGTCTAGACCCTTGTAATGCTCGACAGCGGTGCCAATGAAACGGTCGGCGAAGTCGGGCGCGGAGACATTACCGACACAGGCCACGGCTTGGCCGCCGAGTGCGCGGATATCGGCCACCGTCTCGTTCGCGGGTGCCTCGTCGAGATCGTTGATGACGACACGCGCACCTTCGCTCGCGAGTTTGAGCGCGATCGAGCGTCCGATACCGCGGCCGGAACCAGAGATCAGGGCAACCTTACCGTCGAGTTTGCCGGTCATTATTCTCTACTCCCGAGGATCTAAGGCAAAGCGACGATAGCTTCGCCGGCAATTTTGATCTGCCCGAATTGATTGGCGGAGCGCAGTTCGATGCGAACAAAGTTCTCGCCATCGCGCTGCAGCTTTTCGACAACGCGCCCTGTGCATCGGATCGTATTGCCGATATGGGTGATGCCCTGAAAACGGGCGTCGAAGCGGCGAAGTCGGCCTTGCGGCACCCAGTTTGTCACCAACCGCCCGACCCAGGCCATACCCAGCATGCCGTGCGCGAACACATCAACCATGCCTGCTTTCCGAGCGAAATCAATGTCGATATGGATTGGATTATGATCTCCCGAGGCGCCGGCGAAAAGTGCAAGCGTCGTGCGATTAACGGCTTGCAAGTGCAGGGCGGGCAGTTCGTCGCCAACCGCAACGGTCTCGAAGCAGGGGCTCGTCATAATAGGTTCCTC
>CAIXXC010000253.1 GCA_903923205.1 uncultured Rhodospirillales bacterium | reverse complement strand
TGCCAAGGGTAACCATGTGATACACGCCATCGCCAAAGCCAGTAACCGAATCTGCGACCCCTTGTGGCAAAGATGGCAGATCCCATGCTAAGCCTCGCGCATCTGTAAAATTCGTGGGGCTGCCACCAGCGTAGGCATAGAAATTCGCGCCTCCCTGGAACTGGCTCGGATCCTCACTGATAAACCTCCCCAGCGCCGGCGAGTAGTATCGAGCGCGGTAGTAGTACAATCAGGAACGCCCCGGCACTATTCAAAGCCGCTGCCGGCGAACTAGCGAATGCGAACGTTTCCGCCAATTTGGCTGCACTTAGGAGCGATCCGCGCGTAGTTCCGTGTCTTTCCCATTCAGAGGCTAAGCGAGCCTAAGAGATTCCCGCTTGCGAGCGCACAGGCCCACTAATTGGTGATCCATGTCCGGATTCCCAGCGCGATCAGCGGGATGACCATCAAGAGAACTGAGCAGGCTGCGAGCGAGAGCTCACCGATTGTGAGCCGCGGGCTCATATTCCGGCGTAGCCACGATGGCTCCTCACTTCTGGCTCGACTCTGAACGATGGTAACGACTACCATAAGAAGGAAGAGCCCGACGAAGCTCATCCAAGTAGCCTTTGGGAACGCCAACGCTACCAATCCTGCGGACAAGCCGACAAGACCCACGAACCACGCGTGCACCGCCGTGCTACATCTCACAGCAGGTTCCTCATTTCTGCCAATCGCCGTTGCTAGAGCTTGTGCGAAGCGGTTGCATGTGCTCTAGACGCCATCACTACTTGACCCGTCCCCGGAACCCGCGAAATATCGCCGTATGCTTGGACTCCGGTACAAGTAGGTTGCTACCGCAATCGCGGCGGCCATATCGATACCGAGCCAAAGCGCTTTGTCTGCTATGGGCAGCCGTAGAAGTCGCGCTACGAGGCCTATGGATGCCATCGACGCCACGACGTACAAAATAAAAAGCCAGCGGCCGACCGACGATCGTCTAGCCATGAAGATGCCAGACACTACGCCCAACGTCGCGGGCACAAAGAGCACGACGCCAGCACCGCTACTCCACCAAATTGAATTCGCAATGTGGTGTCCGTACACGATGATGTCTTCCTTTGAAACGAGGCTTCCGCAAAGGACACCGGCTCCTGCGAAGCAAGTGGCAGTGGCAATTTTCAGGGAGCTTGGCATTTCGCGCCAGTTTCGAAAAATCATCACGATTGCCTCGACGCGCTAACGTCCTATTACCTGTATTCCAAACGAGCCTCCGAGCTCGAACTTACCGGGACTACCCAAAGTGACGGGACCCAGACCGGGACCGTTGCTATAGTCATGCCCTGTCCCGAACTCGTATCCGCCCTGTGCCTCGAGTGGGTTCCATTGGAAAATGGTTGGCAGAGCAAGGCCAGCAGCGACATATCCACCAACCGTCGTGCCGTGGTCAATACCAGGGTTCTCCGGTCCGCCAGGCCTCTTAGCGTCAGTGTCCACCGTCCAGCCAAGCCCTAAACCAATGCCTAGTCGACCGCCGTAGAACCATTGTCCGGTACTCTCGTCGCACCCTATGACTATCCCACCACCAAGACCAGCATATCCTTCAACAGTAATCGACCATAACCCCATCGGGTCGCGAAGCGAGATCGGGTTTCCTAGCGCATACGTATATCGATTGAATCCGGCCCTAAACCCAGCGGGGTCTTCGCTAACAAACCTCCCAAGCGCTGGCGAGTAATAGCGCGCGCGGTAGTAGTACAGAAATATGATGAGAACATCCCCTCGCGAAACCTACATTTCATCATGGGCAACATGGCCAAGCGGCCGTGGCAGTTCATCGTCATCGGCCTGCTGCGCTCAGGCCTCGATCCCGATCAGATTGCCCGCCAGAGAGCGCTGTTCTAGGGCTATCCAGTCGACATTGCGGATTCCAGTTTATCCTCCCTTAATCCTATCATCGGGGCGCCGGGAGCCTTGAGGTTGGCACTCGATTCGCTCACCACAGCTCTTGCACCGCAAGAACGTGTACCGAAATATTGGCAAAGCGCCCGCCGCGCCTCCGCAGAATGGGCACTTTGTCTTGTACAGTTGAATCGCGGGTATGTATAGCATCAACGCGCTGCCATAGAACGCAGCGTAGATAGGCAAGTCGGAACCGTGGTCAAAGTAACCGCTGACAACGGCGATAAATGCCGCCGTTCCCACCCACCACGCCAGCACCGCATACCAGCACGCTCTCTGGCGACGCTTGATTAGCTCAAGAAACGCACAACTATCCGGCGACATACCTGAGCTCACTTTGACCCCGCGCAACCGATAAACGTCCCGATTCCCCAACTAACCCGAACGAAATAATTTATCTGGGTCCCCAGGCCGGGTACCCACTCGGAACGTAACCTGGCGTGGCGCCCATATTGAAATACGCCGCAATGGCGTCCAGCGCCGATGCTAGCGTCGGTGATACAGCCGTTGACGTGAAGGTCGTTCCGGTGAACGCCCCCAGCCCCAGCCCGACACCAGGCTTAAACCCTTTGAGTCCGCCGACGTCCACTCCGCCACAGCTGTTTTTTGTCAGGCTAGCCCCAAGGCCGCCGACAACTCCAGCGTCAATCTCCGCATACTGCGCAGCGTCAAACCCGGTCGTTGGCGCGTCTGCATGTGCCAGCTGGAGATTTAAGCCGAGTCCAAGGAACATCCCGCCGGCATTCAAGGATCCCACATTTGCTTGGTCCTGAATGTATAGCGACGAATTGAAGCCGTCGATATTCAGGCCAACGTTGAAATTGAGACCGCCTCCGAATCCCGGCGTGATAATGGTGCCGCCGAAGCCGGCGACGAGCTGCCATGCAAGGCCAAGTGGATCTACGCGCATGGCCGGATTTCCGCCGGCATACGCGTAGAAATTCGTTCCTGCGCTGATGCCAGTGGGGTCTTCGCTTATAAACCTCCCCAGTGCCGGCGAGTAGTATCGAGCGCGGTAGTAGTACAGACAGGATCGCCCCGACGCATTTTCCGGTCGCCACCGCGATGCACCGACATTCGCCATAGCCATGCCCCGAGGATGCCCTAGTCGGCCGGCGACTAAAAGGGCCGGATCCCCACGGCGGTGC
>CAIXXC010000252.1 GCA_903923205.1 uncultured Rhodospirillales bacterium | reverse complement strand
TTTACGGGGTCGCCCTGCGCAAGGCCAATTATCAAGCCGGAATACGCAAGCCCGACCGATTGCAACTGGGAAACGTCTTCGTTATAGATGGCGGACGACACGATCGACGCAATCGCCTGCGTTGCCTGTAAATCAAGACGATCGTTTTTCTGCTGCTTGATGGCGCCGGCACCGAATCCGCCACTCAACGCCGTATAAATAGCGGCCTGACTGTGGGCGGCAGCCAAATTAAGCGCGGCGCCATTAGGTTGCGAACCAGGTAGTAAATAGTCATTGCGACCGGCGGCATCATTAAGGCACGTGCCGAGCGTCGATACAAAATCGTTGTCGACGTAGTAATAGCGCGTGTCAACACCATTAAGCCGCGCCGGATAGTAAGGGCGGGTGCCTACTTGCCGGGCTCCCGGAGACGTTGCCGGCTTCCCGTAAAACTGCTTCATGGACGATTCAACGCCCGGAGCGTTAAAGGTCACCAGTCCAACGTTCGATCCTGTGTAATTAACGTCTGACTGTTCACGCGTATCGACGTACTCGTACGCCGCATATTGGGCGAGCGCGCCACCGAGAGAATGGCCCGTAAAGGCAATGTGGTCAGTAGTGGCCACCGCCTTTTTAAGGTCATCCATGAGTTTGCTGGCGGTTGCCGATGCCCAGTCTGGCCAACCAAAACTGAGATTGTTCCGCCAGTCCTGTGGATTCGAACCGCGGGACCCTCGAAACGCTACGATGCGGTCAAAATGGCCGCCGGAGGTGGACCGTCTATAAACCGTTGCGTGGAATCCAGTTCCGGCATCGTCGTATACTTTTTCAACCGTCCAGCCAACGCACGACGCGGTCCAACGCGTTGCCTGCAAAGTGCCGGCCGTAGGCGTGACCGGTAACAGCGCACCGTTCGTCGAGAGGCCGCCAACGTACGCCTGATCGCTGGCAACCCAGCAGGCCTCAAGAGTCGCCTCAGTGAGATTGGTCATTCGGGCTTGTCTCGCAAACACTCATCAGATGTAAATTGTCAGTCTTCTGAGGATCGACGGAATTCACCGAGTATGCGATCTTGCAGCCGTCAGGCGAGACGCCGACTCCAGTCACGAAGTGTTCGATTATCTTTTGCGGCTTGCCGTCGACAAGCAACCACGCGCCCGCCGACCGGGAGTTGCCTGTCGTTTCGTTCGACACCCAGAGTAGCCCCCTTCGTGTCAGGTAAACGCCCGCGGGTTCCGGAGAGCCAGCCGGGATTTCGATGACCTTCACTTCGCCGCTGTGCGATATGGAATAAATGGGAATACCTTCATCCTTAGGCCAATTAGTTATATAGTGGGCATCGCCCGACCGAGGCGATTCTGGGATCAAAAGATAGGCTCCCGCGTAGTCCGAGTAGGTTAGCTTGTGGTTCTCCAGTTCCTTCCTCTGGATGGGCAGATTTACCGGAGCTTTTCCTGGCTTGATCCATTGCACCGGCCCATCCTGTTCCTGTCGATCTTTCAGCGAAGGGTCTCCGTCGGGATGGTCGACGACGAGAATATATCCGTCTTCTGGGGAAAGATTGCGGACGTTCGCATTCGGTCTGTCCGGACGAAGCTCGTCGTTCGGCCATGGCCAGCACTGTTTCAGTTCCGGATGGCTTTTCCCTTTTTCGAGTTCCGGAAGAAAGGTTTCGGCACCAATCGGTCCGGCCATCATGGCTGGAGACACACCGGGCTCGGCCGCGGCGATATCGTAGGCGAGGAAATGAGTTACGCGGTTGAAGCAGAACCAGTAATGTTCTCTTAATGATGCCTCTTTCGTGTATTTCCCGGTGGTGGTATCCAAAATGAATACGAAAGGTAGCGAGTCGCTGTCTTTTTCGTATCCCGGAAACAATATCCGCTCGTTGTCGAGCCAGTAGATATCGTCTGGCGGCCGCATCTTGTGAATCGAGTAGATCAGCGACCAACTTTTATCCGGATAGGGCGGCTTCATCGCTAACAGTCGATTCAATGCGTTCGCAGCATCTTGCCCGCACGCGGTTAAAGAGGATGTCGCAAGAAGAATGGTCGTGCCGATTGCCACTATTCCATGAGTGCGAGCCAATGCTCTTCGATGCGCGCCTTTCATATGCGTCTCCAAGACGTGATTCTGTAAGTCATGCTGGCAATGTGCCGGAAGCAAGATTAGGCGCTTCGGTTACCGGTAGACGGTCCCGCCGCGTTTCACCAATTCGCACGATCCGATCCACGGCGAGAGTATTCGGTAGCCAGTGGGTAATGAAGAGAATCGACACCCGACCTCGCAGAGGCTGATGACCTCCGCAACCGTCGGATAGCCGCCTAACGTAGGCTTAAAGTACGGTGAATTGCCTAGACGGGGCGCCAGGGCGGACCTCTTGGCGGGTTGGTCGTATACCTGATCCGACGCGACTAATGCCGCGTCGGCAACGCTCTCCGTGACACTCATGGCGCGGCTCCTACGGATGCCTTCGCGCAAAGCTTCATTACGTGCACGGTATCGACAAGCATCGGGTTGTAGCTATTGAACGCATAAGCCAGCTTGCATCCATCGGGTGAGACACCCATCGCGGTCACCAGATGCTCGAAGAGCTTCTGTGGCTTACCGTCCTTGATCAGCCAAGCGCCGGCCTGGCGAGAGTTGCCGGTAGTGGCGTTAGAGCCTAAGACCCATCCGGCGTCCGTCGCGTATACCGCAGAGATCTGAGGTAGACCCGCAGGCAATTGCACCGTAGTCACTGTTCCGTCGTGCTTTAACACATAGATCGGCACTAGCTCCTCTTTTGGCCATCCAGCGTATACGTGGAACGGTGCGCCTCGCGGGGTCCGAGGGATGATTACGTATGCGTCCAGATACGCGCTATAGGATGCTTCCGAGGCTTCCATCTCTTTGCGTTCGATAGGCAAAGCCAGCACGTTTCCGGACGGCTGGATGAGTTCGACCTTTTCGTGTTGAGTGGCTTCGTTGATTCCGGGCTCATTTGGATCGTCCCAATACGCAATACGTATGTACCCGTCTTTTGGATCCAACGGAAAGATGAGTTCCGTTGGGTGCTTGTCGGGCGATTCCTCGCCGGGCCAACCTTGGCATCGCCTTTGTTCGGCCATGTGTCCGTAGCGCTCGTTCGTCACGACGGGCTGCTCTGATCCCAATGGACCGGCCCGGAACGCGAGGGGCTCATTGTCGTTTGCTTCCGCCGTGTTGTAGAAGAGGTATCCGCGGTTGAAGCACATTCGGAAATGTTGTGTCAAGGGCGCATAGCGCACAAACGTGTTGGCCTTCGTGTCAAGGATGTAGATACCCGGGTCCGAATTGCTCAAATGATCCCACCGTAGGGAATCTTTGGACTTCACGATCTCGTAACCCGCGAACAACGCGTGATCGTTATCAATCCAATGAATCGGCTGAAATCCGCCGATTGAACTGACCGCAAACATCAAGTGGGTATCTGTGTCCGGGTAGGGCGGCTTCATCGCAAGCAGGCGGTTCAGGCCGTTTGCCACATCTCGCCCACACGCGGTTAGCGAGGCTACTGACAACGTCAGGGCAATTCCGATCGTCACCACTCGATAGACGCGGATCAGGCCACGGCGGGTCGCGTTCTTCACTTGGTTCTCCAGGAAATCATTCTGTCGGTCAACGGTTGACGTTCTCGCGTATGGACGGAATTGCCGTGCCAGACAATCCCGTGGCACGGTGGGAGTCCCCAATTCGCACGATCCGATCCACGGCGAGAGTATTCGGTAGCGAGTGGGTAATGAAGAGAATCGACACTCGGCCCCGCAGGGGTTGGATCGTCTGACACAACGACTCGGCGGTTGTCTGATCGAGGCTGCTAGTCGCTTCATCAAAAATAAGGACCTTCGGGTTCTTGAGAAGCGCCCGGGCGATTGCGATCCGCTGCTTCTGTCCGGTTGAAAGACCGACACCGCGCTCTCCGATTTCGGTCTGATACCCGTCCGGAAGCCGCTCGATCACGTCGTGGATTTCCGCCTGACGACACACGCGAACGATATCCTCAAAGGTCGCGGCGGGGCTTGCCATGAACAGGTTCTCGTACAGCGTCGTCGCGAAGAGCGTCGTTTCCTGCGGCACCACACCAAAAGTCTGGCGCAGCTCGTTGGCAGACAGATGACGAATGTCCTGCCCGTCGATCCGGATCTCGCCGCTGGCCGGTAGATAGAAGCCCTGCAGGAGCTTCGCGAGGGTGCTCTTGCCGGACCCGGACGGACCCATCAGGGCCACGACCTCGCCCGGTTCAATCGTGAGATCGAACCCCTCGTAGAGAAGCGGTCGTATTGCGCTGTAGCGGAAGCTTAAGCTCCGGATCTCAATACGTCCGCGGGATTCCTGAGCACGCCGCGGCACGACGGCGTAAGGTTCGGCCGGGGCGTTCATGATGTCGCCCAGACGTTCGACCGCCAGTTCCGCCTGTTGAAACTGCTGCCAGAGACCCACGAGCCGCAGCATGGGTTGCGAAACCCGGCTCGCAAACATCTGAAACGCCACGAGCATGCCGATCGTGAACGCGTCACCGTTCATGACGAGATAGGCGCCGACGACGAGAATCAGGAGCGATAGCAGCTGTTCGATGGCGTTGGCGATGACATTGTAGGTGTTGGCGATCCGGCGTACGTCGAAGCCCGCCTGCAGGTACTCGGCCAGATAATCGCCATACCGGTCGCGCAGCTGCGGTTCGAGCTGAAGACTCTTGACCGTCTCCATGCCGGCGACGTACTCCGTCGTGAACGCCTGGTTACGGGCGCCGAGCAGAAACTGCGTGTTGAGCTTGGCCCGGAACACCGGTGCCACGACGAGGCTGAGCACGACGATGATCGATACCAGTCCGAGGGTGACGGCGGTCAGGGTCACGCTGTAGGCGAACATAATGCCGATGAAGATCAGCAGGAACGGCAGATCGAGGACGAGGGTGACGGCGGCGCTCGACAGGAACTCCCGAATGGATTCGACACCGCGCAGCCGCGCCGCGATCACGCCGGTCTGCCGCTGCTCGAAATACCGGGGCGGCAGGGTCAGGAGGTGCTCGAAGACGGAGGCGCCGAGCACGGCGTCGACCCGGTTACCCGTGTGCAGCACCAGGTACTGACGGATCCAGGAGAGTAGGGCGGTAAAAACCAGAAAGATCGAGAGGCCCACGCCGATCGCCACCAGCGTGCTGTGTGTGCGGTGCACCACGACCTTGTCGATGACGACTTGGGTGAGTAGTGGCGTCGCGAGCGCCAGGAGCTGGATCACCAGAGAGGCGAGCAGCACGTCGCGCCAGACCGAGCGGTATTTCAGGAGTTCCGGCACGAACCACCGAAACCCGAACGCACCCGGTGTGGCCGTGCCATCGGGATCCTGTATTGCACCGCGCTTGGGCGCAATCAATACCGCAAGGCCGAGGTAGCGGGCGCCGAATTCCTCGAGCGTGTACGTCGACGGTGTGTTGGAACCGGCGTGGAAGAGGGCCACGCGCGACCCATCGGCCTGCACGAGCATCGCGAGGCGGGCGGGGGGCGTGGACCCGTCCGCGGCCACGGCGTCGGCCAGATCGGGCGCGAGCGCCACGACGCAGGGCCTCGGCAAATCGGTCAGGGCCGTGACAAGTACTTCCCGCGAGCGGACTTTGAAGCCCAGCGCGCGGCCGGCCTGCACCAGCGTCTCGGTCGTGTGCAGCGGCGGAAATTGCTGAATGAGCAGCGACGGATCAAACGGTCGCCGGTGCAGGGCCGACCAGCTGCCCCAGGCCCAGATCAGGTCGTGAGCCGAGATCGCAAACCGAACCGCCGGTGCCGGCCGGTGCAGTCGCTGCCACAGCGACGATGCGGGCAGGACTGTCACGGCCACCAGACCTGATTCGCGGGCAACCGTCGACGAGGGCGGCAAGGAACACGCATCGCAAGAGTCCCGGCTCGTGTCGTTCTTATGTATAGAGTCCGGTACCGCATGCACGCGAGGCGTAGGCGTGTGTCCTGACCCGACCTGAAAAAGCTACCATAAACGGCCTTCTGTCAGAGAGGTTTGCACTGGTGATTCGGATAAATGGCTGGACCCATCGGGCCGCCCGTGCTCGGTGCAAACTGCCCCCATCAGACTCGATCCGTGGCGTGGCAGACGTGGCGTTGGTGCGTCGTTGAACGTTCTTTTTGTCCACCAAAATTTTCCGGGCCAGTATCTCCATCTGGCGCGGTATCTCGGCGTGCAATCCGGGCATCGCGTGGTCTTCATCACGCAGCGTCAGGACGGCGAGATCCCGGGGGTGCAGAAAGTCGTCTACAAGCCGCGGCGCACGATCTCCCCGCAAGTCCATCACTACTTGCGGGAGTCGGAAGCGGCGGTTCTGAACGCACAAGAAGTCGCGCGAGTAGCGATGGATCTGCGCACCGCGGGCTTCGTACCGGACGTCATGCTGGGTCACAACGGCTGGGGCGAGATCTGGTACCTGAAGGACATTTTTCCGAAAGCCCTCCTGATCGGCTATTTCGAATTCTTCTACCGCCTTCACGGCGCCGACGTCGGCTTTGATCCGGCCGATCCCATTACTCCCGATACGGCGCCGCGCCTTCGTACGAAGAACCTCGGTAACCTGCTCGCGCTCGATACCGCCGATCTCGGGCAGACGCCAACCCAGTGGCAGAAGTCCGTGTACCCACGCCGCTACCACCCGATCCTTCACGTGAACCACGAAGGTGTCGACACGACCGTCGTGCGTCCGGATCCGACCGCCCGTCTGCGTCTGGGCAATGACGGCCCGGAATTTGCCGCCGGTGACGAGATCGTGACCTACGTTGCGCGCAACCTTGAGCCGTATCGGGGATTCCCGACGTTTATGCGGAGCCTCCCGGCGATTCTCGCCGCGCGACCCAACGCCCGCGTTCTTGTTGTCGGCGGTGACGGGGTGAGCTACGGAAGCCCACCGACCGGACCGCTGACGTTCCGCCAGCAGATGCTCGAAGAGCTCGGGGACAGTCTCGACCTCTCGCGAGTGCACTTTCTCGGCAAGATCCCGTACCCCGGCTTTCTCAAGGTCCTGCAGGTCTCGCGGGTACACGTGTATCTCACGTATCCCTTCGTGCTGTCGTGGTCGATGCTCGAGGCAATGGCCGCCGGGTGCCTCGTGGTCGGCTCCCGCACGCAACCGGTAGAAGAAGTGCTGCAGCACGGCGGCAACGGCATCCTCGTCGATTTCTTCTCGCCGACCGAGGTCGCCGCGCGTGTCATTGAGGCACTCGAGGATCGGCGGGTCCACGACTCGATTCGCCAGAACGCCCGCGACACGATCGTGACCCAGTACGACCTCAAAACCGTGTGCCTGCCGGCGCATCTGCGCTTACTGGCCACGGTGGCGCCCCCGGGCGCGTCCAACAGCGTCGGATCCAACTAGGTCGGCAGGGATGGCGAGTCCGAACACGGCGA
The DNA here is from genome assembly GCA_903923205.1 of uncultured Rhodospirillales bacterium. Classification (GTDB taxonomy): domain Bacteria; phylum Pseudomonadota; class Alphaproteobacteria; order ATCC43930; family CGMCC-115725; genus CAIXXC01. The sequence goes on along the minus strand of CAIXXC010000252.1, from coordinate 2,269 downwards.
CTGCACCAACGATCCGCCTCGTGTGCGCGACGCGCCTCGACGCCGCCGCCTTCTTCAAGGAAACCCCACTCGGACGATCGATTCCGTTCTACCGGTCGTACCCCCGTGGACAACCAATCGAGCTCCGGCTTTTCCCGGGCAACACGCGGGGACTACCCGAGGTATACAACGTGGCGATCGACGAGTCGCGGGAACGTCCAGCGATTCTCGTGTTCCTGCACGACGATGTGTACCTGAGCGACTATTTCTGGGCCACGCACCTCATCGAGGGCCTGAGTCGGTTCGACGTCATCGGCCTGGCCGGCAATCGACGCCGCGTCCCGGGGCAGTCCTCGTGGATGTATATCGATGGTCAGTTCACCCGCGATGCCGACGAGAATCTGAGCGGGGTGATCGGCCATGGGAAAGGCTTTCCAGACCTGATCGAGCTCAGCGTGTACGGCGAGCCTGGGCAGCCAGTCAAGTTGCTGGACGGCGTTTTCATCGCCGTGCGCAGCCAACGACTCATCGACGCCGGAGTGCGCTTCGACCCGAGGTTCTCATTCGACTTCTACGACATGGATTTTTGTCGGCAGCTCGACGCAGCGGGTTTCACGCTCGGCACCTGGCCGATATCACTGGTCCACGGTAGCGCCGGACGCCTTGGGGGTTCCCGGTGGCAGGCGGCCTACCGCTCGTACCTTGAGAAATACGCGGAAGGCTGACGCGGTACGGACCGGGTTCCTATAAAGACTGCCAACGTCGATCGACTTCGTTGTTTGATTTCACTTAATAAGTATTATAGGTAGTAAATTGTTGATTATTAATCGTTTGTTGTCTTGCCTTGAGCTCCCACTGCCAAAACATTTTGCCCGAGTGCTACCTTGGGGTTTACGAGGAGAGCGCTATGACGAACATCACCGTTTCGCTGCCGGATGACCTTGCCCAGCAGGCACAGGCTGCCGGACTCCTGCGCCCAGAGACGATCGTCGAGCTGCTGCGTGAAGCAATGCGAAAGCGGCAGGTTGATCAGCTGTTCGCAACCATGGATCGGCTCGCCCAGATCAAACCTGCATTGACCGAGGCCGAGATCGACGCGGAGATTGCGACAGCGCGGGCCGACCGTGCGCGTCGTCGCTGATACCAACACCGTCATATCGGCATTCCTGTGGGGAGGCCCGCCCGCTGGTGTCCTCGCTGCCGCCCGCGATGGGCGTATTACGCTGTACGCCAGCCCCGTCCTTATCGCCGAGCTCGAAGACGTGCTTGCACGCGCAAAATTCTCGTCACGCATTGCCCAGATTGGCAGCTCGATTCCGGAGCTGCTCGTCGGCTACCGCGCCCTCGTCACACTCGTGCGGCCAGTTGCCGTTAGCCCGACCGCGCGCGATCCGGACGACGATCATGTGCTTGCCTGCGCCGTTGGCGCCGACGCAGCGATCATCGTTACGCGCGATCGCGACCTTCTGGACCTCGGCACGTTCAGCGACATCCGCATCCTGCTCGCGCACGACGCCCTCGCGGCATTCCCTGTTAGTCCGCCCTAAAGGCGCGCTGCCGCTGAATGAACGCCCTGGCTAATAGGATTGCAGAGCCGCCTTAGCCTGGTCATTCCCCACCGCAGGCGTACCTCTTGGCCTGGCGGAGCAATGAACGTCAAAAGGTGATAGTCGGTGGCACGGCGTCTCGTCTTGGCGGAGGCTCGTTTGCAAACGGCGCCGTAAGCGCAGCATTTGCATACCTTCTTAACGATTGCGGCCATGCTGGGAAGTGCACGCTTATTGAGCGTGCCAAATCTTGGCTACATATGAACCGTGAGGTAATGGACAGTGAGGCGGAAAATGTCGCTGAGCGCGGCGCCGACTATGTGAAGGAGCGGCACCTTCCCACTCGAGTGGGTGTTGTTACGGACATACAGTCCGGCGACTTGGCTGGTGGGGCCGCCATGAAGATCCGCGTGTCGGGAGGTAGCGTCAGCACGACAGGCGGGCTAGCTCGGCGAGCAGCGGTGTCAGTGCGCCAGCACTCGCCACATGGGAGTTGAGTGCAATACCGTTCGGCAGGGTCACGCTCAGACCGACTTCCTCGCGGGGCACTGGATCGGCGATGACCCTGCGGGGCGCATTCGCGCGAATCACGACCGACACCAGGGTGGCGGCGGTATCGGCCGTCGGCGGCGCCACGCCGGCAGGTGCTACGCGCTCCAGCCGGCCCTTCCAGATACTGAAATACTTGGGATCGAGCCCCTGTGCCCGGCAGTAGTCGGACTGCCGCCCTCCCGTCGCCTTCC
>CAIXXC010000251.1 GCA_903923205.1 uncultured Rhodospirillales bacterium | reverse complement strand
GGATATCACGCTGCGCGCGCTCGATACCCTGCGCAGGGCGGACCTGATCGCCTGCGAAGATACGCGAGTCAGCGCCAAATTGTTGTTCCGATATGGCATGAAGACGCCCCTGCTGCCGTACCATGAACATAACGCGGAAATGATGCGGCCCCGCCTGATGGCCAGGCTTGCTGACGGCGGTGCCGTCGCGCTGATCTCGGATGCCGGCACGCCGCTGGTCTCAGATCCGGGCTACAAGCTGGTTCGCGACGCTATAACGGCGGGTTACGCGCTCCATGTCGTGCCGGGCGCCTCCGCTGCCCTGGCCGGGCTTGTTCTTTCGGGACTTCCGCCCGACAGGTTCTTCTTCGCCGGCTTTCTCGATGCTAAATCGGTGGCGCGCCGGCGTGATTTGAAGAGCATGACGGCGATTCCCGGCACATTGATCTTTTATGAGTCAGGCCCGCGTCTTGCGGCATCGCTGGCCGATATGGCGGCTGTGCTGGGCGACCGTCCTGCCGCGGTTGCTCGGGAATTGACAAAGCTCTACGAGGAAGTTCGGCGTGACAATTTGATCGATCTTGCGGCCCATTATGCCGCTTCTGGTCCGCCAAAGGGCGAGATCGTGGTGTTGGTCGGGCCGCCCTTGCCCTTAGCAGCGATTTCCGGGGAAGATCTTGACGTTATATTGCGTGCTGCCATGGCCGAGACGTCGCTGAGCGAGGCTGCCGCCAATGTCGCCTTGCAACTGGGCCTGACGCGCCGCCGTGTATACCAGCGCGCTCTAGAACTGGCGGCGGAGGTGGGGCCCCCTAATGACGGCGCGTGACTATGAGACTGCGGAGAAGTACGGGCGGAGAGCCGAATTGGTCGCACGATGGTGGCTGCGGCTGAACGGATACCGCATCCTCGCTTCCGGCTATCGAGTTCCTGTTGGTGAGATTGATATCGTTGCCAGACGCGGGGAGCTTATTGCAATCATCGAGGTCAAATTTCGTGCTGATCTTGATCGCGCCGCCTTCGCGATCAGTGGACGACAGCGTCGCCGGATTGTCCGCGCGACGGAAGCGTATCTGAACGCCCATCCCAACCTGGCCAGCGCCACGGTACGATTCGACGCGATCCTGGTTGCGCCATGGTGTTGGCCCCGGCATCTGAAGGCGGCCTGGCAACTGTATTAGCCTGCATCCGCCTATTTATGGACTGGGGGTGGAGCCTAGAGAGGATATGGGCGCATCGGTGCTATTGTCGCCACAATCGCGTGGTTCTATGAAATACTGCCTTGAACAGATTCGGAGTTCCTTCCTTGCGTCAGCCATCTAGCCTTGCTCGATCTTTTGTGATCGCTACCGTCTGCGGCACATTGCTTAATGGATGCGTCGTTGCCGCAGTGGGTGTCGCTGCGGGGGGTGGCTACACCATGGGGCAGGAGCGGGGACCTGGCGGCGTCGTCTCCGATACTCAGATCAAGACGGTCCTCAATGCGAAGTGGGCCAAGGATGATTCGAAAATTCTGGACTATGTTGATCTCAACGTCTTCGAAGGCCGTGTGCTGTTGACCGGAAATGTCCCGAACCCTCAGATCCGTGACGAAGCTGTCGCAGACGCGCAGAAGATTGATGGGGTGAAGGAAGTTATAAATAACGTCACCATCGGCGAGCGTTCGACCGTTGGTTCGACGGCGAGTGACAACTGGATTCTGACGCGCCTCCGCAGCAGCCTTACTTTCGATGGCAGTGTGTCCTCGCTCAATTATTCGCTCCAGGTCGTCGATGGTGTCGTTTACATCCTCGGCAGCGCGAAGAATCAGGCCGAGAAAGATCTCGTTATCAACCACGCTCGAAATACGCCCGATGTGGTTAAGGTAATCTCCTATATTCGTCTTCGTCCAGGCTCGCCAAATAGTGAATCCGGCAACACATCGGCTAGCGCCAAGAACACGCAGGCTCCGGTAGAGGACGGCAATGCTGGCGGCGGCGGATCAAACGCTGATACATCGCCGGCGTATTCGCCCCCGAGCTACACCGCGCCGAGCTACACCGCGCCGAGCTATAATTCACCGACATACACCCCACCAAGCTATAACGCGCCAATTGCCGCGAAGCCGACGTATACAGCACCCTCCTACACAGCACCCTCTTACACCGCGCCGGCTTATTCGGCCCCGAAAAAGCTGGCGCCGCCGACAACACCGGCTCCGCCTGCATCGTCCAGCGGGCCGGGTGCTATTCAAGAGCAGCCGCTTTAGAGCGGAAGGAGCGGTTTAATGAGCCTCGCCGTCGCCATCCAAATGGATCCGATCGAAAGCATCAACGTCGAGGCGGATTCGACGTTTGTTCTCGCGTTGGAGGCCCAGGCCCGTGGCCACCTTCTGTACCATTATGGTCCGCACGATCTTGCTTTACGGCAAGGGCGACTGCGGGCGCGCGCCAGACGTCTGAAGGTTGTCCGCGCGTCGGCTGGTCGTCATTTCGAACTGGGAGAGCCCGAGTCGATCGACCTTGCAACGGTGGATGTCGTGCTGATGCGACAGGATCCGCCGTTTGATCTCGCCTACATCACGGCGACGCATCTGCTCGAGCAGATCCACCCCGCGACGCTGGTGATCAACGACCCGGCAAGTGTGCGTAACGCGCCCGAGAAACTGTTTGTCACCCATTTTCTCGAGTTGATGCCGCCGACCTTGATCACGCGCGATCGTATCGAGATCGAAAATTTCCGTGCCGAACATAAGGATATCATTGTAAAGCCGCTGTTCGGCAACGGTGGCGCCGGCGTTTTCCGTCTGAAGCCCGATGACGAGAACCTCGGTGCGCTGCTTGAGATGTTTGGCTCTCTCAATCGGGAGCCCTTGATGATCCAGCGCTACATTCCAGAGGTCCGCGCAGGCGACAAGCGAATTATCCTTATTGATGGCGAACCTGCGGGGGCGGTATTGCGGGTTCCCGCAGCAGGTGAGGCGCGGGCAAATCTCCATGTTGGTGGTACGGCGGTGAAGACCACACTCACGCTGCGAGAGCGAGAGATTTGTGCCACCATCGGCCCGGCGCTGCGGGCGCGCGGACTGGTCTTTGTCGGCATTGATGTGATCGGCGATTACCTAACCGAAATAAACGTGACGTCGCCGACCGGACTTCAGGAGATCTCCCGCTTCGACGGCACCAATCTGGCAGCCCTGATCTGGCAGGCAATTGAGGCAAAGCGCATCGCACAAGGCACCGCAATAAGGGCTTAGCTGCAAACCGATGCACCTAAGCGCGCCGGGGCGGTCCCTTTCAGGCGCGGGCGACGCGGTCCAGGTTCTACATCCAGGATGGCGCGGGCAGATTTTTCTCCCGCAGGAATGCCGGATTGAACAGTTTCGACTGGTAGCGGGCACCGCCGTCACACAGGATTGTCACGATCGTATGGCCAGGCCCCAACTCCCGGGCTAGACGGATAGCTGCGGCCACATTTATGCCGCTGGAGCCGCCGAGGACCAGGCCTTCCTCGCGTACTAAATCGAATACGACTGGCAGTGCTTCATTGTCGCTGATCTGGAATGCTCCATCGATGGGGGCATCCTCCAGGTTCTTGGTAATCCGACTATTGCCGATACCCTCTGTGATCGAACTGCCCTCTGCAACAAGTTCACCCTTCGCGAACCAGTTGTAGAACGCGGAACCGAGTGGATCGGCGATCATGGTCCGGATCTTTGGGTTGCGAGCCTTCAAGGCCATTGAGACACCAGCGATCGTACCGCCAGTGCCGGCCGCGCAGGTAAATCCATCGATCTTGCCGCTCGTCTGCTCCCAGATTTCGGCCCCGGTGGTCAATCTGTGGCCCTCGCGATTGGCGGTATTGTCGAACTGATTAGCCCATATCGCGCCATTTTCCTCGGTTTCGGCAAGCTCGGACGCTAATCGTTCCGAATAGCGAACATAGTTGCCGGGCTCCCGGTAAGGGGCTGCAGGAACCAGCCTCAGGTCGGCGCCGACAAGGCGAAGGAAGTCTTTCTTCTCCTGGCTCTGGGTATCCGGCATGACGATAACGGTCCGGTATCCGCGCGCATTGCCCACCAGTGCGAGGCCGATACCGGTATTGCCTGCCGTGCCCTCGACGATGGTGCCGCCCGGCCGCAGCAGTCCCTTTGCCTCGGCATCATCGATGATCGCCTTGGCGGCCCGGTCTTTCACCGAGCCACCGGGGTTCAGAAATTCCGCCTTGCCATATATTTCGCAACCGGTCACCCGCGACGCCTTGGTGAGGCGGATGAGAGGGGTCTGACCAATCGCGTCGATAAAGCCATTATAGATCTTCATGCTTGCGGGTTCCGATAATTCTCAAGAACTTTAACGGTAAGAGCCGACAGTTATCGGCCGATGCCGCGTTCCCGGTCAAGAAGTCAACGAGTTAGGCTTTGATCTCACTCTTCGGCCTGGCCGGCACTGAAGAAAACGGTGCAGGTCGTACCAAGCCCGGGCGCACTTGAGATCGTCATCGATCCACCGAGAATTTCCATTATCGCCTTGGCAATGGGGAGACCGAGGCCGGTGCCTTGTTCCTGCCGCGTGATATGGGCGCGGACCTGAGAAAAAGGCTCAAGCGCTGTCTGGATTTCGGTTTCAGACATGCCCGATCCGGTGTCGATGATCTGGATTTGCGTACCCCTCCGGTCTTGCGACAGCACGACTGCGACGCGCGAACCGGGAGAAGAGAATTTGATCGCGTTCGATATCAGATTAACCAGAACCTGTTTAGCCATCCTCCAGTCAACCCGCATAGGCATCAGGTTTTCCGGTATGTCCTGGACTAACTCGACGCGCTTGCCGAGGGCCGCTCCTCGGGTCAGTGAAAGTGCATTCGCGATCAGTTGATCTGGTTCGACAATCTCAATGTGAGGCTCCATGCGCCCGGCTTCGATCTTCGAGATATCGAGAATATCGTTAATGAGCGACAGCAGGTGCTGGCTGCTGGTGTATATATCGTCGAGATAGCTGCGGTAACGCTCGCTGATACCGTCACCATGAAGGTCCAGACGCAGGAGATCGGAGAACCCGATAATGGCATTGAGGGGTGTTCTCAATTCATGGCTCATCGTCGCCAGAAATTCCGATTTCGAACGGCTTGCCTCATCTGCCTGGAGCTTGGCCACGACTGCTTTATGCCGTTCCTGCTCAAGGTCTTGCGCCGCCTGTTGAAGCGCGGCAGTACGCTGACGAAGTTCGTCAGTCATTTCATGTTGTTGATTTTCTTCGAACAACCAGAGCCTTCCACCACCGGATATGGCGTGCATGCTGAGATGCAGAAGGGTGCCATCCGCCGCTTTCCAGGGCAGGGGGCCGATGCTGGTTTCCATCCCTGCCTCGTCGGTCTCTACCGACCGGTCGCGAAAGATGCGTTCATAGTTTCCAAGCCTCGGTGCAACGACTGATTCCGACATGTCCCCTGCCGGAATTCCAAGCCATGCTGCAGCAATTGGACTGACGAGACATGGGCCCTGACCTTCCGACTGAAGCAGTACACCTTCGCTGATATGACTTATGACCGCGTTGAGGCGCACTCTCTGACGCTGGAGCGAGCGCCCCGTCAGATGCATCCGCAACCCGCCAAGGATCGCGGGCATGGCCGCATCAACGATTTCCTGCAGGTCGATCTCTGCTTCCGTCCGGTCGCTCCACCCCAGCAGAAGGATCGCACCAGCATAAAGCGGTACAGCCGCTATCGTTGTGATTGAACTGGTCGTCGCCAAGTTCAATCTCAGTTGGAGCGCGGTCGTGAAAGGCGTCTTGGCATTACTCGCCGCAGCGATTGCCTCGCCCGAGTAGCTCTCTATGGCTGCTCGAGGAACGGTGGCAAGCGGCGTGGCGTCGCGATCGCCGATCTGGAATACCGACGCGAAGTCGGCGCGCGCGATGCCGCGAACCAGGATGAGGATTGTAGCGAGCATCGGCTCCCTAAATGCGGACTAAGACCGGCCAGTTGCGGATTGGCGTTGGTCATCGTGGATTGGCGGACGGGCCACACGATCCACGATCCGCTCCCCGTGTGCAACCTATCATCTCTGGGGTTTTGTCGAGTTGGCAGTACGCTGCGGACAAATGTGGGGCGCAGAGCCAATTCTCAGTTAGGGAACCATGGCATGAACCCGGTCACCGATAGCCAGATCATCGCGATCAGCATCGTCAGCGCCGTGATGGGGATTCCGGCCTGGACGAAATCATGGCGAGACAGGATCACGCCGCGTTCTGCGGCGCGCTCAACGACAAGCAGGTTGGCCAGGCTGCCGACGAACAGGATATTGCCTGCAAACGACGAAAGAACGGCAAGTCCATAGAGCGTGCCTGGCGGCGCATCCGGCCAAATTTGAACCAAAAGTATCGAGAAGGGTAGGTTGCCGATGGTGCTGCTCATCAGCAGCGTCAGCGGGGCGAGTACAAGCAGTCCGCTCGGCAACAGATGGAAACTCCCAAGGCCGTCGACAAGCATTGCCGGCAAGGCGGTGGTTGCGAGCGCGCCGGTCAGGGCAAAGAGGCAGAATACGAAGATCAATAAAGGCCAGTCGACGCCTCCGATCAGTGATCTACTCGCGATCCGCCGGTTCATCAAGACCAGGGCCATGACAGCGAGCGCCATAACATCCCGGGGTAGGCCGGTGCAGAACAACGCCAGCAGGGCTAGAACGGCGACGATACCCTTGTTGGCTTGGCTGCGGTCGAAGCCATGAAACTGAGCGACGGCCACCTCCGGTGCGGAATCGCCATTGTTCCGCAGCCGCCCCCGCCAGAGAAATCCGACGACGCCATAGATCACGACAAGGGCGAGGACTGCGGGCACCGCGCCGGCAAGCAGATAGGTTGGCAGACGGAGGTCACCGAGTTGACCGATAACGACGTTCTGCGGCGCGCCAATAATTGTAGCTGCCGATCCGGCATTGCAGGCCGCGATCATCGCGATCAGGAAAGGGCGGGGATTCAGGTCGCGCTGGCGCGCAATTTCGATCAACAAGGGAGTCGCGACAATCACCAGCAGATCATTGCTGATGAAGGTTGCAAGCCCGCCGATGATGATGATCGTTCCCGCGAGGAGTCGCCGTCCGCGACCCTTGATCGCTCCAATTCTAGCGATCGCGGCATCGATAAACCCGGAAGCGACAAACTGTTCCGATATGATCATCAAGGCAAAAAGCAGGATCAGCGTTGGCGGATCGATCCGCGCGCTTAACTCGTCAAAGCTGAGGGTCTGCGTCGCGAGCAGTCCGATCACGCCCAAGAGAGTGATCGTCGTACGATCGACCCGAAGCCACGGCAGCCGACCGGCCACCATGCCTGCATAAGTCAAAAAGAAAACGAGGTAGATTTTGGCGGCGATCATTGCGAGGACGCGAGATAAGGACCTGTGCCGCTTACCGGGTTTGGTGCCGGTCGGCAAGGGAAAGCATCGTCGCGTGGAACCGCAACATCAGGAAAGTGCGAAATGCAGCTCCCCTGTTACCTCACAACCATGTCCGGTTGACTATGGACGGGTATGATACAACGAGGACTAGTAGCCCTCGCGCTCCATCCGCTTGCGCATTGCCTTGCGACGACGGCGCACACCTTCTGCTGCTTCGCGGGCGGTACGCTCGGAGGGCTTCTCGTAGGCGCGGCGGCGCTTCATCTCGCGAAAAACACCTTCTCGCTGCATCTTCTTTTTCAAAACGCGCAGCGCGCTATTGACGTCGTTATCTTTTACGAAAACCTGCATGGTCGCCTTTCGCTCGGAAGCAAAGATCGGTTCGGAAAACAATTGCCGGCAAGAGGGGCTTGCCGTGCGATGGGCCGTCTTAGCGGGGACGGAAAGGGCGCCGTGGCACAGGCTTCGGCGCGCCACCAGCGCGCTCGTCCTTGTGACGAAAATTGATGCGGCCTCGGGTCAGGTCGTAAGGTGTCATCTCAAGTTTGACACGGTCGCCCGCAATCACGCGGATGCGATTCTTTTTCATCTTCCCGGACATATAGGCGAGCGCCTCGTGACCATTGTCCAGGCGAACGCGGTAATGGCCATCCGGAAGCACGTCAG
>CAIXXC010000250.1 GCA_903923205.1 uncultured Rhodospirillales bacterium | reverse complement strand
TGCTTTCGGACCTTGTCCTCTATCCACAGACTTCCGCATTGGCGTGCTTGCTGGTCGCACAATGGAATGCACCTTCCGGCGCGTGGGATCGCGAATTGCGAGCCCGTGACGACCAACTGACGAAATCGATCTCGTTCGCAGACGCCGTCTCCGTCATGGGCGGATTTCTTGAGCAAGGTACCCTCGACCCCGCAGAGGTCGGGTCGTTGCTCAATTGGATGCATTCGAGAACACGGCGAGGGCGAGGGGCGGAAATAGCAAAAAATGATTCGCTGCTGGCAATGCTGCGAGGGGAATTGGCTGGACAATCGGAAGAGACCTTAATGCGGATGGCTTCCACACTAACGGCATCGGAATCCAACGCAGGGCTCGGTACGTCGGTATTTTCAGCGGCTCTCGATATCATTGACGCTGGGAAGCTTGCCGAGAGAATAGAGCCTGCCCCACTCTTAGCCGCTTACATCGAGTCCGTTGCCGACGGCCATTACACATTATCCGCAAATAGTCTTGGTGTCAGTGCTGCCGTATCTTTATGCGAGTTGGCTGAACGCGCTTCCCCCGAACTTCGCCAGAAATTCTTAGCCCCGATCGATATCAAGACGCGGCTGGTCGCCGACCCAGCGGAAAACCCTTACACCCTAGCGGATTCGATCGCTCGATCCGTCCGCGCGCATGTTCGCGTGTTATGCCGCGCAGTGGCTGGTTGGGCTGGTGATGTGCCAGACGATCTTGTAACTGCGTTAATCGCCGCCGTGCGCTCCGGCGCAGTAAAACATGATGAGAAGGGCCGCGTCGCCGCGTTTGCCGCTCGGTATGAGGCGGACCCTTTCCATGATCCTCTGGACCGTTCTATCGCTGCCGACATCGGCGCCGCGCTGGCCGCTCTAGCCGAACCAGGCAAGGAGCGCCTTTTCTCGGCAGTTCTTGAGATCGATGAACCGACGGTGCTCGCGCAGTTGTTGTCATTCGCGCCTCACTCGTTGCGGGACCGCCTCCGAAGCCGGATTGCCGAAATCGTCCCATCGGAAGCCGGTGATATTCGCTCTCTGACGGAAGCACAGGCACGTATCGAATCCCTACTATCGGCAGGCCTAGCCGATGTTGCCGAACAGTACATCGAGGTCGAGCGGAACCTCAGAACTCTTGGCAAGGTGCCGGGGCGTGAGATGGAAAATCTACGCGTCACGTTACGATTGCAATTGTTGCGGGGCGATTGGGAAGCGATCAAAACTACGCAACCGCCATCGAATCTTCCTCCAAGCGAACAGCCTGCAGCATTTGATACCATAAATTTCTATAAGGGCGTGGCGGCGCTCTTGAACCCCGACGGCGACCGGGATTTCGCCGAACACGTATTCTTGCAGCTTCAGCAGAAGCGCCCCGACGTGGTCACCTACGCGGTAAATCTATTCTCGGCACGCATCAGCCTGCTGCTTGGAGCCGATATATTCGGCCGGCTTTACGGTGAGGCACTCATTCGCGGTCGTAAAGCGCTTGCCGATGTGGAGCACATGATGCTTCAGGTGCGGACCGGTGGAGAGGCCGATTCTGAGATTTTCTTATGTAATAAGGCGCTTTTGCTGCTGGCGCTGGGCCAACCGGATGAGGCGAACGCTTTGCTGGCCTCTCTACATGCTGTCCAGCTTCACGATCGCGCCGCGGCATATACGGCGGTCGCCCTCGCCAGAATGGGGCGCAAACCTGAGTCGATAGCCATTTTGGACCAGGCCGAACGGGTGCTTGGAGACAACGATCTATTACGTGCCGCGCGCGCACATTTGGGGACCGGGGCATACTTCGCTGCGGTCGCAAGCGTCTCAATCGACGTCGATCCCCTGCAACGGATCAAGGCTACGTTGTTTGATCTTAAGCAGTTAGACCCTGTTCAACAGGGCAGGATACTGGAGCCTCAGTCAGGGTCATTTGCCACGTTTGTGATCGACCATGTGCGGTCTGCGGCAGCGAGTATGACGTCGCTGGTCCCCATGATGAATGTCGTGGAGATTGATTCGTGCGAAGACGATCTCAATGCACTAATTCGTGAATTGCTGACTGCCCGAGTTCAGTTCCTGGAATGGTCAGTACTTGACCAGTCAAAGGGAGGGTTTACGGCCAAAGGAAATCCCGGCGAACGAGACGTTTTGCTGAAGAAGGGGAGTACGACGTTGGCTGTCATCGAAGCCGTTGTATGCGACCGCCCGGTGACCCATGAATGGACGCGTCAGCTACTGATAAATCATTTTCAGAAGCTACTCGGTTATTCGGACTGTCGCCTATTCTTCCATGTGACCTATGCTTATATTGATGATCTTGGCTCCATTCTGGCCCATCTTCGGACGACTGCAGAACAGACTGCACCCACTGGGTTCACGTATGCTCATTGTGCGGAAATTCCATTCACCGATTCTCGACCGGTGGGGCTCGTGGCACATTACGTAGGTGAGTTTGGTGAAATCGAAGTTGTATTTCTCGTGTTGAATATGGGCCAGCCCAGCCAACGGCTGGCAGCAAAGACTGCCGATATGAACAGTCCGCGTGCGAACAAAAAGAGTAGCGACATCTCACCTTCAAATCTTTGATAGCCATCCTCAATTTCAGCTAAGCCAGTCCCGAGAAGCGATGCGAATTTACCGGTGTTTTTTAATCCCCAATCAATTTGTCGAATTCACAGGCTTCGATGCCTTTGTCTGTAAGGTCCCTGTTCTGGAGCGTTGCACTCTTGCCGTACGGACTGCGCGATGCTCCTCCTCCGTCGTTAAGATTGTCGAGATCGCGGCTTCGATATCGCGTTGGAAGCCCCCAAAAACATGCTGACGCGCGAGGTATGCCTCGTAGTCGGTTTCTCCCTCACGGGCTGGCCGTCGCTCCATTTTCAGATCGAGATAGGCCGTGAGGGCCATCCTGAATAGAGGGGCGGCATATAAGTGAAGTGGGCGCTTCCCAGGTGACACGATTAAACGCGAGTTTGTGACCGTGTTTCCGTGGAGAAAATCATTTCGGGCACGATTTAGCTCCCCGTAAAGCCAAACTGGGAGGCTCCGCTTTGGTTGACCGGCCTTGTATTTATAAGGCTCATAAATGGCTTGATTGCATTCCGACAGATTCCACGTGGCTTTTTCCAGTAGCTGGTAAACCTGCTGAAAGCCGACGTCCGTACCGTTATGAGCGAGAATTTCGAAAGCGCTAACCCACAAGGCAATGGCTTTTCCGATGTCGTAAACTGTGGTCTCGACATTCCCCGGCAACATCGACGCCGAAAGCGCCATGTTCAGTGACCGAAAAAGCGCGACGTTTTCGCGGGTGGGCGCTTGAACACTGAAACAGGCTTCCCATCGACTGAGAAGCGCATTGAGGAGTGGTTTATCAACCATACGGGATGTCAGAGGTTGATAGGCAAAGCCTGGAGTTGCCTGTGCTTTGAGCGCCTTGACCTGGTGAAAGCCGAGCTGGGCGAGGCTGTTCATGATTAATCTGTCATACTTGGCATCTACCATCCACGGGTAGAAAGAAAACCAGTTTCCATATCGAATTCCAAACGTAGTTTCGAAGTAAAGCGCGTGAGCCCATGAATATGGAATTATGGACATCGCAAGCGCGTCGCGAAATCCTGCCAGAGCCTCAACGGAACGATATTGCTCCGGGCTGGTGCTTTCTCGAATGAGCACGCTCGGCGAAACTTCTTGACCGAATTCCGTTCTAAATCGGCGCATGTACATTGCAAAACGGCGATGCTTCTTTACCAGCGTCTTGAGACGCTCGTCTCGCAAGGAAACAAGGGCCATACCCGCAACCTCGACAGGCTCTTGCACGTCGATCTGCGGCAGGGCGAACATCGGTATCCAAATGGCTTTGTGGTTTGATTTCATCGGAAGTAAAGGATTTGCCTGTTGATTTGATCAGAGCATTCTAACGGTGATTCGTAAGCTCCTCCACTCGCCTTAAAACATCTCTTCATGCGACTCATAATTGGATATCTTGAGGTTACACTGCCTGACCGAAAAAATCCCGACCGTATGCGGAGCAAAATACCTGTAAGAATGCCGCTTACGCGGCCTCCCTGCCTCTGGCTTCTGCACACGGTTGTAGGCCGGTCAGGAACCCACAAGCCCGCTCGGCATGAGCAGCAGCGGTAAAAATCGCGCGCTTGTCGTGTTTCAGGATGGTGAGCCAATTGGCGATGTAGCTTGCATGATCGGAGCGGGGTTCCGGGGTGAGGCCGAGATCAGCGGACAGGAACGCGCTACCCAATTCGGCGACCAATTCCTCGGCGGCATAGCCTTCGTCGCCCCAGCGCTTCCGACCAAAGTCCCGGTCAAGCCGGGAGCCATGCCGGGTCCAGTGGGTCGCCTCGTGCGCAAGGGTCGCGTAATAGCTCTCGGCATCGCGGAACGTCTCGAACGGCGGCATCTGAATGTAGTCGGGATGGATGGCGTAATAGGCTTGGTTGCCACCATGACGAATATCCGCGCGGGTGTTGCGGAAGAATTCCTCGACACCGGCGATGCGCTGTGTTGGATCAAGCACCGGAGCCGCCGGAGCGGTGTATTGCGGCGGCAACCCATCAATCTGCTCGCAGTTGAAGACCGTGTAGCCCTTGAGGAACGGGATGTCGTGATCGACCTCAACGCCTTCGGCATTGGTCTCCGTGCGAGTGACACGATTGGCATAGACAACTAGGCTGCCGCGCTCGCCCTTCCGGACCTGGGCGCCAAGTTCCTGCGCCTGCTTGTAGGTCATCCAGATCGGGCAGGCAAACCCATGCGCCATAGCCTCGCCCCACAGCATGATTACGTTGATCCCCCGGTAGGGCTGACCATTGTGACGGAGTGGTCGGGTAATGCGGCCGGCAGCATGTTCGGCGTTCCATGGTTTCAGCCACGGGCGGACGCCCTGTTCGAGATCGGCAACGATGCGCGCAGTGACCCGGCTGTAGATGTCTGTCTTTTCGGTGGACATGATGTTTCCCTTCCCGCTTGGAAGGCCGCCCGATGCGGCCTCGACGCGAGGTCAAAGGGGCGCGGGGCCTTGGATGCGGCGGGACGGAACGCGGGAGGGGAGCCCGGCTTGGCAGGGAGCTTTGCTCCCGAAAGTTGGGGAACCCGCGGGCCGGGCGAAGCCCTTGTCCCGGAGCAACGGGGTGCGCCCCAGGACTGCGCTGGTCGAGGACGAACGGGTGGCTACGGGAAGATGGAAAATCGTCCGGAAAGGCAGATCAGCGGCGGCTGGTAGCCACCACCACTCATGATCTCAGCGAAGAGTCAGGATCGGGTCCGGAAAGCACTGGGTATTAAGCGGAATCTGGCGGGCCAGTTCCTCAATCGCACGGGCATGGGCTGGATCAAACCGCGACGAGTCTCGGAGGGCGGCAAGCGTGAAAATGCCGGTCTGGGATAGAACAGACTCGAAGGTCGCCTCGGCGGGTGCCCGGACGATGATGGCGTGGCGGTAGAAATGTTGCGCCCTGTCGGTCATGCCGATCATCGTGCCGACGACTTGTCGCATCTTTCCGATCTGCGGGATCATTGACGTGCCGATGAAGAGGTTCAGCCCATGCCGATTGTCGCTGCCGTCGGTGACGATATGCGGTCGAGCAGGAGTGCCGAAGAAGACGAGGCATCCGTGGGCTTCGATGATGCCCTTGCAGCTCAGATTATCATTGATGGAGTCGCTGACAGCGAGGATGGAGTCGCCCGCGCGGCTGATCTGAACCGCCCGGATCGCAAAATGACCGTCGAGCAGATAGGAGCCGTGATAGAGGAAATACAGGCCCTCGGCCTCGATCGGCGAATTCTCGATGTCGTTACCGGCAAGCGATTGGACGAGTAGGTCGTAGCCGGATGTCTCGGCTTTTTGCGGGTTGAGCAGGGCTTTTCCGAGCCGGGATTGGAAGACAAACGCCTCCAGGATCTCCCGGCTTTCCCGGTTGATCGACCGGCCCTCGCCCTCCCCGTCATATTCCATGAATTGTTTCAGCCAGGCCGGCGATATCGGGACGTCATATCCTGATCGCTTGGCGACCGTGAGGATGCGCGCAGGTGCGCCGATGAAGCTCCTCATCTTGCCGAGCGCGACCCGCAATGGATCATCTGCCGGGTCAATGGCGGCAATCTGCCTGCGTTGCGGCGTGCCTTTGCGGTTCCCCGGCGGAAGTTTCGTCACTACGGCTCTCGAATATTCCCAACAGAAAACCACGGTACCCTGACAAAAAATCACAGGCAACGATTGGCGTGACGTTGGCGCCCCGGAGAAGCCACAAGTACCCGTTAAACCTTCGTAATTTCGAGTTCCTACCGTTCTGCGAAACTCCCTCTGACGGCCGAAAACTGCCGTTCGTCGAGAAGGGAGCGGAAGATGGCGCAGCAAAAGCTTATCGAGTCTCTGGCTTCGCTCCGTGCCAAGGGAGCGACGGTCGCGGCCCTTCTTCGCTCCCATATCGCGTCACCGGCGCTCGTGGATTTTGGGCGGTGGTGCAAAGGCACGGTCGCGACGGCGGCAATTCTCGCGGTCGACGGTGCCGTAACCGCGCTCGGACCTTTGTCCGGGATTTGCCTTATCGCGGCTTGCACCGCCACAGGGCCGCACTCGATGGTGCTACTCAGCGAACGCTTCATACCGCTCTACGGCGGGATTTCGGTGCCGGGGGTCATCACCTGGCCCTATTTCGGAGCGTGGGTTCTCGGCAAAGCAGTCATCGTCGGCAACAAACTGGTCGCGATTGAGCTGATCGCCAGCGCCGCCCTTTCGGTGGTTGCCAACCTCGCCCATTGGGCTCGGCAAACGCCAGCCAACACCGCCGTCCGCCAAGCCATCTGCGTTTGGTTGACCGGCCTCGGGCTCTATTTCTTTGATATCTACCGTATTGCCGCGCTTCCCTCAGCTTGGGATGGGAAGACCTTCGTGGACGGCCTCTCCTGTGGCGAGGTCTTGC
>CAIXXC010000249.1 GCA_903923205.1 uncultured Rhodospirillales bacterium | reverse complement strand
CTTCATCCAGAAACTCGCTGGGAGCCAGGCCGATCGGGCGATTGTTCGTGCTGTCACCGAACTGGGCCATAATCTTGGCTACCAGGTCACGGCGGAGGGCGTCGAGGACGAAGAAACTCTTTATGCCCTAAGGTATCTCGGTTGTGACTACGCTCAAGGCTATCTCCTCGCCAGAGCCTTGCCGGTCCCACAGTTCGAAGCTTTCCTCAATGAGTCCCGCTGGGCGGCGAAGCGGCTGAGTACCGGGGCAGCGCTTGCGTCGGAGGATCGGGCCAGCTAGGGTTCAGGGCGCATTTCCGCCCTGAAATCTGGTTATGATCACCCATGTTTGCCCTTCTTCATCTGATCGATGCCATTGTCCAGTTCTACAGATTCGTCCTCATTGCCCAGGTGATCCTGAGCTGGCTGGTGACGTTTGGGGCGGTGGACCGCTACAACCGGATCGTGGTGGCCGTTGGCGACACGCTCTACCGGTTAACGGAACCGGTGTTGCGACCCGTACGAAACATGCTTGATCGTGTCGGTTTGACCATCAACGGAATCGATCTGTCGCCGTTGATCGTGTTCTTCTTGCTCGGTTTCATACCGGAATTTCTCTATGAGATTTTGCTGCCTGCCGCACCCTATATCCGCTGATTGAGGAGGATTACCCTTGGACGCGCAGACACGCACGGAACTTGAAGCCGCAGCCTTTCGTCGGCTTGTCGCCCACCTTCAGGTGCGCACGGATGTCCAGAACATCGATTTGATGAATCTTGCGAATTTCTGTCGCAACTGTCTGTCGCGTTGGTATCGGGAGGCGGCGGAGGAGCGGGGCGTCGCATTGACCGACCCGCAGGCGCGTGAAATCGTGTATGGCATGCCTTACGAGGTATGGAAGGCAACCTACCAGACTGAGGCGACGCCAGCCCAGCAGGCCGCATTCAAACCGACGCATCACAAATAAGGAGGGCGCGTTTTGCGCTACCGCAAGGCGGACGGCGTCTCACCGGTCTAGTATCGACGTCGAATTCAACGACATCCGCACCCAACTCTGGGGCGGATGGATATCGTGGGGATCGTGACGTGTTGGTTTACCGCCAGGTGCTGCCGAGCGAGATCGACAAAATTCGTGACCATTATCTGCGGCTTGACGCGGATGAGAGAATCCTTCGCTTCTTCGGCCCGACCTGCGACGCCGTAATCTCGGCGCGGTGCGAGAGGATCGACTGGCACCGAGCCCACTTTGTCGGCGTCTTCAGCGAAGGGACATTGCGCGGCGTTGCCGAGCTTGAGCTCGATCATCCCGAGGGGCAGGGTTCAGGTGAAATCGCCATTTCGGTGGAACGGGCGTGGCGGAGCCGTGGCATTGGTGCCGAGCTTCTCCGTCGTGCCATCGTTGTCGGACGCAATCATGGGGCGACCTCGATCTCAATGGTCTGCCTGCTCGATAACGAACCGATGCGCCGGCTTGCAAGCCACTTCGCCGACAAGATTTCCATTCATGATGGCACGGTCGAGGCGGATCTTGCCGTGCCGCCCCCGACTTATGAAACGCTCTGGAACGAAATTGCGACGGGCGGCTTCGACCTCGTTGATGCCTGGCTCGATATCTGCGGCTCCTACTGGCCCGATGCCGCGCAGAAGCCTGACGGCGATAGCGATGTGTCGCCAACCCCGCATTCGTGACTCCAGGCATAAAAATCACGCTCGATAGACGTGAGCCGATGCTTGCGCCTATATATCGTCCATGCCTGTTTTGTCCTCACCTCTGCCGTTCACAAAGATGCACGGTCTCGGCAATGATTTTGTCGTCATCGATGCGCGTGATCGCGCCGTGTCGCTGTCGCCTGGCGCCGTCACTCGGATCGCGGATCGGCATACCGGTGTCGGCTTTGATCAGTTGGTCCTGCTTGAGCCGCCACGCTCGATTTCGGCGGACGTATTTGTGCGTTTTATCAATGCTGATGGTTCTGAGGCGGGTGCTTGTGGGAACGGGTCACGCTGCGCTGTCTCCTATGTGCTCGATCGCGTCGGCGGCGATTTCGTGACACTCGAGACCGTTTCGGGCATTCTGCCGGCCCGGCGCGGCGACGGGGAACTGATCACTGTCGACATGGGCAAGGCGCGTCTCGGGTGGCGCGACATCCCACTTTCAAGCGACCTCGACACTGAGCGGACTCCTGTCGGCCTTGGTCCACTTGACGAGGCGACCTGCACCAATATGGGCAACCCGCACGCAACCTTCTTTGTGCCGGACCTGGATGTGATCGATCTTGCGCGCCTCGGGCCTCTGGTCGAACACCACCCGTATTTTCCTGAACGGGTCAATGTCGGTGTCGCTCAGGTCATCGGTCCCGATCGTCTCCGTCTGCGAGTCTGGGAACGTGGGTCTGGACTGACGCTGGCCTGCGGCAGTGGTGCCTGCGCCGCGCTCGTCGCCGCGGTGCGCCGAGGACTGACGGGACGCACGGCGGAGCTGTTACTGGAACGCGGCAGCTTGACCATCAACTGGCGGGAAGATGGCCATGTCCTCATGACGGGACCAAGCGCCACCAGTTTCAACGGCTTTATCGCCCCATCATTGCTGATTGACTGAAAGCCAGATGTCGAAGGATGTCGATATCCTGAGCTTTGGTTGCAGGCTCAATATTTGGGAATCCGAGGTAATGCGCCAGCTCGCGCGGGACGCGGGCCTCGATAATACCATCATCGTCAACACATGCGCCGTAACGGCAGGTGCGGAGCGAGAGGCGCGTCAGGCGATTCGCCGGGCCCATCGTGATAGGCCGGATGCCCAGATCATCGTGACCGGCTGCGCCGCGCAGCTGAAATCAGGTGCTTTCGCCGCGATGCCCGAAGTGGCGCGCGTGCTCGGCAATGCCGACAAGCTCAAAGCCGAGAGCTGGGTTCAGGATGCCCCTCGATTTGCGGTGAGCGATATCATGGCTATACGCGAGACTGCTGCGCACCTGCTTGACGGTTTCGAAGGTCACGCGCGGGCCTTTGTTCAGGTTCAGCAGGGCTGCAACCACCGCTGCACTTTTTGCATTATTCCTTTCGCGCGGGGACCGAGCCGCTCCGTCCCTGCCAGCGACGTCGTGGCCTCGATCCGTCGACTGGTCGGAAATGGCTACCGCGAGATCGTCCTGACGGGTGTGGATTTGACGTCGTGGGGGGAAGATTTAGGGACGGATGACCGGCTCGGAGAACTGGTCGCCGCGATCCTCCGCGAGATACCCGAATTGCCGCGCCTTCGTCTTTCAAGCCTGGACCCTTGCGAGATCGACGAGACCTTGTGGTCGGTGCTTGCCTCGGACGAACGGTTGATGCCGCATCTGCATCTGTCCGTGCAAGCCGGAGATGATCTCATCCTGAAGCGCATGAAGCGGCGTCATTTACGCGGCGACGTCCTTGAGGTTGCCGAGCGCGCGCGCGGCCTGCGTCCGGATGTCGTACTGGGTGCTGATCTGATCGCCGGGTTTCCGACGGAGGACGAGATAAGTTTCGCCAATACCCTCGCCCTGATCGACGAAGCGAGGCTGACCTGGCTCCATGTATTTCCCTATAGTGCTCGTGCGGAAACCCCGGCTGCGCGCATGCCGGCGGTGGCCGGCGAGCTGATCAAGGCGCGCGCCGCGCAACTACGGAGGGCTGGCGATCGTGCTGCTGCGCAATTCCTTGTCTCCTGCATTGGCAAGACTGTTCGGGTTGTTGGAGAAAGAGGTGGCTTGGGTCGCAGCGAGCAATATGCGCCAGTGCGGCCCGATCACCCTGTCGCCGTGGGGGAGATCGCGACGGTGCGGCTCACAGGTGTTTTTGACGGCGTGCTTATTGGAGACGTGGTGTGAGTGGTGACGGTTGGTTTTCCCGGCTCAAACGCGGCCTTAGCCGCTCTTCGGCGAAGCTTGGCGAGGGCATCGTCGGCATCTTCACAAAGCGTCGGCTTGATGATGAACAATTGAGTGAACTTGAAGACCTTCTGATCACCGCCGATCTCGGCGCCAGCCTCGCACGTGATGTCACCAAGGAACTGCGCAAGACGCGGTTTGGGCAAGAGGTGTCAGCAGATGAGATCCGCGAGGTTCTGGCCGATCGAATTGCAGAAATTCTGGCACCCGTCGCGATACCGCTAACCCTGAACCGAAACCTGCACCCTCACGTTGTGCTCGTTGCCGGCGTCAATGGCAGCGGCAAGACCACCACCATCGGCAAGCTCGCGCACCAATATCGCGACCAGGGCCTGGTTGTTCATCTCGCTGCAGGAGACACGTTTCGCGCGGCCGCCGTGGAACAGCTCAAAATATGGGGGGAGCGAACGGGTTGTCCCGTGACGACGCGCCCCACCGGCGCGGATGCAGCCGGTCTTGCGCTCGATGCATTGAAGGATGCGCAGGCGGTCGGCGCCGACCTTCTCCTCATCGATACGGCTGGTCGGTTGCAGAACCGCGCTGATTTGATGGCCGAACTCCAAAAGGTCACCCGAGTCCTGAAGAAGGCGGATCCCGAAGCGCCTCATACGGTGTTGCTCGTCCTTGATGCCACCGTCGGCCAGAACGCTCATCAGCAGGTCGAGATTTTCCGCGATATGGTCGGTGTCACCGGCCTCGTGATGACCAAGCTCGACGGAACCGCGCGAGGTGGCGTCCTCGTTTCGCTGGCTGAAAAGTTTAAGCTGCCGGTCCACGCGGTTGGCGTCGGTGAGACTGCCGAGGATTTTCGGCCATTCGACGCCCGTAATTTTGCCCGTGGGCTGGTAGGCCTAGAGGAATAAAAAATGGCCGCGGAGCGCGAGCCCCGCAGCCATTCTTGACGTTCTGGATCGTTATGCGGCCGAACGCTGGCGCCCGCCATCGTTGCGGGGCTTGAAGCTGCGGCGTGGGCGATTGCCTTGTTCATCGCGACCACCGCCGAAGCCCTGCTTGCTGCGGGGATCGACATGGGCGGGTTTGCGGGGCGCGAGGGTTGCGCGCTCGGCAGGCTGTGGGACGGGTCCGGCAGGCTGCAGGGGCACCTTCGTCAGACGCTCGATCGAGCGAAGAAAGGGGCGCTCGCTGGGATCGCAAAAGGAGATCGCGATGCCAGCATGACCAGCACGGGCCGTGCGGCCGATGCGATGGACGTAGCTTTCCGGCTCGTTCGGCAGATCGAAGTTGACCACATGGGTGATCTGGGGGACATCAATGCCACGTGCGGCGATATCGGTCGCAACCAGTACCCGGGCGCGACCACTGCGGAAGCGGTCCAGCGATCGAACGCGCGCAGACTGGCTCTTGTTGCCATGAAGGGCCTCGGCATCGACACCATTATGGACAAGATGCTCGGCCACGCGGTCGGCGCCATGCTTCGTGCGGGTAAAGATGATCACGCGCGACATGGCCTGGTCAGCCAACAAATCGCTCAAAAGCATGCGCTTGTCGCTCTGATTGACAAAATGAACATGCTGTTCGATGCGGTTCGGTGTTGGCTCTGACGGCGTGATTTCGACCTTGACCGGTTCACGGAGCAAGCTATTCGCAAGACGCCCGATCTCGCCCGGCATCGTTGCGGAGAACAACAGCGACTGACGCTTCTGCGGCAGCAACGCCATGATCCGGCGGATGTCATGAATGAAGCCAAGATCAAGCATGCGATCGGCTTCGTCGAGAACGAAGTGTTCGACCTCGTCAAGTTTCAGATGGTTCGTCTCCATCAGATCGCAGATGCGACCGGGTGTGCCGACGACAACGTCGACGCCAGGCGCCATGCGGTCAACCTGCGGCTGGCGGCCAACACCGCCGAGGATCGAGACAATTCTCATGCGCAGTTCAGCGCTGAACTTACGGCAGTCGGCCTCGATCTGCTGGGCTAGTTCGCGTGTCGGCGCCAGGATCAGCACGCGGGTGCCGTGACGGCGGGTCCGCTTCGGATTTTCGATCAGTTGATGCAGGATCGGCAGCAGGAAGCCACCGGTCTTGCCCGTGCCGGTTTGAGCGATACCGAGCAGGTCGCGTCCGGCCATGACGGACGGAATAGCGCCCGCCTGGATCGGCGTCGGCACCGTGAAGTTCATGCGCTCAAGCGCGCGTAGCAAGGGTTCGGCGAGGGAGAGAGAGGCGAAAGTCGTCGCCTCTACGGGGGTGACGGCGTTTTGGGTCGTCGTATCAGTCACAGTAATAAACACAGCTCCAGCGTCTCCGGGGCGGAGCAAAACTACTCCAAACCTCACAGGGTTCGCTTTGGTGTTCGCTTTCCATGCGCGATGATGGAGCAAACGGTTCTTTAGGAAGATCGCTCGGGAGGGCAGGGCATCAAATATTCAGAGCCAGCCAGTCGCGCATTCGCGAGAAATCAGTGAACAGCTTATGCGCTATTGCGCTGCGAAGAGCAACCCCGCAACTGCGAGGCTCTGCCATGTCCTCATCAAATCAAGCCAATTATGTCGTCTACTCTAAGCGAAACTTTGTTTCACGCCGATACATCGAACAATCGACCGCGCTGTGGTCCGTTTGGATTTGACTGATTGTCACTTGGCGTGTCAGAGCGACCACGCCCCCCGGAGGACGCATCCTGACGCGGCGCCGAAGTAACCTGAAGCGCTGGCTGGGGTTGCACAGGAGCGGTCGCCACCGCCACAGCGGGTGCGGTCACCACCGGACTTGGTGGGATAGGGTAACCGAGCGGGCCTAGCGAGATCGACATGTGCGATGCGCTCAAGGATCTAAGGAGGCTCTACCTTACACCCTTCCGACGACATTCGAAAGTATGAGAAGGGCCTGGTCAAATTCGCGATTCTTATCATCGTCCTCCATGCCTTGCTCTATCATGCGGCAGATATTTGACGAACGGGCAGGGTATGGAGAAGACGACACAGACCGGGCGATCTTCCGTCCCGAGTCATCACGAAACGCCGCGAACCTTTCAGCGTATGTTGTCGGGGCGGCGTCTTCATTTGCTTGATCCCAGCCCACTTGATCTGGATTTGAAAGATCTGGTCACCGGTATAAGCCGTGTCAACCGCTGGTGCGGTCAGACAACGGGTGAAGTGGGCTTCAGCGTCGCCCATCATTCAGTCCTTGTTGAAACCATCCTTGGCGAGATCGTGTGGCCGGCGGCACCCCTTGAGCCGCGTCGCTGGGCGTTGGCACATGATCTTGCGGAAGCCGTCTACGGCGATATCGTGACACCTGTAAAGGCGGTTCTGGGCGACGCCTATCGCGAACTCGAATCGAGACTCGACCGTGCCTTATGTCTTGCCATTGGCTTCGATTCCGGTGTTCGCGAGGAATGGCGCAAGGCGGTTAAGACCGCAGACAAGATCGCGGCCGTGACGGAGGCGGTACGTTTGGCCAATTGGTCTGAAGCGGAGGCGCGCGAACTTGTGGGTATGAATTATCGCGGCAAATTGTGGGAAGGACCGCTGGAGCCATGGCCCGAAGCGGAGGCGCGGGCGCGTTGGATCGCCCGCTTTACTGCAGTCGGGGGCAAAATTTGAGCCGCGGGTTCAGATCCCCATGCCATTTTGAAGATGAATGCCGCACTCGGTCTTCATCGTGCCTGCCCAGCGTCCGGCCCGGACATCGCCGCCTTCAGCGACCTGTGACGTGCAGGGCTCGCAGCCGATCGACGGATACCCTTTGGCTACCAATGGATGGCGCGGCAGGCGACGGGATTCGAAGCGAGCCATGACCTGCTCCTTCGTCCAGGATGCGATCGGGTCGGTCTTCACATGACCGTCGACTGCCTCGAACAAAGCCAACTCACTGCGCATCGCGCCGTGGTACCGTTTGCGCCCCGAGATCACGGCATCGAACTCAACGATGGCTGACGGCAATGGCTCGACCTTGCGCAAGGCGCAGCAGCTGTCAGGGTCCCAATACCAGAGAATACCCTCGGGATCACGGGCCTCAATCTGGACCGGGTCAGGGGTAACGATCCGCACGTCCGACAGCCCAAGATGCGCAATAACATCGTCTCGATAAGTGATCGTTTCCGCGAACAATTTGCCGGTGTCGAGGAAGATCACGGGCACGGAGGGATCGATCTCGGCGACAACATCAAGAAGCACAACCGATTCCGCACCGAACGAGGACAGCACGGCGATCCTGCCGCGAAACTCATCTTCAATGAGCGCCCGCAGCACCTTCTGGCCGTCAACCCCTTCGTACCGCTTGTTCAATTCCTGGACACGACGATCCAAGGCTTCCTGTTCCATCGCTACCACCAATTTCCTGCGTGGCCGCCACCGTCCAAGATCAGCAGACGGTATTGTCAAGTCGTCCCCGCACACAAAGCACTCAATTCACGGTCCGTTTCGCGACCGCACAGTGGCGGCACGATAAGAGAACGATGATATCGCTCGTACCCGTCTAGTCAGACAAGCCGTAAAACATCTTGGGTGCTTTGCGTATTATGGTGCCATGGCAGATTGGTCCATGGCGGTGACTGTCCCGTATCAATATAGGTAAGGGTTTACAGTTTAGAGAAAGCTATGAGGGTCAGGCGGGCGGGGCAGTCAGTGTCGACCCCGGACGTTTTGTCCAGGGTCGATTTTATCTGACGCGTCAGCCCCGTGCGTAGATCCCGGCCGATTTGATGTCGTCACCGACATAGGGCTCGAACTGCTTGAAATTATCCTGGAAGCGCTTGGCCACATTCTGCGCCATGGCATCATAGGCCTTCGGATCGGCCCAGGTTGCCTGCGGGTTCAGGACCTCTGCGGGGACATCCGGGCAGAACTCCGGAATGCGCAGCCCGAAATGCGGCTCAACCCGAAGCGAGGACTGAGCAAGGCTGCCGTCGAGCGCCGCCCGGACCATCGCCCGCGTGTAGGCGATTTTCATGCGGGAACCGACGCCATAGGGACCGCCGGACCAACCGGTATTCACCAACCAGCACTTCGCCTTGTACTTCGAAATCTTTTCGCCCAGCATCTTGGCGTAGACGGACGGGTGCCGCGCCATGAAGGGCGCACCAAAGCAGGTCGAGAAAGTTGCCTGCGGCTCAGTCACACCCTTTTCGGTGCCGGCCACGCGGG
>CAIXXC010000248.1 GCA_903923205.1 uncultured Rhodospirillales bacterium | reverse complement strand
TCTGCCCTCGTTACTGAATTGTCGGCCATCGGCTATGGCGAGCGCGTCGCCACCGGGGCGCTTCGTCAGGCGCTTGCCGCCCCGGCACGAACCATCGCGGCAAACGCCGGTCATCTTGCCGAAACCATCATCGCGAAAATTCTAAGCGCCGATGACCCTTGGTATGGTTTCGACGCAAGAGCGGGCGCTTACGGCGATCTGCGCGCCGCCGGTGTCGTTGACTCCCTGCATGTGACGCAGCATGTCGTCCATGTTGCAGTCAGTATCGCGGGCTCTTTGCTGTCGACAGGCGTGCTCATCTGCGCGCCGACACCGAAAGGCAAACTGGAACTGCCCGGCGGCGTCGATACTGTGCATCAAAAACTGTTGAGTGAAGGCGCTTTCGACTCCTGACGGCTTCAAATCGCGGCGGCAACAGGACCCGTTCGGTTCGCGATCCCCCTGCCGATGAAGGGGACCATCAGCGCAGCAAGCAGGCAAATAAGACCGGCACCGATGAAGGCGCTCAGATAGTTACCGGTCTCCGTCCGCACCACGCCCCCGCCCCAGGCGGCAAACGCGCCCCCCAATTGATGGGATGCCGCGATCCAACCAAACATCAACACCGCGTTCTCGCGCCCGAAGCAGGTTTCCGCCAGTCTGACCGTCGGCGGTATCGTGGCAACCCAGTCAAGGCCGTAAAATACGGCAAAAAGCGACAGACCATAGAACGTGTAATTGAAGGCGAACGGCAGGAAGATCAGCGATAAACCGCGCAGCGCGTAATACCAGAACAGCAGCTTGCGGCTATCGAACCGATCGGTCAGCCAGCCCGACCCGGTGGTGCCGAGAAAATCAAAAATGCCCATCACCGCAAGAAGGCCCGCGGCACTGACCTCCGGGATACCGTGATCGACGCAGGCCGGGATCAGATGTGTTCCGATCAGGCCGTTGGTTGACGCACCACAGACGAAAAAACTACCCGAAAGCAGCCAGAAATCCCGCGATCGCAATCCTGACGCCAGTGCGTGGAAGGCGCGGACAACAGGATTTCCCTGAGACCTCGCCGCAGGCTCGACATAACTGCCGCCATAGGGCGCGAGGCCGAGATCGGAGGGTCGATCCCGAAGCAGGAGGGCAACAAACGGTATCAACGCTGTCGCTGCAATCGCGAGGGCCAGCGAAACCGAACGCCAGCCGAAATGAACGGCAAGGCTCGCGAGCAAGGGCAGAAAGATCAACTGGCCCGTTGCACCGCTCGCCGTCAGTATGCCGACCACGAGGCCGCGGTGGCGGACAAACCAACGATTGGCGATGGTCGCACCAAATACGGTGGCGACAATACCGCTGCCGGAGCCGACGACGACACCCCACAGGGCCATCAGTTGCCACCGCGTCTGCATGAAAATCGTGAGAAAAACGCCGACTGCCAGCAGGCCCAAAGCGGCGGAAATCGTCCGTCGCGGGCCGAAGCGGTCCATGATCGCGACGGCAAACGGACCCATAAGGCCGAACAGCATGATGTTGACCCCGATTGCGGCGCCGATCTCCGCGCGCGACCAACCGAATTCCTGTTCCAGCGGGACGATCAGAACACCAGGGGTCGAGCGAATTCCCGCCCCCAGCAGGAGCGCGACAAAGGTGACGCTCATGACCACCCAGGCGTAGTGAATCCGCTTAAATGTCATCAAGAGTTACCTGCAGGTTCTGTGTTGCGAGCAGTTTGACGTATCGACCCAATCACTGATCGGGGTTAACGGGCATTGACCCCCTCTTATATCTTGAATTCTGGGCAAGGGCGGTCAAAAAGGCCGTAGCACGAACACGCTCTGTCTGTGGCATAAACCCCAAGAGTGTTGGCAAGCGGAACAAGCCGAGAGGGATCAGGAATGGAGCGGGCGCTGAGGGCATTGCGCAATACCCCCTTCGCCGCCGGTTCCAGCCATAAGTATTTTGCGCCCCCGGAATTCGCGGGCGCTATCCGCCGCGATGTGCTGTTGGAGCGGCTGCTGGAAAATGCCTCGCATCGCGTGATCCTGATTCAAGGCCCTGCCGGTCACGGCAAGTCCACCTTGATGCAGCAAGCTAAAACGGCCAGCGACTCGATGGGCATCAGTACCGCTTGGCTGACCCTGGACGAAGCCGACAATGATCCGCGTCGGCTTTTCCTCCACCTTCAGGGCCTCGTCGCGGCGGTCCGACGTGTCTCGCCTGATCGCGTCCTTCCCGAGGCGGAGGATGGGGCTGGATCGGGGCTCTGGCGGCCCGTCGACTGGTTCGTGAGCGCGCTGATCGAAGCCGGTCAGCCGGTCAGCCTGTTTCTCGACGAATTCCAGCACCTCAACGACAAGGCGATTCTGAACTTCTTTCGCGAGGTATTGGAGCGCATCCCCGAGACGGTTCGGATTTTCATCGGTACCCGCTCCGTACCGGACATTGGTCTCGCCAGACTTGTGGTCAACAACCTCGCTGCGGTGATTAGAACCGATGATCTGCGCTTTTCGTTTGCCGAAGTTCTCCGTTTCTTTGCCACCGTGCCAGATCTGAACATCCGTGCGGACGAAACCGAAGTCATGTACCGACAGACGGAAGGCTGGCCGGCAGCGTTGCAACTTTTCCGGCTTTCCCTCGTCAGTCCATCGCTTCGGCGCACGCTGGGCGATCTCGGCGATTTCCGCCCCCCTGAACTTGCCGATTACCTCGCGGATAATGTGCTCGGCCTGCAGACCCCGGCGATCCAGGATTTCCTGCGCCGCGCGTCGCTGCTGACGCGGTTATCGGCACCACTTTGTGATGCGGTGATGGGACATTCGGGGTCGCAAGAGATTTTGCTGTTTCTCGAGCGATCAGGGTTGTTCGTCCGCAGCCTCGATTCCGAGAGGCGCTGGTTCCGCCTTCATTCGTTGTTTTCGACATTCCTGCAGGAACAATTGCGGCAAAGCGTCGACGATCCGAGCCTCGATATTCACCGTCGCGCAATGGCCTGGTATCGGGCTCATGATCATTTTGAAGACGCCGCCTATCACGCGCTCGCGGCGTCCGACTATTCCCGCGCGGCAGATACCATGGATCTCTGGTTCTCCCGGCTGATCGCCGATGCTCATCTGACCACTGTTGAGAGATGGGCTGAGCGCCTGCCCACGGATGAGATCGCCGCTCGCCCCGATTTGACGGTCAAGATCGCCTGGGCACTCACTTTCCTCAGACGACGGGCGAAGCTGGTTCCTGTTCTGGGGACGTTGGAGGACCAGGATGCGGGTGATCGTCGCGGTGCCGTTACAGACCCCCGCATCGTCCGCGCCATGGTCTCAACCCTGGTGGGCGATCTGACGACAGCGGACGAAACGATCCGTGCCGTCGATGTCCACAGCGTCGATCTCCACGGGTTTCGCGCCTTTGAACTGGGTGCCGCCGCGAACCTCAAGGGATACCTCGCACTGACCGCCGGCGCCTTCGACGCGGCGAAGGAATTTCTCGTGATCGCCCGCGCCTGCAGCAACCGGGCGGAATCGCGTTTCACCCTTGGCTATGCCATAGCCAACACCGCGGTCGCCCTACTGATGCAGGGACGTCTTGCCGAAAGCCTGGAATGCTGTCGCCTCGGCCTTGCCGAGACCGGAATCAGAATGGGAGAATCCCTTGCCGGCGCGGCACTCGTCGCATGCTTCATCCAGGCTCTTTATGAGGCGAATGAAATCGATCAGGCGGAAGCACTGTTCAACGAGTGCCGGGAGATGATCACGCAGGCCACCTTGCTGGACTATCTGGCGGTCGCCTATGTTGCCATGGCCCGAATTGACGATCTTCGCAGACGCCCGCGCCACGCCGAATCCCTCCTCGACGAGGCGGAGGCAATCGGCCTGACCAACGCCCTGCCCCGTCTGGTGCGGATCGTCAATGCCGAGCGGATCCGCCGCTTGCTCCTGCAGGGCGAGACCGTCCAGGCGCAATCACTGTCGGGGCGGTTGCGAGAGGCGGTCGGGGCACCCCTGCCCGAGGGATGGATTCCATTCGCAGAGGATACCGAGGGCGACACGATCGGTCGTATTCGCTTGGCCATTCATAATGGCACAACCGATGAGGCTTTGCGCGAGATCACACGGCAGCTGACGATCGCCCAACAAAGCGGGCGCATCAGGCGTCAGATCAAGCTTCACGTGCTGGAGGCGCTCGCGTATGCCCGGAAGGGCGCGGAACCCGCGGCGCGGCGATATCTGCGTCAGGCTCTCCACCTGGCGCAGGCGGGGGGATACATTCGAACCGTCGTTGACGAAGGTCCCGAAGTGATCCGGCTCCTGCGTCTAGAATCCGATACGCTCGAGCATGGGGACGGCAACGGCCTGCTGGCCGCTTTCGTCGCGACGCTTCTGTCTGTCGGCGGTGGCGAGAGCGGAAAGGCGGCGACGAGCGACCGCTTTGAGCCCCTGGAACCTCTGACTCGACGCGAAATCGATATCCTGGTGTTCCTGGCGAATGGTGCTTCCAACAAGGAGATAGCCCGACGCACACAGGTGTCGGAAAACACCGTCAAGTTTCATCTGAAGAACGTATACGCCAAATTGGCCGTTACCAGCCGCCTACAGGCCATTAATGCGGCGCGAAAGATGGGGCTTCTTTGAAGCCCGATCCCGCTCACATCCAGCTCAGTGTCTGGCCGCCATCCACCGCGATCACGGCCCCTGTGATATAGCTGCCGGCAGCAGAGGCCAGCAGCAGTGTTACGCCGTCCAACTCGCTTACCGAGCCGACACGGCGCATCGGGATTCGCTTCACGACATTCTCGGTGAGCCCGTGATCATCGAATGCCGCCATCATGTCGGTCTGCATGCTGCCGGGGCAAATCGTGTTGACCCGAACGCCCTTGTTGGCAAGTTCGAGCGCGGCGATGCCGCTCAAATGGATAAGCCCGGCCTTGGAAGATCCATAGCTCGACATGTAGCCACCCGTGCGCAGTCCGGAAGACGACGAAATGTTGATAATCGACCCTGATTTTCGCTTAGCCATACCCTTGGCAACGGTCTGCATCACCAGGAAGGCGCCGCGCAAATTGGTGTCGAAAATCTTGTCGATCTCGGAAAGTTCCTGGCTGAGGAAGCGTTCCGTATAAACAATCCCAGCATTATTGAAGAGGATGTCGAGCGGTTGGCCGAGTTGAGCCTCGGCAGACTCGACCGCCGCAGTGATGGACTCCGGGTTCGTGACATCCAGCGGCACCGCGCAGGCATTGCGTCCCTCGGCCTTCAATTTGCCAACGGCCGCCTCCAGTTTATCTGTACGGCGTGCGCCAAGGGCCACTGCGGCCCCGGCACGCGCCAGCATCTGCGCAATATGAAGCCCGATCCCGCTCGATGCACCGGTAACGAAGGCAGCCTTGCCGGTCAGGTCAAAAATTGCCTGCGGGTTGGTCACGGTAACACCTCGAAGAGGCCGGCGGCACCCATGCCGCCACCGATACACATCGTCACGACCACGAGCCTAGCGCCGCGACGACGCCCCTCGATCAGGGCATGGCCGACCAGGCGAGCGCCGGTCATGCCGTAGGGATGTCCAATCGAGATGCCGCCGCCATTGACGTTGTACTTGTCAGGATCGATGCCCAAGAAATCGCGGCAATACAGCGCCTGACAGGCGAACGCCTCGTTAAGCTCCCAAAGGTCGATATCGGCGACCGTCAGGTTGTGCTGCTTCAGGAGCTTCGGGATCGCGTAGACCGGACCGATACCCATCTCTTCAGGCGCATTGCCCGCAACCGACATGCCGCGATAGAGGCCGAGCGGCTTGAGGCCACGCTTCGCGGCAAGCGTTCCGTCCATGATGACGCAGGCCGAGGCACCGTCCGAAAGCTGGCTGGCGTTACCTGCGGTGATGCTGCCACCCTCGATAACTGGCTTGAGTGCTGCGAGGCTTTCAAGCGAGGTCTCGGGGCGATTGCCCTCGTCCTTGGCAAGGGTTACCTGGCTGCGTGTCGTTTCACCGGTCTTCTTGTCAACATTGACGACCGTTGTCGTCATCGGGACGATTTCGGCATCCAGGCGACCATCGGCCTGCGCCTTCGCCGTGCGCTGCTGCGAGGAGAGAGCGTAGGCATCCTGGGCTTCGCGTGAGATTTTGTAGACGTTGGCGACGTTTTCGGCCGTCAGCAGCATCGGCATATAGGCATGAGGTGCCTTTGCGATGACGTTGGGGTCGGACATAGAGCCGATCCGCTCGAAATAAGCTGCTTGTTCGGCGGAGATATTCTCCTGTCCGCCGGCGGCGACGATGCTCATGCCATCGACCATGATTTGCTTCGCGCCAGTGGCGATCGCCATCAGGCCGGAGGCGCATTGCCGGTCCATCGTCTGCGCGGCCGGGCTGTAGCCGAAACCGGCGGCGAGCGCCGCGTTACGGGCAATGTTCATGCCCGCGGTACCTGCCGCCAGCACCGTGCCGATGATCACGTCATCGATCTCGGCGGGGTCAACACCCGCGCGCGCCACGGCATGGGCCAGAGCATGGCCGAGCATGGTCGGCGATCTGGTGTCGTTGAATGCACCCTTATAGGCGCGTCCGATGGGTGTCCGGGCGGTCGAGACGATGACTGCGTCTTTCATGGGAATTCTCCTGTTTTCGATTATTTCTTGGGGGTTGACGCTGCCAGTGCTTCGAGAGACCTGGCGGGGGCCCAGTAACCCTGGGCATTGCCACGGGTCTCGGCATAGTGCAACAGGCGATCACGAAGCCATTTGTGGCCCGCCTGCCCGGCGTAATACATCGGGCCACCACGTTCGGCAGGAAAGCCATAGCCGGACAGGAAGACCGTATCGAGGTCGGACGAGCGGTAGGCAATTCCCTCTTCCAAAATCAGGAAGCCTTCATTGATCAGCGGCAGGATGCAGCGCTCGACGATCTCGCTGTCCTCGATCGCATTCCGCCGGGCGATGCCCGCCCGGCGCGCCAGATCATCGAACACGGCCTGAGCTTCAGGGTCCTCGATCGCGTTGCGACCTTCGTACCGGTAATAGCCCTTGCCCGTCTTCTGCCCAAAGCGACCGAGCTTCTCCAACTCCCGGCAGACGACCCGATAGGTGGGATCGTCCGGCAGCATGCCGTCCTTGTCACGCTCGATCACGGTCTTGGCACCGACATCGACGCCCGCAAGATCCATCATCCGGCATGGACCCATCGCCATCCCGAAGGCTTCAAGGGCGCGATCGATCTGTCCCGGGGTCGCACCTTCCAGCAACAACGCCTCCGATTCACGGACATAGGGCTCAAGCATCCGATTGCCGATAAAGCCAAAGCAAACGCCGGAGATCACGGTGTGTTTCTGCAACTTGCGGCCGACGGCCATCGCCGTCATCAGCGTGTCAGGCGCCGTTTCCTTGCCGCGCACGACTTCCAGCAATTTCATGACATGGGCCGGGCTGAAGAAATGCATCCCCAGGAAGTCAGCTGGCCGACCGCTGGCTTGGGCGAGCACATCGACATCAAGCGTCGACGTATTACTGGCAATCACCGCGCCCGGTTTGCAGGCCGCGCCCAGCTGAGCCGACATCGCCTTTTTGATCTCAAAATTCTCGAACACAGCCTCAATGACGAGATCGCAGTCACCGAGATCCTTGTCGGAGATCGTACCCGTGACAAGGGCAGCACTCGCCGCCGCCTGCTCGGCCTTCATCTTGCCGCTGCTGCCAAGCTTTTCGAATTCGGCACGGATTGCAGCCACCGCAGCCTCGGCGCGCGCGGCATCCGCCTCCATCAGCGTAACCGGATAGCCTGCCATCGCCAGCGAAATCGCGATGCCGCGACCCATCGTGCCGCCGCCCACGACACCGGTCTTCTTGACACTGCGTTCCTTGGTCCCGGCCGGAACATCCGGAACCTTCGCGGCTTCGCGCTGGGCAAAGAACGCATGCTGCAACGCGCCTGATTCGGACGACGCCATACAGGCGAGGAAATTCGCCCATTCGGCTTTCATGCCTTCGTCAAATGACTTGGTCGCAGCGGCCTCGACGCAGTCGATTATTCGCTGGGTCGCGAATGCAAGCGCGCGTTTCTTTGTGCCGGCAACGCGGGTCTTGGCGAAGAAATCGGCCGGAAAACTCCCGGGATCGATGACGATATCGCGGATCCGGCGAGGCTTGTCGCCCTTGGCGAGAAGGCCGTCGATGAAGACCTTGGCACCCGCGATCACATCACCTTCGACAATCTGATCGATCAGACCCAGGGAAAGTGCGGATTTGGCATCGACGGGAGCGCCGCTGGTGATGATCTTGGTGGCCTGCTCGACCCCGATGAGGCGCGGCGTCCGTTGCGTGCCGCCGGCTCCCGGGAGCAAGCCGAGATTGACCTCCGGCAGCCCAACCTGGGTGCCCGGCGCGACGACCCGGTAATGGCACGACAATGCGACTTCAAAGCCACCGCCGAAAGCAAATCCATGGATCGCGGCCACGACGGGCTTCGTGCTGGCGTCGAGAACGTCGCAGACGACGGAGAGATCGCGGCCTTCAGAGAACGCGGCATCACCTTTGCCCTTGAATTCGGTGATGTCAGCGCCTGCAGAGAAGCAACGCCCTGCCCCGGTTACGATGATCCCGGCAACCGACGCATCCTGGTCAAGCGCGGTGAACGCGTCGTAGAGCCCCGATCGGTTGGCGGCTGAAAGGACGTTCATGGGTGGCAGGTTCATCGTGACGATCGCGATGTTTCCCTGCTTCTGGATTTGGACGACGTTACTCATTGGAACCAGGACTCCTGCATGTCATAGGGTACCGTGTCGATAGCACGCAATAAGGTGAACTGCGCGGCGCTTCCCGGCAATTCCCATTGGAAATAATAGCGCGCCGCGTGCAATTTTCCTCGGTAGTAATCCGCATCAGCCTCATCGCCGAAAGCAGCGAGCGCCCTACTCGCCACGCCAGCCTGACGCAGCCACATCCAGGCCGCCGTGACTTTCCCGAAGACATCAAGGTAGATCGTTGCATTGGCTAGGGCGCGGTCCGGATCTGAGCCCTGCAAGGCGACCAGTATCGGCGTCACTTCCGTTAATTGCTGTAGCGCCTCGGCTAGAGCGTTGCCAAAAGGCGCAAGATCAGCCGTGTCACGCGCTCGGTCAATTTCGGCGGTCACGGTTTCGGCGAACAGCCGATAGCCGGCGCCACCCTGCATCACGACCTTCCGTCCGAGCAGATCAAGCCCGTGAACGGCCTCCGCCCCCTCGTGAATCGGGTTCAGGCGCTGATCGCGATAGAGCTGCTCAAGGATATAGTCCTTGGTATAGCCGGCGCCCCCAAGAACCTGGATCGCCATGTCGTTCGCAGCACAGCCATATTTTGACGGCCACGACTTCACCACGGGGGTCAGGACGTCGAGCAAGAGGGCGGCACGATCGCGTTCGCCCGGGTCAGGATGGGTTTGCTGATCCTCGAAGAGAGCGCTGGCATAAAGGCAAAGCGCAAGTGCCCCTTCGGCATAGGCCTTCTGAGCCAGCAAGAGCCTGCGGACGTCGGCATGCTCGATCAGGCGCACCTGCTTCGATAACGGGTCCTTCGCCGAGGGCAGCCGTCCTTGCGGGCGTTCCTTGGCGTAGGACAGGGATTCCGAGAAACCTCGATAGGCAATGCACGAGGCAACGAGGCCGACACCGATCCGGGCTTCGTTCATCATCTGGAACATATGGGCAAGCCCGCGATGGGGCTCGCCGAGCAGATAACCAACCGCTCCACCCCGCTCGCCAAAGGAGAGCACCGTGGAGGTCGTGTTATGCCATCCCATCTTGTGCAACAGGCCGGCCAGCGCGACATCATTGCGCTCGACCGGCACGCCCTCTTCATTGACGAGGAACTTAGGAACCAGGAACAGTGAAATGCCCTTCGCTCCCGGTGGAGCTCCCTGAATCCGAGCCAGCACCATATGGATGATGTTCTCGGTAATGTCCTGATCACCGCCGGAGATGAACATTTTCTGGCCGAACAGGCGATAGGTGCCGTTTGGGTCGGCCACCGCATAGGTCTTGATATCGCCGAGTGATGATCCCTGCCCCGGCTCGGTCAGTGCCATCGTGCCGGCGGAGCGGCCGTCTCCAAGCGCAGGAAGGTAATTCTGTTTCAGCGTTTCGGTGCCAAAGACCCGCAGCATGTTCGCGGCACCGATCGTGAGAAAGGGGTAACCTGCAGTCGACACATTGGCGGCGAAGAACGCCGCCATCGCCGCGCGCAGCACGACCTCGGGAAGCTGGAGACCACCCTCGTCTGCTTCCCAATGGGCGCTGAGAAAACCGGCTTCCGCGAAAGCGCGCCACGCCTTGAAGGCTTCGGGCATTACCTTGGCCTTACCCGCTTCGAAAACGGGCTCGTGCTCATCGCCCTTGGCGTTATGCGGGGCGAAGAAGTCGGTCGCGATCCTGTTCGCGGTTTCGAGCATGGAATCGAAGATGTCGCGCGAATGCTCAGTATAGCGCGGCCGCTCCAGCAGCTTCTCCGTGTCGAGGAATTCATACAACAGGAAGCTGAATTCGCGCTGGTTGATCGTCACAGCCATGGTTTTCTCCGCGGGCTGGGTCTACTGAAGAAAATCAACTGCCCCAACCATAGTCATTCGATCGGGGCAGTCGGATTTAGGCCCGATTCGGCTAGCTCGACGTTGCTGCGAGCTGGGCCTGGAGCTGTTCGATCTTGGCCTCAAGCTCGCCGATCTTGATGTCCTTCGGATTGGGCATGTACATCCCGACGATCTTGTCGGCATCCATTTTGTTCCTGACGTCGCCGAAGATCGCGTAAATTTCCTTCGGATTATCCCAGCTGCCGAAATACGGCACATCGCCCGGTGGTTCAGCCAAGACCCAATCCTTGCAGAACGCGTCGAAGGGCTTGCCGCGCGCGATGCGCTCCCGCCGATAGGCGGCCCGCAGTTCAGCCGTTGCCGCTTCATCCACGACTAGGGTCAGCTCGTCATAGACGACCTTGTAGATGTCGCGAGCATTTTCGTGCGACATCAGATCCTCTGCCAAATCCTTCATCACCAAGGCGGGGTCGCGCTCCAGCACGTCCCCGTAACCGCCTCCAGAACCTTGGCAGATCATGTAGATCTCGCCTTCGTTACACAGCTCGAAGGTCATGCCCATGTCGTTACTGGTGTATTTCGCGCCCTTGATCGGCCGCTCGTTCATCAGCTTGACGATATCGAACACCTCGATCGCCTTGGGCTCGTCGCGAAGCACGTCGAAAACATTGACGCCCTTGATCTTGCACAAGGTATAGGCCGGGCACGAATAGCCGCCGAACAACCCTTGGGTCGACGGGAATTTCGAGCCTTCGCAACCAGTCATGAAACCCCAGAGGCCGGAGTGACGCACCGTGGCGATCTGCTCATAGCCCATGCCGCCGCGATACTTGCCCCATGCGATCCGGTCCTTCGCCAGACGCTGCGCGCCAAGCCGCACAATCGGCGTGTCTTCTTCAGACAATTCATGCTCGCCGGTATCGCACATGTAGCCGAAAACCGGCGAGATCGAGTGCTCGCCATCCGCGTGGGAACGCGCACCCTGACCATTGCCGTTGATATCGGCGCAGAAATTACCGGTCGGGTCACCGTGCTGCGTCAGTCCACCATAGATCAACGTCGCCGCCTGATCGTATTGCGGCGCGATCACAGCTGTATAGCGATGCGGCAGGCTGTAGTTGAACTTGTTGAGGGGAATGGTCAGCGAGATATCGCCCTTGAACAAGGGCATCAGGCTCATCGCCTGCGGCATCTCGCCTTCTGGATTGATGATCGATCTCGGGTCGGTGATGATATGGATCTGCGACATCACCGCCTGCGTCGGCGGCAAGTCCGGCCACACCGATTGCAGCATATTGGTGATGAGCGCCGCCGTGAATGACGTCAGATTGCAATTGACTGATCGATTCATGAATTGCGGCGACGTGCCCCGATAGTCGAGGGTCATCTGGTCGCCCTTGACGGTCACGGCCAGGGCCAGCTTCTGCAGGGCGTTCTCGCGCAGGGTTGAGTCCATGAACTGGGCGATGCGCACGGTCCCGTCCGGGAGTTCAAGAATTCGACGGCGGACCTCAGTCTCGACATCTTCCATGTGCAAGCGGAGCGTCCCAACCAGCGCGTCACGGCCAAACTGGTCAAGGATCGAGATGATCCGCTCCCGCAGGCGCATGACGGCGTGCAGCTTGACCTTCATGTCCTCGAGCTGGAGCTTCGGATCACGAACCGAGTTCTGCAGGAAGGTGACCAGGTCCCGTTTCAGCTGGAAGTTTTCGACGACCTTGAAGGGCGACATCTTCAGCCCTTC